>NZ_JADALJ010000001.1:3220833-3524166 GCF_014876185.1 Rufibacter sp. LB8 | reverse complement strand
CAGGTTCTGCTCCTGGGCAATCTCCTGCTCAAAGTTTTTCTGTTCTAGCGCCAGCTCGTCACTTTTTCCGCGGCAACTGAACGTGGCCAACAAAACAAACAGTGCCAGCCCTTGCAGCAGTGCACGGGTAAAAGTGGCGGTGGGGGTGGATTTCATGCAGTTTGGGCGGGTAGAGGTTTCCTTCTCTAAACTTACACAACCTGCGGTTTATTTGATGGGAACTATATAGAAATATTCATTTTAACGAGGTGGTAGCGGGCGCGATTTTCCGTTTTCGGGCTCATTTCCGGAAATGAGCCCGAAAACGGCTTGGGCCGCCCTGAGAAATTGGGCGCATCTAAGTGAGGCTGCCCTCCGTTATAGGGTTCGGGCACATGGTGAGATTTCCAGGGAAAGACGTTACAACTGCTCAACATACTATCCTTCACTTCCTTAAAAGAGACTCTTATGAAATGGCTAGGCAGAAGAAAAAGCAGTAATGTAGAAGACCGCAGAGGCCAGGGAGCCGGCGGTTTTGGCGGCGGTGGTGGCATCAATCCCATGCTGTTGATTCCCTTGTTCCGGCTCCTTTTCTCCAAAGCGGGGTTGGTGGTGCTGGCCATTGTGGCGGCTGGCCTGTTTTTAACCGGCACCAATCCGCTTACGCTCCTGCAGCAGTTCATAGGCGGGGAGCCGCAATACGCACAAACCTCTTCCCCTGCCCAGCACAGCCCCGAAGAACAGCAACTGGCAGAGCAGACCGCTATTGTGCTGGCAGACACCGAAGATGTCTGGAATACCTTGCTGCAAGGGTACCGAGAACCTACCCTGGTGTTATTCTCCAACCAGGTGAGTTCGGCCTGCGGACAGGCCTCGTCGGCCTCCGGCCCGTTCTACTGCCCCGGCGATGAAAAACTGTACATTGACCTGAGCTTCTTCGCCGAGATGGAGCATAAGCTGGGCGCCGCCGGCGACTTCGCGCAGGCCTATGTAGTGGGCCATGAAGTGGGGCACCACGTGCAGAAAATCACCGGCACCATGGATCAGGTGAACGCCATGCGGGGCCAACTCTCTGAAGTGGAATTCAACAAACTCATGGTACGCGTGGAATTGCAAGCCGATTTTCTGGCGGGCGTGTGGGCGCACCACACCCAACGCACCAAAGGCGTGATGGAGCCCGGCGATCTGGAGGAAGCCCTCAATGCCGCCAGCGCCATTGGCGATGACCGCCTCCAAAAACAATCCACTGGCCGGGTGGTGCCAGATTCGTTCACGCACGGCACCTCGGCCCAGCGCGTGCGGTGGTTTAAGAAAGGCTTTGACACCGGCGACCTGGCGCAGGGAGACACGTTCAACGCTACCGTGTTATAGCGTCACAGCCGCTTAGTAGTCGTTCAGAATAGTACCCAAAGCTATTTTCCCATGGTTTCGTGGGACTGTCCTTCCGTTTTCGGGCTCATTTCCAGAAATGAGCCCGAAAACGGAATTTTTTGAGACAAGTTAATGGCAGGTGACGAGTAGTATTAGCAGACACCTATATTTGTTCTTTGCAGTTAAAGGAGCCAGAGTTTCCTGAATGGTTATTTTATCTGTCAGGAAATTGCTTGACCTTCTTCAAGGTTGCTTCCAGACTCTCAATTCCAAAAATCCCTAATTCTATAGGCGTAAACAAAAGCAATGCATTCAAGAGAATGCATTGCTTTTGCTTTTTTTCAACTATAGTCAGGAACTTCACTTAAATCCTTCTGAAGTGTTTAAGTGAATTCCTCAAGTAAAAGCTGGTTTAAATCTTAGTGTTGCAACAGAAAGCCAGGATAAAATTCTCTGGCTAAGCGCTTTTTTATCACACCATATTGGTCCTCTCCAGTGACCAAAAAGACGAAATCAGGTTCTTTGCTTATCCATCGCCAGTACGAAGCAGGAGTTTAATCACGGTCTTAATAGCAGACGCTATTAAGTCTCTAATAATAATGTTATTTATCTTGTAAATAATTATAGTTACTTATTAGCGTAAGTTTCCTTTTTAAGGGTTATTAATTCACCCATCTTGGCTTATATTCTTTAATTAGCTACAACACCTTAGAAAAACATTTTAACAACAAAACTTAGGTGAATTTTCTATTGAAGAACTGAAAACCAACCTAGTACAGGAGTTCGCTTTAGATTATAGACTACACCAAAACCACTTAAAATTACGATTCATTGATTTAGCTTTTTTTCTGCTTTAAACTTAACACGTTTTACACATGAAAATCCTTCCGTTTAAAGTAGCTAACTCCACTTTATTATCACGCTCAGGCCGAGCTTTATCTCTTTATTCTCCACAAGAGGATTTCGCCAAGAAGGAACCGCCCAATATCACGTCATCCTCCTTGTCTACTATAGTAGGCGCCACCAGGCACATGTGAAGAAATGCCCAGGCAATGCACACCTTTACCCGCTCTTTCCTACACACCTAGAAAATTCCCTTTCTAGCCACAAACCCTTCTTACCAGTTTATTAAAGTGACATACAGGCAGCAATAGTACTGCTTGGCGCAGGTCTTTTGACATTGGCAATAGCCATAAAAGAGAGCGCTCAAAAATCACCGTATAAGCAGCTTTTCAAAGATTCACAGCGCTGGCACAGTTCCTTAATTCTGTCCCATGGCTGCGTGATTAGTCTATTCCGCTTTTTTTATTATTTAACCTTACCCCTAACCAACAAACAGTATGATTCTAAAAAAAACATTCAGTTGTTTAACCTACCTGGGTTTATCACTAGGTAGCGTGAGCCTCCAGGCACAAGCGCAGGCACCGGCCTTGCAGAACGTGCGGGAAGTCACCTCCGGCACCAACGAGTACAGCAGCCCGGTGTGGTCGCCAGACGGACAAAGAATTCTGTTCACAGACCACCACAACGACGCGCTCTACATCAAAGATGTGGCCGGCAATGGCGCCGTGCGGAAGTTAAAAAGTGGCCAAGGCATTGGCTACAAGGCCCGCTGGACCGCAGACGGCAAGGACATAGTCTTCTATGAAAAACAAACCTCTCCTGCCGGCGCCAGAACGCTGGTAGAAAAAAGCATTGCCGTGAGCGGCGGCCGGGAGCGCGTGCTTTCAGAGGCGAAAGACACAAAGGCCAACCGTACTTTCTCTGCCAGAAAAAGCCCTTCGCTGAAAGTGTACATCAACCCCGAGACCCTCAAGCTGGAGGCCAGAAAAGGAAACGGTGAGCCTTGGGTTATCACCAAGGAGGAAGGCCAGTTCTACAGCCCCCTGGTGTCGCCAGACGGGAAATCGGTTATTGTGAACGAAGGTGCCAACATGTACCTCTACTCCATTGACGGCAAAGCCAAACGCAAAAACCTTGGAATGGGCCTTCCCAGCAGCTGGCTTCCAGACGGCAGCGGCATCCTCACGTTTGAAGACGAAAGCAAAGACGGTCACTCCATCTCCGGCTCAGAACTCTACTTTGTGGCTGTCAGTAACGGCGCCAAGACCAAGCTCACCAACACCCCAGACAGAATTGAGATGTGGGCAGACGTCTCGCCGGACGGAAAGCGCATTGCTTTCTCCGATGAAAAGTCAGGCAAAATCTATGTGGCCGATTTAAAAATCAAAAAGTAACATACTATGACCAAACATATACAAAACAACTTCCTACGGGTGGCATTGACTTTCTGCCTGGCTTTTTTCACACTGGCCGTTCAGGCGCAGATAGTGGTAGTGATTGACCCGGGGCACGGCTACGCCGCAGACGGCAGCAACCCAGACGGCCGTACCAGTACAGAGATTGCCACCGCCCTTTCTGTAGGTCTTAAATTGCGCGACCTGTTAAACAGCCAATGCGCCAGCTATTCAGTGAAAATGACGAGAACTACCGCTAATGGCTGGATCTCTGTTACGCAGCGCCGTGACATGTCTAACAGCTGGGGCGCAGACCGGTTCCTGAGCATTCACTGCAACGCCGGCGGCGGAAGCGGCACAGAAACTTTCTGGTGCAACAGAAGCACGTCAGGCACCACTGCCAACAGCAACTTCTCTCTGGAAGTCCAGAACCGCATGGCGGCAGGCGGCAGCTGGACCAACCGGCGTTCTGTGGAAGATGCCACCTATATCTATCATTTGGGCGTTCTGAATGGCAACAACGCCATTGGCGTACTAAACGAGATAGGCTTTGTGGATTCAGGTGACGCCACCAAACTCCTGGACAATACCTGGCGAGACAAGTTTGCCACCGCTTACCTGACCGCGCTCAAGAACAGCCTTGGCACCACCACCTGTACCCCGCCAGTAAGCACCGGCACCCTCATACAGGCAGAGACTTACTCTTCTGTGCAGGTTGGCGCAGTGCAAACAGAAACTTGCTCTGACACCGGTGCCGGTCTGAACGTGAGCCATATTGATACCGGAGATGAGTTCTCTTACAGCAACGTCAGCTTTCCAACCGCAGGCAACTACACAATTGAATACCGGGTAGCCAGCTTGAACGGCGGGGGCACCATAGAGTCCATCCTCACTGGCGTGAAAGTGCTTGGACGCGTGAACGTACCTTCTACAGGGGGTTGGCAGACAGGCTGGACAACCATTTCCCAAACGGTTAGCATCACAACGGGCGGTACCTTTACGCTGCGCCTAAAGGCCATTGCGGGCGGCTGGAACCTGAACTGGCTAAGAGTAACCAAACAAACAACGGCAAGAATGGCGGTTGCCAAGGCTGAGGCAGATGAAGAAGTTGTCGCTTACCCTAACCCTGCTGAAAATGAGCTGTCCCTTCGCTTCACCGGAACTGCCACCAACGCAAGGGTTCTTAACACCGCAGGACAGACCGTCCTTGACTTGCCCACCTTAACCAGCGACCAACCTATTGATATCACTTCCCTCAGTAGCGGTGTCTATATCTTAGACATGGTCATTGACGGCAAGAAAGTCTCTAAGCGGTTCATTAAGCGATAATGTATGAAAGCAGTCTTTGGTGTACTTTGGTGCATCAAAGGCTGCTTTTTTTATCTTCCCGCTGGTGCAACTTGATTCTCTAGGATCTAACTCAGCGTTATTACAAGCTTTCTTTCCCACAAATAAAAAGGCCTTCTATATAGAAGGCCTTTTTTATAAATCAGCATTTTCCAAGTAGCATGTTATGGAAGCAAGGCTGGGCACTATCCTTTTCATTTTATCGGGTGCTTGTGTATTTATAGAAAGTGCTGCCTTGAAAATGTGGCCTTGAGCTTCTGCCTGAAATTTTAAAGGAAGCAAAAAGCAGTAATCCGGCCGCAAAAAAGCAGGGCATTAGCAAAAAGGGTAATCCAGATTTCTATAGTTTGCCTATTTGTGCAGTTTGTAGCTAAGTAAATAAACCAGTCTCGTTCTGTACTTTAAACAAGTTGTGCCGGGAACAAATACAGGTGCGGCCTTTCTAAGCAAGACACTTCTGTTTTTGGCTTCGTTTCCAGAAATGAGCCCGAAAACGGAAATTCCACTACCTAATGTACCTCACAAAACACAAGAAATTGTCATCTATTTGGTCACCTGTAAAACGAAAAAAGCCTTGCAAGTTTCCTTACAAGGCTTTTTCTTTATCTGAGGTAGACCCTACAGTACATATTTCGCACCATTTTATGAGGTCTTTAGAGCTCTTGGCTCTGCTGTAAACTTGCTAAGCCCAACTTTTAACTTATTTTACTTCCTTACTCAAAAATCACACTATGTCAATACGTTAAATTTTCAGTTGCCTCCATTCTTGACCACATTCCATTGGAAAGCTTTGGGATTGACATAAAATAGGTTTTGGTTAATGGCTGTAGCCCTATTCGTATCCGTATCAAGGAGAGAGCAGGTCTATTTTCAAGAACTAGATTCAGGATTACCCAAGGAAGCGATTCTGGACTCCCAGTACATGCTCAGTGCTTCCTGCTGCATTAAACATGTACTGAAAGTAGGTGTTGTGACCATCTACCTTTCAATGGAAGCAATTAGCACATAGCCAGACCTCCTCTGAGAAGGTGACTTCTCTACGCTTCAAAGCCCGATGCTGCTGCTCTTTATTACATACAGCAGTGCCTCCCAATTTATTAAGTCTATCAATCCCTTAAAATATTTTTTTGTCACAAATATTGACAACTTTTGTGACAAAATTATTGTAAAACTTGTCACAAATATTGATTAAATTTGTGACAAGTTTAAATATGGTTCACGATGGAAAGCACAGAGAAGCAAATTGAACGATCCATAAAGAGAAGACCAAAGGGGACATTGTTTTTCCCTGATGATTTTAGCAAGTTTGGTTCGTCTGATGCCGTCAGGAAAGCTTTGGAACGCCTCACTGCTAAGGAGCACATTATTCGGGTGGCTCAGGGAATTTATGCAAGGCCTAAGGAGAGTAAATACATCGGCGTTGCTATGCCTTCAGCTGAGGAGATTGCCGAAGCCATTATTAAACGAGACAAGCTACGGACAGTTCCCACAGGGATTTATGCTTTGAACGCCTTGGGGTTAAGCACACAAATCCCGATGAAAATTATCTTACTTACAGATGGTTCCCCCCGTGAAATAAGAATAGGGAAAAGGACGATTAACTTCAGGAAGACAACCCCGAGCAATTTATTGGCAAAGGGGAAAATCAGTCGCCTGGTTATCCAAGCCCTGAAGGAGATTGGGAACGGAAATGTGAGTGAAAAAGAGGAGTTTAGGATTATCGATCTATTGAAGAAGGAAGACAGGAAAGATTTGGAACATGACATCTCACTAGCCCCAGCATGGATACAAAAAATAATGAAGAAAGCTTTATAATGACTGACTTTCACAGAATAGAGCCCGAAGAGAAAAGAAATATTTTCAACGCAATTAGTAACAAAACAGGCATGCCTGCCTTTGCTGTCGAAAAAGATTGGTGGGTCACGCAGACACTTGCCATCATATTTGAAATGGAGGCTGGGAAGCATCTGGTGTTCAAAGGCGGTACTTCTCTAAGCAAAGCATGGAAACTAATTGACCGGTTCTCAGAAGACATAGATTTGGCAATTGACCGAAAATTTTTGGGGTTTGCAGGGGAGCTTTCCAAAAAAGAACGCACTAAGCTAAGGAAAACTGCCGGCGAATACACAACAGGAGAATTTCTTGAGGAATTGAAAGAGCGTTTCCAAGAGAAGGGGTTCGCTAATGTTGACCTGGTCCCTGTGGCTGCCATTGATAGCGACCAGGATCCAAGAATCATTGAGGTACACTACCCTAACGTGACGGAGCACCCTGATTATGTTCGTCCAAGGGTCCAAATTGAGATAGGCTGCCGTTCGTTGATAGAACCCTTTTCCGTTAAGGAGTTTGGTTCATTAGTAGATGAAATATACCAGGACCGTCCGTTTGCCTCACCATATATCCATGTGCCAACTGTAGATGCGAAGAGAACTTTCTTAGAGAAGTTATTCCTCCTGCATGAGGAGTTCAGCCGCCCCGCCGAGAAAATCCGGGTAGACAGGCTGAGTCGCCATATGTATGACGTTTACCATTTGTCACAAAATGCAGATATTTTAACCGCCATGGAAGACCAAGACCTTTACGAGACGATTGTAGGCCACCGTCATAGATATGCCAAAGTTGGCGGGGTGGACTATAACTTGCATAATCCCAAAACTCTGAATCCCACGCCGCATCCCGACTTTGTAAAGGCGTGGGAAAATGATTACAAGAAAATGCAGAGCGAAATGATCTACGAGCAGACACCACCTACTTTTGAAGACCTGATTATAAATATTGAACAACTCAAAAACAAACTGCTATCGCTTTCCTGGGTATTCTCCCTCAAGTTTGAGTAGAGAATGAAGCCTTATGCGTTGTTGACCCGTTTCAGGTGCAATTATGTTGGCTAGCTGCTTGACCAGCACCAGATGCAGTGTCAACGCTCTCGATGGGAGGCCTTTACTAACGTGTGGGTATAACCCCTTGAGCATATGTTCTAAGCACGGGAACAGGATTACGTATTGGGTTTTGCACTGTTCAACCTTACTACAGTTCATTTAATCCGGCTATAAAATTAAATATTGTCAACATGGACATGGTTCAGTTTTAGGGAACTGCACAGCGCTAGAAGCGTATCTGAAGAAGCCTGACAAATTGAGCAGTTTGTAAACCTGATTGACAGACCGATTACTTGGCACTCAGATGGAAGTAGACAAATTTTAGTGACAGCGTACATGCAGGCAATATGACATTATACCATTCTTCAACTATAGATTACCCAAATAACTCTATCATACCCACTGGTAATTGGGGGAATTTTCTTTTTAAAATCGGCCTTGAACATCAAAGCTGGAATAGGGAAATGGCTTTAGAGGCGGTAAGAGCTTGGCACTTTCCGCATAAGCCTTCTAGGTTGAAGTCCACCTTTGCCTGTGATAATTTAGAGACTATGAAGTGTTACCACTCTAAGAATAATCCCGATGGTTTCATTTACGAAGTTTCAATTGAGGATAATACGGCACCGGTCCATAAAGGAGATTTCAATGCCATCGAGCCTTTGTCTAGTGTCTCCTATAATATGTGGCAAATAGCGAATCTATACTGGGAATATGGGCTTAAAACATCGGTAGAAACTTGGGAGAACATCGAATGCTCCGAGATAGTACTAGCCTCCCCGTTAAGAGTAATCAGGAAGGTCACAAGGTAAATGCAATGTTGTCAATCGGAAGACGCGGTTTCCTTTCATGAGGTTACCAGATTAGTCCAAGTCAGGCTAGAATAATTTTCTCCCGCAGTGTACTTTCAATTGTCTATAAATGTTGTGGTGTCACGGAAAGAAAGACCAAATCCCGTTATGATATTGGTACAAGCACTGCGCTATTTTGTTTTGGGAGTTCTGAGGGTGGAAGGTGCAGTTGGAGACTTGGGAATCCTAGCCCAATCAAGTGTATAGAATTTCAGGCGTGTGAGGCTTCACCCAAAGATTGGCGCGTAAACACCAAAGTAGCAACCGCTCACCAGATGTGCCTGCATTACACTAAGTCTCTCGTGTACCAGGAATTGAGATACACAATATTTACCAAGACGGTAAAGCAGCACAAATGGAAGCTGTTGGAGCCATCTCCCTACTAAAGATTTCCAACAATAGTAGAAGGCCATTTTATTAGTCAAGGCCTAAAACCCACTATTAACCCTGCTACCTCCTACACTATGGGCAAATAGATATTTTTCGGCAAATGCTAAAGGCTGGTAATAATCCATTTTCGCTTTACTGATCAAGGTGTTTCACCTTAGGCAACTCTAAACTAGGCACCTCCACTGCAGGTGTTTTCACTTTGACGTTTTCCCTTTTGAACTGGGAGATGGGTATTGACAACCCTACCCTTACCTGCACCGGGCTCAGGTATGGCGTCTCACCACTTTGGTGTAACACGTTGTACTGGGCAAGCAGGTAGCCCTGCAGCGGTCCGTAGAGATCAAAGGTCTTGCCTAACCCCAACGCCAGCCCCTTCACCCATTCCCTGTTTCCAGCCTGCAGCGGCTCGGCCCCGTCTTGGGAGACGGGCGAGTGCAGGTCCTCGTAGTGCAGCCTTCCGAAGAAGCCCTTCTTGATTTTGTGGTCAGCGAAGAGCACGTAGCCCAGCACCCGGTCAGGGCCCCCTACCCAGGGCCGGGCCCCGGGGTCTATGGAGAGGCGGTACTGAAAACCGACGCCCAAGGAGAGCAGGCTGTAGAGCCGCCAGGCCACCGTGGGCGTAAAGTCCACGTTGAACCGCTCGCGCTTACTGAACTGCCAGAGCGAACCAATAACGACCCGTTCCTGCCAAGGCCTGCCCTTGAACTCATTCAGCTTAGGGTATTGCCAGGGCGCATCTTTGAGCTGCTCCAGCCGCTCCAGGGGGCCTGCATATTTGACCGCCTCCTTGGCAGCATCTTTGGCTTTGGCAATTGGTTTTCCGGCTGCGGCATTAACCGCCGTGGCGGCGGCTGACTTCAGGGAGGCAGGGTCAAGCGCAGAACTGATCTCACTTATCAGAAGCTGGGCCTCCCGTGGCAGAAGACCGGCCATAGCGGCCTCCTTTGCCTTGGCCAGCTCAGCCGCCAACAGCCGTTCAGCCTCTTGGTTGGCTCTCATGGCGAGCTGTTGCTTGGCAAAAGCAATAGTGAGGCTGTCCCGGTACTGAGAGACTATGGCCGTGTCTAGCCCTTTGGCATTAAGACTGTCTAAGGTTGTTTTTAAGGCGAGTGAGTCCCGCACCACAGGCGGCGCGGCAAAGAGGCTGTCTCGCTGGGCTTTTATCTGCGTCAGTTCGCGTTTCAGGCCCTCCAGCTTCTGCACCCACTCCAGCGCGCCCAAGGTCACCTGCGCGCGGGCTGCAGTTACCAGGAGCAGAAAGAATGACAAGAATAAGGCACCGGAAAGAAGGGTTCTGGCCATAGTAACAGCAACTTACAAATTAAACAGTTACTATGCCTGCACGGGCACTAACCAAATGTCAAAAAAACATACTGCCCAACTTCTGGAGAGGTCATCTTGATGTAGGTGAGACAATGGGAATAGCCCCTTAAAAGTTACAATACCACTAAGTTCCCGTTTTCGGGCTCGTTTCTGGAAACGAGCCCGAAAACGGGAATGGCCTTGCCTGTGGCACCCAATTGCCAAAACGTGTGTAGAAGGTATCAGAGGCGCTACGTGGCAGTTCAGGAATGCACCTGTGCTGCATCTGGTTACGGCTATACTGCCTGCCTATTGGCCATTGCCCTTTCTCCAAAAACTTAGTGTAGGTTGATTGTAGCTAGTTTATCTAGTAGTGACTATACAATAACCAGAGGCCGGATAAGCATCTCCTTTATTCCTGTTATTTTGCCACTGGAGGGGCTGTAGGTTTGACAGTTCATCACCCCCGCCTGCGGCCACTGGCTTGATGTGGTCAATTTCCCAGCCAGTGCCACCATGTGTTACATCCCCGTACTTTTCCCACTCAATCCAGGCATTACAGGCATCCTTCCTGATAAAGTCTGGATGATAGCCAGGTACTATTTGGCCTTTGTTCCAAACGGCACGTTTTGTTGCCTCTGAAAAAGCCCCGCCACGCGCACTTTCATTAAAAATTCCGTACATACGTTCCCTTTCTGTTTAATTGCTTTAAGAAACAGAAAGGTGGTAGCTTATGTATGATTTGTCAAGCGTTCTGTGGAAAATCACATAAGAAAGCAGCTGTGATTATTCACAGGGGAGCCAAACAATTCCCTAGAAAATAGGTGACTCCCAAATTGTACATTCTTACTGACTACGGAACAGACCTTTTGTGATGCTGCCCCTGCTTTCACATCATCAATAAGGGATTTTAAGGTACGATTCCATTTATGTCCAAGAGCCCCTCTATTACTAGCATCCTCTCCTCAAACACCTCCTGCGCCACCGCCATCAATTTCTTCACCCTGGTCAGCAACTCTTCCATCATGGAATCCTCCAGCCTAAAACTGCTCTCGTAGCGGCTCTTGAGGTAGGCTTCCTCCAGCAGGTGCACCAGCTGGCGCTCTGCGTCTGTATCTCTGGGGAATACCGCCTGTACCGCCGGGGCCAGCACGCGGGTGTGGCGCAGGAGCACTTTCAGGGAATGGGTGCGCTTCTCACGGCCCAGCAGCGACAGCAGAATGGCCCGAAGCGTGAGCTCCGTGGCCTGGTGCAGCAGAAAAGGCACCAAATCCTTGTTCCCCTCAGCCCAGAACCGTTGGGCGGTGCCGTAGAAAGCAACGGCCCTGGAAAAGTTGGCGTTGAACTCCTGCAAGGCGTCTGCCGTTAGCTTTAAAAGCACTTCTGGCGGGGTAGGAATAAAGTCTGGGCTCCCGTCTGTGTACACCAGGTGAGTGGGCAGGCAGCTGAGGGAGTAGAAAACGTCCCCCACTGTGAGCATCTGCTGCACATGGTCTGCCTTGCAGAGGGTGCACGACACGCGCGGGTTGCCCAGGCAGGCGAAGGCTGCCAGTGGCTCCAGGTCTGCGAACGACCGCGGGTGACGGGTGGGCAATACCACTAGCAGCTCCAGATACCTGGTGGCCGTGCCTCCGGTGCCTCGGTAACCCAGCAGGTAGATTTTCTCCGGTTGCACCGCCTCAGCTAGGAGCCGCACAATGGCCTGCACATCGCCGGGCAGGATTTGTTTCTGCCTAACCCAAGGCTCCGGCTGCTCTCCCCCGGGTTTTGGCCCACCGCCCGCCAAATAATGGGAAAGCTCCTATACAAAGCGGTGCATGCGGGCAGGCGCACCTGGCGCACTGCCTGGCGCGGCGCTGGCCCAGCCCCGGTAGAGTTCCCAGAGCAGGTCAGCTGTTGAATAGGTCTGCAGAATGCTGCGCCCGCGCTCCAAAGGTTCCTGTGTGCCGTGGTCAACTCCCCAGCCTGCTTGGTTCCGGGGCTCAGGCATGGTGCTGCACTGGGGCGGCGGGGACTGCGCCGTTTTCTGGGCGGTGCTGCGGCGCGGCCATCTGGGGTTGGGCGGGTAGCAGCTCAAATTCCTTGCGGCCCATTGAATGGGAGATATAGTACGCTGCTTCCAGCAGTTTCTGGAGGTGCTCGTAGCGCAGCACCAGGTTCGGGTCATCGGTGTCCTGGAGAAGGCTGGTGTAGCAGAGGGCGTACTCGGTCCAGGCGGTGAGCAGTTCCCGCCAGGCAGGGAGTGACCCCGCCAGGAAGAAGTCTTTGAGCACCAGGTAAGGGTTGTCCAGTTCTCGTTGCCGAAGCAGCCGTATGCGGCCCCCGTGCGCTTCCTGTAGCCAGTGGTACTCCCGTAGCTTGGCGCGGTTGTCCTCTAGTCTGGCCAGGGAGTCTGGGGGAAGGCGGAAGGGCGTGACCTCGCCGTGCCTGAGCTCCCGCCGCTGGAGCAGGAGCCAGCTGGCCTCCATCAGCCTGCCCAGCCAGTCTTTTACGGCAATAGCATCATAGGGCTGGTCTAGCTGGAACCAGGCGTGCTCAGAGGTGGCTGCCTTAAAATACTGCCACACGTCTTCGCGCAGGTTCTCCACAGAGCTCTTGTCAAAAAGCCAGGTAATCACCTGATACGGCGCCTCTTGCTCCGCGGCGGTAAGCTGGCACAGGGCGGGCTCGGCTGGGGTATTGGTTGGGGGGTCTGTCTCCATGGCGCTTTTTCAATGCTGGTGCGGGAAAGTAGGCCGCCCGCCCCGTGTGCCCCACCCGGGCCATGGGTAAAATACCGGTGCCCCTGTTTTTCTTACTCGCGCAGAAATTCTATCTTAGCGCCATGGAAACCACTAGCAGACCCGTGCACCTTGGGAGGAAGATAAGCCGCATACGCGAACTGCGCGGCATCAAGCAGGAGGCCCTGGCCCACGAGCTGGGCCTGAGCCAGCAGACCGTGAGCCGCCTGGAGGCCAGCGAGACCATGGACGAGGAGATGTTGGGCAAGGTGGCCAAGGCGCTGGGCGTCTCCCCCGAGGCCATCAAGAACTTCAGCGAGGAGGCGGTGTTCAACATCATCTCCAGCACGTTTAATGATAACGCCTCCATTAACACTTACTGCACCCTGAACTTTAACCCGATTGACAAAATAATAGAGCTCTATGACCAACTGCTCAAAAGTGAGCGGGAGAAGGCGGATTTGCTAAAGCAAAAGAGCGGACAGTAAACTAATAAGCCATCGTATAAAACAGAAAGCCCAGCCAAAAGCCGGGCTTTCTGTTTTTGGCTTCATTTCCGGAAATGAAGCCAAAAACGCATTGGTTTTCTTCCTGTTTCAAGGTGTGCGCCGGATAAACTTTTGGTGAAGAAGAATATGGGCTGCGCCAAAGTAGGGCAGAACGCAACACAAATAAGCCAGAAGCCAGCCTTGTTTTGTGACCCGCCTGAACTAAGTGAGCAGCGCACAAACACCGCTGAACTTACCTAAAACTCGTGAAGTGGTAATGGCTCTGGCTATCGAATAAAGGCATGCGTTTTCGGGCGCATTTCCCAAAACGAAGCCAAAAACAGCATCTCCTGTAAAAAAAAGCCAAACCCGCTGAGTAAGTCACTTTTTGCTACTTTGAAATGGGAATACAGCTTCATCGGAACGGAGTTCCTCTTGAGTACATTCAATGACAGTAGTCACCTTTGGGAGACTCAAGAAAGCGGGAGCATTGGGTTTAGAACTGGGGAAGGCGATTGTCTCTGACCACTTTTCAGAATTATAGACCGGAACCGAAATCTTTTCAGTCATAATTTTAAAGTTTACAACCTCCATCTAGAAAACTATACCCTTGGCAGGGTACCAGCTTACAGCTTTGTTTTAATATCGCTTTTTTTCTTATAATTATTTATAAAGTCTCGCGTATAACAAGCTTTATCTGTTTTAAAAAGACCTTTCTCAAATGCTCCTTTATGAATTTCTGGTAGCTTCTTAAAACTTTTCATTCGAAGTTTATCAACTTTTTTTAGAGAAATAAAATCATAAGTACCGCTTAACATCATAACAACCTCTACTTCATTACATTTATCTATAAGCTCTACAGATGCTAAATCTATTCCAACGGTAATAAATGATATCTTTTTCACGGTATCAGGTATCTCTATTTGAAAAAAACCATTTAAATCTGTCCTTCCAATTTTAACTGTGTCATTGATCACAATTGATACGTATGGCAAAGTTACCATACGATTATCAATCACTCTTCCTTTAACTGTTTTATTCTGAGAATAAATATTACTTGTAGAAAAAACTAACACAAGGAATAAAATTAATATTTCCTTCATTTTTGTATTACTTTTTAGGTATATATTCATGAGTATAATTGTATTCCTCTGGCCTCTTCTGACCTGAAATTTTATACAATATAATAAAACTTGCGTTAGGAATTAGCGGTTTATCTCTTTGCAGGCCATCAACATCATCGGAAAGGTGGGGTGCAGATTGAGTTGCCCCTAATTTACCATCCGGATGAGTGTGAAATTCTTGCAAAACATTATTAAATGAAAAACTATCTCCATATTTTTTCTGAAGTGCGGAAACTGAACCATAAGATTTCATAAATGTGTTGTCACTATAATTTCCTAATACCATATCTGTAACATTTCCAGAACCATCAGATGAGTACGAAAAGCCTTTGATTTCCTTTCTTAAATACTCTGATAACTGCAATGTAAAAGATTTAACTCCATCAACGGATGGTTGACCTTCTCCACCTACACTTATTACTTCGTCTTCATTTTTAAAGTTCCGGCCATTCTCGAGAATTCCTTTTTCAATACCGCCAAAAGCTGTTTTTGCTTTTCCTACATTTTTATCCTTAACTAAAAAACCTAAAAATCCCTCTCCCTTCCTTTTGACATTCCCGTTCTTATCTGTCTGTACAACTCTATCTGTTGCATCATTATTTGAATCACCAACCTGTTCCACAGCTCCGGTCGTTTCGTTTATTTTAAAGTCTGTCAAACCAGTAGGGTCGATTCTATTAATGGGATTATTGCTCACGAAATGAAAAGGAGATTTATTAGGAGCTATATCTGCCATCAGATCTATAGCGTGCCACCTTCCCAGTTGCGCATCGTACATCCTGGCCCCGTAGTCGAGCCAGTTAAGTCCCAACTCTTCCTGTTTCTCCTTCCCGTTGTACTGGAACTTGTGGTCGGGCGCATTAGCTTTCTCAATGCCTGCCAGGTTGAGCCCCCACGGGTCGTAGTGGTTCTCCTGCACAATCTCTGGCTCGGAGGCCGTCACCTCTATGTCGTCGAACCAGAGGCCCATAGGCTCGTAACTCACCACGCTCACCTCCGCGAAGCCGTCCTGCTCGGCCAGGTAGCCCAGCTCCAGTTTCTCCCAGCCCTCTTTCGCCTCCTCCGTCACGGGCTTGCGGCCCGAGGCCACCAGCACCGAGTCCCTGTCATACACGCTGTACACTAGGAAGGCCTTGGGTTCCTTGTTGTTTCTGCCGTTGAGCACCGGCGCGAGCGCCAGCCCCACGCCCAGGTACGGGGCGTACTTCCTCAGCTTTCCGCCTGCGCTCTCGCCTATGGCCGCGGCACCGGCCGCGCCCAGGCTGCCCACCGCCAGCGGCACGGCCGTGAAGGCGGCATTCGTTTTGTCATTTGGTTTGGCGTACATGGCGTGGGCCACGGCCCTGAGGCTGTCGCCCCGCTGCAAGGTCACGCGGGTGGTGGGCCCCAGCTGCCGCCCGTTCAGGCCCAGCAGCGCGGCGTGGCTGCCCGAGCGCGAGCGCCCCCGGTCCAGGTGCCTTGTCTCGCCCACCTGCTCAAAGCTGGCCTCCTCGGTCTGCGCCTGGCTCGGCTCCATGGAGGCCATCATGGTGGTGCTCGCCGCCTCGGCCACGCTCACCCGCAGGTTACCCAGATGGTCCTTGAGGTGGTACTCGTAGCGCCACTTGTTATCTTTATCAGGGGTGTGCAGCGCGCGCCCCTCTCCCGTGTGGGCGAAGCGCAGCGTGTCCCGCTCGTACACGTAGCCGCCCGCGTAGTCGGTCACCACGGGAGCAGAACTGCCCGTGGCGTACACCGCCTTCCTCAGCTTCCGCCCGTCGGCCGCGTAGGTGTACTTGATGTACCCTTTCGTGGCGCCCATGTGCACCGAGTCCGGCAGGTTCAGCAGGTTGTAGCGCACCTTGCCTATGCCCTTGTTGGCGTCTGAGGTCATGTTGCCGTTGGCATCGTAGCCGTACTCCCACACCGCGGTATTATACTGCTTGCTGTTGTTGTCCCTAAAGTCGCCCGCGCCGCCCGTCGCCGTGCTCGCGTCGTCCACCGCCCGCAGCCGGTTGCCCGCGTAGGCGTACCTGAGGCTGTCCACCTGCCCGAAGGTCTTGCCGGCGGACGCGTACGCATCATGGCTGGTGAGACCGTTGCGCCGCATGCCCTTTATGTTGCCGTTGCCGTCATAGGTGAGGCCCGTCACGGAGAACTGATCCACTTCCTGGTCCCAGCCGCTGCCACCCAATGCTTTATAGAGACCGTCCTTAAGGCGGTTAGCCGCATCATAGGTGTACGCATAGGCCCTGAGCTGGGCGTCGCCGCCTGATTTCCAGAGCATCTCTGCAATGTTCCCGTTGAACTGCGCCTGCCCCCCGCCCACTTCCAGGTCTGTGTTGTACTTGAGCTCCATCCCGAACTTGTCGTTCCCGTCATCATTGGTGACTTCGTCGTTGTTCAGGTCCCGGTTATTGATGTGGGTGAGCCAGCCGCGTATGTTGTACCTGAAGTCAACGCTTTGGATGAAGGTGAGGCTGTCGCGGCTGTGCAGCCCCTTGTCCACCAGCTGCCCCAGCGCGTTGTAGCGGTGGCGGGCCAGCAGCACCTCTGGGTCACCGTCCATCTTTTGCCAGGCCTCCGTCAGGCGCCCCGCGTGGTCGTAGGCCATGCGCTGCGCCGTCACCACCGTGCCCGTGGGCGCCGTGTGGGTGGCCTTGGAGGAGAGTGCCTTGCCCGCGAAGTCATACACGGTGGTGGCGCGGTCAGTGCCGCCCAGGTAGTTCTGTGAGATAGCCTGTATTGGCTGGTAGTCCTCGTCAAAATACGTCACCGAGGTGAGCCAAGTACTGGTGCCCAGCACCCTTACTTTTGAGCCCGTGGCCTGCCCCCGCACCTGCGCAATAGCGTCAGTTGACGCGTAGCCGCTCTCCGGCGTGAAGGCCAGTCCAGAAAGCGCCGCGTGGGTGTAGTCATCGTAATAGGTCACGCTCAGCAGCTTGGCCGTGTCGCCCACCGCCGGGAAGGATTTGTCCAGCGTGTAGCCCAGCGCGGTGGTGTTCCGCTCCTCATGCAGCTGCTTGCCCGTTTGGCTGGGGAAGGCGTCGGCCGCGGCCTGCATGCCCGCCCTGCCGGTGGTGTCGGCCAGCTCGCCCGCCATCACCGGCCGGCCCAGCGCGTCGTACTTGGTCAGGGACCAGCGGCCCTTCAGCGCCTGCTCCGCGTCGCGCTGCAGCACCGGCTGCCCCAGCTTGTTGTAAACCATCTCCACCGCGCCCGCGCCCGGCACCCGCTTCTCGGAGAGGCGGCGGTAGGCATCGTACTCGTACCTAAAGCACCAGAGGTCGGTGAAGGTTCTTTCCAGCGTGATGCGCCCATTCGCGGCAGCGGGCAGGTGGGTTGCGTAGCCCTCCGGCTGGATCACCAGCCTGAGGTTACCATAGATATCGTATAGGTACTGTGTGACTAGGAAACCCAGCTCAGGCACGGTGCTGGAGATAGCCCCGTACTCCTGCACTTTCTTCATCAGCACCCGCCCATCCTTGTCCTTGTACTCCACGGTGTAGGCGTGGTTCTCGTCCCGGGTCTCAGACACCAGCAGCTCGCCCGCGGCGTAGTGCCCCTGGGTGTAGAAGAGGCCGATGGCGGCGTCCAGGCGCCACAGCCTTACCTCGCCGGCGGCGTTCGCGCGCTGGTGGGGCTTCACCGTGTGGTCATCGCTCACGGGCGCAGGGTCGGCGTCCGGCTGCCAGGCCAGCCCCGGGGCGCCCTGCTTGGTCACCTTCCCCAGCGGCGAGGCCTCGTACACGGCCACCGCGTAGGGGCGGCTGTCCTTAATGGTCAGGGGGTCAGGGTTGGCGGCCTGGCTGTAGAAGAGGCCCTGCGCGGCAACGGCACCTTGCTGGAAGAGCCCGCCCGCGCCGTTCACGTAGGGGAGGTAGGTCGTGTCGGGCCTTCCGAAGGCGTCATAGGTGACGGGCGTCACGATGTCCTTCTTATTGGGCGACGCCTGCACGAGCACCGTCTGCATGCCCCAGCCGAGCCCGTTGAAGTAGGTGACCTTCCGGGAGGCGGAGTCAGCGTCCGCGCCGGCCAGGCCCGCGGCGGACCTGTAGCCCTCCCGCAGCACCGTGGTCTCGGTGACGTAGTTGTAGTCGTTGCCCGGCACCGTCACGGTGGCCTGCGCGGTGCAGTCGCCCGCCCCGGTGGCGGTGACGGTGTAGGTGGTGGTCTGCAGGGGCGAGGCGTTGACGGAGGCGCCCACGGTGGAGCTGAGGCCAAGCGCCGGGTACCACTGGAAGGAGGCGGCCCCGATACCGGAGGCTACCAACTCAACACCGGGCTTCGTCCCCCTGCCCCCCTGCGTTGAGACGGACACCGTGGGGGTCGCCACGACGGTGACGTCCACGAAGTTGGAGGTGTGGCACGTGCCCCCATTGTCCCAGCAGAAACCGCAGGAGTTGCTGTTGCGCACGTGGTAGCGGTAGGTGCCAGGCTGGGTGGGCGTGTGGGAGAAGCTGGTCTGCCCCCCGTAGGCCGTCTGGAAGACGTCCCACTCCTCAGGGGTATCCATATTGTCGCCCCAGAAGTAAGGCGTGCCGGTGCCGCCGGAGACGGAGATCGTCACCGCCTGCCCCAGGCATATCTGGGTCGCGCTGGCGGTGATGGCCGCGTCCACCGGCCTCGGGTTGGCCGTGACCTGCACGGCGGCCGAGGTCGCCTGGCAGCCCTGGGCGTTGTAGACCGTGACGGAGTAACCGCCAGACGCGCCCACGGTGATGCTCTGCGTGGTCGCGCCGTTGCTCCAGAGGTAGGAGCTCGCCGCTCCGGCGGTGAGGGTCACCGTCTCCCCGGCGCAGAGCGTGGTGGAGCGGCTGGCGGTTATGGTCGCCGTCGGGACGGGGTTCACCGTGACGGTGGCGGAGCCTGACATCAGCCTGGCGCAGCCGGTCCCCGTGGCCGTGGCCATCACGGTGTAGGTGCCCGCCTGCGTCTGGGACCCGAAGGAGAGTGCCCCGCCGCTGCCGGTCAGCGCGGCGCCCGCGTTTGAATTGTTCCTCCTGAGCTGGTAGCTGACGCCGGTCTGGCTGCCGCTGAGCCCCACGGCCACGCCCGCTCCCTCGCCGCAGATGCCGCCCCCACCTGTCATGGCGTAGGCTACGGGCAGCGGGTTAACCGTCACCGTGGCCGAGCCGGTCATTGCCCGGGCGCAGGAGGTGGCCGAGGCAGTGGCGGTGACGGTATAGGTGCCGCCGGTCGCCTGGCCGCCGAAGCTGAGCGAGGAGCCAGTGCCCGCCACGGGGCTGCCCACGTTGGCGTTGTTTCTCTTGAGCTGGTAACTGACGCCGGTCTGGCTGCCGGAGAGACCCACGGCCACGCCCGAGCCGCCGGAGCAGATACTGCCCCCGCCCGTCACGGTATATAAATTGGGTAGCGCGTTCACGGTCACGGCCACGGAGCCGGCCATGGGCTTGGCGCAGCCCCCGGTGCCGTGCGTGGCGGTGACGGTGTAGGTGCCAGCCGCCGCCTGGCTGCCGAAGCTCAGGGCCGAGCCGGTCCCGGCTACCGGGGAGCCTGTGTTGACGTTGTCTTTCCTGAGCTGGTAGCTCACGCCGGCCTGGCTGCCGGAGAGCCCCACGGCCACGCCCGAGCCGCCGGAGCAGATACTGCCTCCGCCGGTCATGGAGTAAACGGTCGGCTGGGGGTTGACGGTGACGGTGACGCTGGCCGTGGCGGAGCAGCCGGTGGTGGCGCCGGTCACGGTGTAGGTGCCGGTGGCCGTGGGCGTGACGGTCAGGGTGCCGGCCGTATGGGTGGTGATGCCCGGGCCGGACCAGCTGTAACTGGTCGCGCCCCCGGCGGTCAGCGTCACGGAGGTGCCCTGGCACACCGTCGTCGCGGTGGCTGATAGGGTGACGGTTGGGTTCTGCTTCACCGTCACCGCCACGCCGCTTGTGGCCGAGCTCCAGGAGGTGCCGCTGCGCGCCACCAGGAAATAGGTGCCGCTGCCCGTCACCGTAAGGGTGGCCGCCGACCCCAGGGCCGTGGTGTAGGTGCCGGAGTTCTGCCAGTACCAGGCAACCCCGGAGGGGGGCGTGCCCGAGTGGGCGAGCACCGAGGAACCGCAGCCGCTGGAGGAGATATAGGGGGTGGCCGTCGGGGTGGGGACGCCCACCGTCACCGGGTGGTAGTAGGTCTGGGAGGTGTTGTAGTCATCGTAGTTCACGGAGTGGCTACCAGCCGTCGTCCATTCCACCTGCACGTACTGCCCCGTGCCGTCATTGGTGTAGCCCTGGCCCACCACGCTGCCGCCGGAGACCATGAAGCTGCCGCTGGGCAGCGAGGCCGGCCAGGTCTGCTCCCCGTAGAAGGTGTAAGTCTGGGACCCGTCGCCCACCTGGGCGTAGCTCGGCCCCTGTATCCCCTGGGCGAGGGAAGCCGCCGGGAGCAGCATTGTGATCAGAAGGGTGAGCAGCAGGCGTAGGCCCGGCGCCTTGGGTTTCCCGCCCTTGGTATTGGGCTGGCTATGGGTGGGGTATTTGTTCTCCATGGAGGGTGGTTTCTGGCTGTTGGGGAAATGGGGAATCGGAAGTTCGCAGGCCTTACTGCGCTTGCTCCTTCAGGTGGTATTCGTAGTGTTTCAGGATGTTGCCCTGCCGATCCCTGGCCAGCTTGAGCCGGCCCTGCGCGTCGTACTCGAAGAACACCGTCAGCCCGTTCGGGTCAGTCTTCGCGGTCACCATGCCTATGGCGTCCCCGTAGACGAAGGAGGCCATGTGCGTGCCCCTGGGGTGGAGCCGCAGCTCGTCCAACAGCCCGGCGCCCGTCACCGTCATGGAGGCGCCGCCCGCCGTGAACTCCGTCTCGAAGTACTCCCACCCCCCCGGCAGCGGCGGGCCGACCCTCGTCGCGGTGGCGGTGCCACCTGAGAGGGAGACGGCCCCGCCCTTGCGGTAGCCGGCCAGCACGTAGGCCTTTCCCGCCGTGAGCCCCTGCTTGGAGAGGGACTGCCCGTTCATGCTCAGGGAGCTGCCCGAGGCGAAGGCGTCGGTGGAGTAGCTCGGTTGGGCGCCCACCGTGAAGCCGCTGCCCCCTATCCCGTTGAAGGAGGAGAAGGCGATCTCGCCGTGGGACGCGTCCGCGCACTGCGCCGCCACCTCCCCCCGGGGGGTGTAAACGGAGGAGACCCGCTTGACCCCGTCCTCCAGGATCTCGACGGGGTTCCATTGGGCGTCATAGGCCACCACCTCCATCTGCCGCCGCTCCGGCCCGCCCGTGGGGCTGAGCGTCTCCCGGCGCGCGTGGTACTTGCTCTCGCTCGGCTGGCCGGGCACGGGGAAGGCCCCGTAGAAGACCTGCCGCTCGTAGGTGGGCACCCCGCCCACCTCAGTCCGCTGCCAGAGCGGGGTGATGACGTTGGCCGCCACCAGCCCCTGCACCGCCGCCTGTTCCGCCGGGGAGTACCCGGCCGGCAGCACTGGGGAGTTGGAGTACTTGGTGTACTCCGTCACCACCGTGCTGTCGCTCTGGAGCCTGCTCACGGCGGAGGGCTGCACCAGCTCCGGCTCGTAGGCGTAGACCGTCTCAGCCTTCATGGGCACAGTGGCGGTGTCCGGGTAGCTCCTGCTGACCGTCTTGGTCAGATAGAGGGGCACCAGGTCCAGCCGGTAGTCCCGCTGAAGGTACACCCGCGGGAAGCAGACGAAGAACTTCAGGCCGGGTTCGTCGGGGGTACCCTCGAACACCAACTCCATGTCGGGCCTCACTTCCTCGATCTCCTTGTAGAAGAGGCGGACGTCCCGCGGGCCGTCGGGCTGGCTGAAGTAAACCGAGTCGATCGCAGAGTTATTGGGGCCCGAGTCAACCGGGACCTCGTAGAAGCTGTCCTCAGACTGGACGAGAGCGTACCCCCCGCCGGGCAGCCGGCGGAAAGTCTCCTTGGAGGTGAGTGTGGAGGGGATGTTGAGCACCGCGGTTCGGCCCTTGTAGTCGATGTGCGTGTTGTAGCGGTAGACGGTCTTGCCGCCCAGCCCCTGCCCCCCGGCATCTGGCCCGTCGAGGTACTCGGTCACCCGGCAGTAACCCAGCGAGTTCTCGAAGTAGGCGGAGAGGGAGTAAGTGGGCGTGGACTGCTCCTTGATGACCGGGCACCGGTACAGCCCGCCGCCGCTCCATGTAGTCTCTAAATTGCAATCGGTCCCGGTCTCGGAGATGAAGCTGAAATAGGTGTGGGCCGTGAAGGGGACGAAGTTCACGCTCCCCTCCTCGTAGACGAAGGATCTCCTCTTGAGAACTGTCCCGTCGGCGTCCAAGTCCTTTATCTCCCGCACCCGGAGGCCGCCCCACCCCCCCGTGTTGAGCTCGTAGGCGAAGGAGGTGCTCCCACCGGTCGGGTAGGTGATCTTCTCAAGGACAGACGCCTTTGTGTTATGGAAGGAGGAACTCCTGAACGACTGGCTTGGCAGCAGTGAGGCGTTGCCGTTGCCCCCGTTGTAGAAACCCATGCTATCGATGTCATAGGAGAGCCTTGGTGGCAGTTGGGTGGCATCGTACTCGAACTGGTGGTATTCCTCCTGGGCAGCGTGCCGCAGACCAGGGAGCTGCGCTCCGGACTTCTTCAGCCCGGTGAGCTTGAGCCTCAGGTTCCCAGTCTGTGCGGTCCCCGAGCCGAAATAGCCCGCGAGCAGCTCGTACTCCTGGAGAGTGGCATAATAGCCTCCCCGCATCTCCTTGAAAATAACCTTCTCCAGCCGCTCTCGCTCCTGCACGTCCAAACGCGAAGCATATTGAAAGACCACCTTCTTGCCGTTGGAGGCCACTATCTCGGTAATCACTAGCTCTACTGCGTGGGCGTAACCGAGGTCGTTGAGCTGCGAGTATTCCTTCGGGAGCTTAGTCCTGCAGGGCTCGCAGTTATCGTCGGACATCCGCTGCCGCATCTCCTGCCCTTGGGTGCGGTAGTGGTGGCTGACCGTGTCGTAGGCAAAGGTGAGGTGCTCGCCCAGGTACGTGTCAACCCGGGTGAGGGCGTAGGTCGGGTTGAGGCTCAGCGCCCCTCCGGGCATGTTACTGGAGGAGACCGCCTGCTTGGCGAAGGTGTAGCGGTTCCCCTGCGTGTCCAGCGCATAGAACACCAGATGGCCGTCGGGGCCGTTCTCGGACCAGATCCTGGCGTCGGTAACGGGCACCGTGAAGTACTGCTGGTCCCTCTGCATGAAACGGGCGCTCAGGCTGGGCGTGTTGAGGTAGAAGATGTCGGGTTTTGACAGCCCCCCCGTCGCGATTAGGTTCTCGGCCTCCATGATGTCTGCCAGGTTGGTGAAGTTGTCCCCGTTGGGTCCGCAGACAGAGACGAACCCTTGTCGGTAATCCACCTTCGTAGTGAGGTTCATGAAGCGGTCCACCGACTGCCCACCTCCCCCACCGACCTTGGTCGAGATGAAGCCGCCAGCGCCCAGCGTCCAGCCAAGGCCCACCGAGGAGGCGAAGTCCTCCACTTTGTTCCCCCCCGCGTGGTAGCTCAGGCCAATGGGCCAGGAGAACCCCTTCAGGGCAAGCTCGCCCAGCGGGATTTGGATGTTGGGCACCCCCGTGTTGTAGCTCACCGGCACGTCACCGTAGCGCTGCATGGCCGTCATCTCCGGGCTGGACGGCGTGAAGGACTTGACCGCGCCGTACCCGGTGGGCGTGACCGGCACGCCCATGGGAGTGCCCGGGGTCTGTGCGGAGGAGCGGTTGGACAATGACATCGTCAGCGTGAGCAGGAAAACGAGACGCAGGAGGTGGAGGGGGTAGCGGTGTTTCATGGAGGGGGCCGGCAGTGGAGGGCCGACAGTTAACGGTATGGATTTCGGCAAGGATATTCAATAAGCTATGTAATCACCATTTGACGGCCCGAGGTTGTGATAGGCTACCAGAAAGGTCGTCCTAATGTAAAGAAAAAAGTAATCCCGATAACTACCTTTAGATTTTTATTTTATTGAGCATCAAGAAGAAATAACGGTAAGGACATATCAATGCCTAGCCTCCTACTTTTTCACCCTGGAAACTGGCGGGAGCAATTTGCCTATTGTCAAAAGGTAAATGGTAACCAGGGGAAGCGCTTGCGGAAATTTAAAACATTCGGTAGCTTACCCAGGCATACCACTCACCTCTCATTACCGCCGACTACGGGTTTTGCTTAGACAGGCAACAGAAACAAACAATGGATTTCCGTGCTTAAGGCCCGGCTTTGCCATTCATATTTTACCCGCTTACCTGTCAGCGAAATGGACATCCCCCATGCCCTTTTTCTTCCCGTTATCCTTGCCAGCCACTTAGGCCCTGTCAAGGAAATAGCCGTGCACAATTTCAGGCCTCCCTGAACCTCCCTCCCCTGAACCAACATCATTCATTATATCCTCCACTTTTTATTATATCCTACAATTTTAAATACACGCTGCATATGAAAAAAATTACATTGGCTGCCGCGCTGACGGTGGCCTTCACGGTGCTGACGGCCGTCGGCTTATCCGCCCAAACCCCTTATGCGTTCCCGGTGAGGCCGGGGACGGAGGCTTGGAAGACGCTCAAGACACATAGGGAGAAAGTGGCCGTCTCCCAGATTCCCCAGCATGCGCTCCGGAGGCTCTCCACCCCGGACCTTATCGCCTCCCTGCTGGACTATCCCCTGCTCGTGGACATGTTCCTCTTCAACGGGTACAGGGAGGGGTTCACTACTATGACGACCCGCTTCAACGGCTTCCAGGAGCTGCAGGGCCGGAAAGACCTGGGCCCCGCCCTGCTGAAAGCCTACCGCCGTCACCGGCCAAGTATTTTCAAGAATGCCTCCCCGGAGGAGATGGGGCGCCAGGCCCTGCTGCTGACGGCAATGGAGATGACGGTGGCGGACGACCGCATCCTGTCCAAAGTGGGACAGCGGGAGAAGGAGGCCTTGCTACGGGAGGTGCTTGCGGTGAAAGCCGAGAAAGAGAGAGGCGGCCCCACGTTCGGCGGACGGGCCAGGCTCGTCTCAGCCTACTGCGCGGCGAGCCTGCTGACCTCACTTCCCCGGCCGCAGTCTAGGATGGCAGATGCCGCCGGGTACGCCAGGATGAAGGCGCTTGTGGCCAGGATGGAAGCCGCGGACCCGACCATCCCGGACCTGGTGTTCAGGGAAGCCGCGGAATACCTCAAATCACTTTAACTGGAACGCCATGAAAAGACATACCACCATCATCGCCCTGCTGTTACTGGCAGCGCTGGAGGGCTTCGGCCAGCTGACAGAGTGCGGCTTCAACCAGGTCTCCTACAACGGAGTCTCGGTCACCACCCCCATGGGGACATCCATCTCGGCGGGCACGGCCTCCTGCGAGCTCTCGCCCGGTGAGAAAACGGCCCTGGCCAACATGGCCACCGCCACCTACCCTAACGCCTTCGTCATCGGGGAGGCCACCAACACCTACAACTGCCATGCATATGCCTGGCACATGTCCGAGGGTGGCTCGACGGTCTGGATCGGGGTGGCCAACAGTAGTGCTGAAAACGCCTATATGACGGACGGTAGTTACATCCCATGGTGCGCCGAGACGTTCCCCTCGAAGGTATCCTACACCGCAGACGATCATTCCGCCGTATCGGCGGGGCAGACGAATATACTCATCTCTAAGTGGGGCAACGGCCCCTTGATGCAGCACCACCGGGACGACACTCCTTACAATGACGGGTACGCCTACTATATAAAGGACCCCAAGGTGTCAGGCCCTTCCGAGTTGTGTGCGCCCGCTCAATATTCCATCCCCGACCTCCCGCAGGGGCTCACCGTCACCTGGTCGGCCACAGGCGGCATCTCGGTGCCGGCCAACGCCACCGGCGGGTTCGTCACGGTCTCCAAAACGGGCAACGGCACCGCCGGCACCCTGACCGCCACCATCACCGGCCCCTGCCAGACCCTGGTGCGCACCAAGCAGGTGCAGGTGGGTTTCCCTTCCTCGCCGGGCGTCGCCCTCTCCGGGCCCGCCAGTTTCTGTGGCGGGAGCCAGGCGTACTCGGTCACCAACGTGCCCTACGGCAACACTGTCACCTGGTCGGTGTCCGGCAACCTGTCCATCTCCGGCGCGAATGGGGGCACTTCTGTGACGGTCACCACCTCCGGCTCCGGGCCCAGCGGGACTCTCACCGCCAATGTGGGGGGCTGCCTTGTCCTTTCCAAGTACATCTCCCCACCCACCCCGGCTGCGCCGGAGATATACGCCGAGTCGGAGGTGTATGCCTATACCTACCGGATCTACGTCTCGGCCGAGGAGATGCCCGGGGCGACCTCCTACAACTGGTACTGGGCGCCGGGACCGCCGGACGTGGTCATGTACGGCAACGGCACCAAGGACATGCGCTACTACACCGCCACGCCCGGCTCGTACTACCTGTACGTGGAGGTGCCCACCTCCTGCGGGACGGCCTACTCCAACCTGTTCGCCGTGCAGGTGCTGGGTGACCAGGAGTGGGGCTACTCCGTCCACCCCAACCCCTCTGATGAAAGGCTCACAGTGCAGACGCCGGCTCCCAACGAGGACTGGGTGACGGTGGAGGTGTACAACCTCTATGGGCAGCTGAAGAAGAAGGTACGGGCCAAGGGCCCTGCAATCGAGGTGATTACCGCTGACCTGCCTCCTGACCTCTATGTGCTGAGCATCAATGATGGCAGGAAGACGGTGAAACGGAGGATAGCGGTGCGCCGATGATGCCTGGCCCGGCTCTCTACCTTTCCCGGTGAGCCAGGTTGTCGTCCTATCCGCAACTTAACTTTCAATACCCCTAAGATGCCTTAGGGGTATTTTTTACCCAAGCCTTTACTACTGATTGTCATCAGCTCTATGCTCAATAAGAAGCAACTACTTTAGAAACCGTGGATAAAACGGGAATAGCTGGCTGGTAGGTATTCTTTCCATTCGGTAAACTTAATCCTGACATACTCTCATCTGTTGACGCGTAAATGACGATGGGCAACCTGTATGAAAGTACTTTTACTATAGAACAGACCTGAAAATTCCATACCTCAGAATTAGCCCTACAGAAGCTATAGTTGTGGAAATTTGGGCAACGCTTTACTTCTAGAGAATCCGTAAGATGGCATAGGTTGATTTGGATTTGCCGCCTTTAATAGTGGAACTGCTGGTAATTTCATTCCTCACCAAGTCTATTGTGAAAAAACGCCTTCCAAAGCGGCTTATGTCCTGTAGTTGAATCCTTTTTCTCATCGTTCTTAGTTGCTGCTAACCCTACTGCACACCCGACTATTTTAATTCTTCTTGTTTTCCCGCATTTCCAATTGGACTAAAAAGTACAAGAAATCTAGGACTCTCTGTGCCTGTCGCACATCCAGCGTAATTCCGTTACGGGTCAGTACCTCTACCGCTTTCTCAGCTGTTACCTTTCTTACTATCTGTGGGTAGGTGCTCATAGCGCTCTTTCATCCGGGTGCAGTGGTAAGTTCGGTTCATTTTCAGTGACAGAATGACAACAGTTCAGGTAGGCCCCTCTTTTTTCTTTCTCACCACCCTTTGTGGTTGTCATCCCCTTACTGAATCCAATGTAATCTTTGCCTACTACTCCTAAAAGCCTGAACGCGCAGGAAGTGCAGTGGAATTTAATGTTTTAAAAGAGGGAACAGATGGCTAGAAGAAAAGAAAAGAATCAGGAACTTCTGTTGAAGTATCCTATTCGCACCAGGGTGACCGAGGCAGCCTTCCAGAAATTGGAGAAGATACGGAAGGGAAGCAATTGCCACTCCATCGGAGAGGTGGCGCGCAGGATACTTTCCCAAGAGAAAATTCTGATGCTGCATCGGGACATCTCGCTCTCCGGACCCATGGAGGAACTGGCGTCAATAAGAAAGGAGTTGAGAGCGATTGGGGTCAATATCAACCAATTGACCCGCAAGCACCACGGGAGTAAGCTAGACACCCAGCAATCGTTTTATGCCTTAAAGATAGCGGGGCAATACCAACAGGTGGAAGAGAAGGTCAACCGCCTGCTTTCAATAGTGGGCCAGTTGGCGGAGAAATGGTTGCGCGAATCATAAGCCGAAAGAGTATCAGGGGACTGCTCCATTACAACGAGCGGAAGGTGGCACAGGGGAAAGCCCAATTGATCTTGGCCTCCCGCTTCGGTGCGGAGGTAGGTTCATTGGGCTTTCCCCAAAAGCTACGGCGTTTTGAGTACTTGACCCTGCTCAATGCCCGCGTCAAAACGAATGCCCTCCACCTGATGTTGAACTTCGCCCCCACGGAGAAACCCAGCCTGGGGCTGATGCAGCAGGTAGCCTCCTCGTATATGGAGAAGATCGGATTCGGGGAACAGCCCTATCTGGTATACCGGCACTTTGACGCTGCCCACGCCCACCTCCATATCGTGACCACGAATATCCGGGCAAACGGTTCCCGCATAGACCTCCATAACATCGGCAGCACCCTGTCAGAGAAAGCCCGCCAGGAAATAGAGTGGGAGTTCAAACTGGAGAGGGCGGCAGGAAAAAGCCAAAGCCAGGAATTCAGAGAACTGCAGCCGGTAGAGTACGGCAAAGAGCCAACCAGACAGGCCCTCTCCAACATCGTCACTTTCGTGACAACACACTATGCCTTTACCTCCCTGGCTGAATTGAACGCTGTACTCGGCCTGTACCGTGTGACGGCAGACCCCGGTTCGGAAGGCTCCGAAATGCGAAAAAAGAAAGGGTTGGTGTATGCCATATTGGACGAAAAAGGTACCCGGGTAGGCGTCCCCTTCAAGGCAAGCGCCCTGCCTGGCAAACCCACGCTATCCCTTCTGGAAAAGAGGATGGACCGCAACAAGGCCAAAAGACAGCCATTCAAAGAAAGCCTGGCGACCGCCATCACCGGCGCGGTGGCCTTTGGGGTATCCAAAAAAGCATTCGCCCACCGGTTGGAGACCCTTGGCATTGGCACGGTGTTCAGGGAGAATAAGCAGGGCATCACCTATGGTGTCACTTATATTGACCACCGGCACAAGACCGTTTTCAACGGAAGCTCCTTGGGAAAGGCCTTCAGCGCATACTCCCTCATGAAACGATTCAAGACTACCGAGGAAACGCAAATAACGGATGTAGCTCCTTCCATTGGCTTACAGACCGATCAGCAGACAGTGAAATCTGCACGACCTCCTCATCAGACAGAAAGCGGCAACAGGCTCCTGGAGCGCCTCTTTACATCACCCGTTGACAGCCAATCCCCTCTTCTGGGCAAGAAGAAAGGAAAAAAAAGGAAAAGGAGATTCGGGCTGTAAACTTATTACAGCGCGCTTAAAAAAATACCGCATGCAAACCGGGGAGAATTTACAGGGGCTAAGGAATGTATCCGACTTCACCAGATTCGTCAGCATCTGTGTGGTCCTCCTACATTTCTACCTTTCCAGCCATGATGCATTCAGGCACTGGGGGTTGACGTCAGTGGAAGTAGACCATATCCTTACCCCTTTCTCCCAAACCGGCTTGTTCACCTCCCGCTTGAAGCCAAAACTGATGGCTCTTCTCCTGCTATGTGTATCTCTCTTAGGGGTGAAGGGGAAGAAAGAGGAAAAAATCAGAGGTTCCACCGTCCTCCTGTATCTTCTTTCCGGGATACTCTTCTATTTTGGGAGTCACCTCCTACCACTGCCCCATTCCGAGATAGCCACCCTCCTGTACCTGGTCGGTTCTGCGGCAGGGTACCTGCTGTTGCTGGCAGGGGGAACCCTCCTTTCCCGGCTCATTTCCATCAACCTCCAAGGTGATATCTTCAATATGGCCAACGAGACGTTCCCCCAAGAGGAAAGGCTGCTGGAAAATGAATTCTCGGTCAATCTCCCGGCTAAGTACCGGTTGCAGGACAGAGTGCGGTCAAGCTGGATCAATATCATCAACCCGTTCCGGGCGCTCCTTGTATTAGGGACGCCTGGGGCCGGCAAATCGTATTTTGTGATCAGACATGTCATCACCCAGCACCTGCGCAAGGGATTCTCCATGTTCCTGTATGATTTCAAGTTCGATGACCTCTCCCTTATCGCCTATAACACATTATTAAGGAACATAGGGAGCTTTCAAAAGAAGCCCTCCTTCTACGTCATCAACTTTGACGACCTATCCAGAACGCACCGGTGCAATCCCCTGGCACCTGACGGCATGGAGGACATCACCGATGCCACGGAGGCGTCCCGCACCATCATGCTAGGCCTGAACAGGGAGTGGATCAAGAAACAGGGGGATTTCTTCGTGGAGTCCCCGATCAACTTCCTCACGGCCGTGATCTGGTTTCTCCGACGGTACCGGGACGGGCGCTTCTGCACCCTGCCGCACGTGATTGAGCTGATGCAGGTGGAATATGACCACCTCTTCCCGGTCCTTCGGACACAGAAAGAAATAGAGGCTCTGATCAATCCTTTCATCTCCGCCTATCTTAACAAAGCCCGGGAGCAGCTGGAGGGCCAGATTGCCAGCGCAAAGATAAGCCTTGCCCGCTTGGTATCCCCGCAATTATACTACGTATTGTCTGGCAATGACTTCACCCTGGACATCAACAATCCCGTAGCACCTAAAGTTGTCTGCATGGGGAACAACCCTCAGAAACTGCAGGTGTATGGGGCGGTGCTGTCCCTGTACGTCTCCCGGGTGGTGAAACTGGTGAACAGGAAAGGACAACTCAAGAGCAGTTTGGTGTTCGATGAGTTCCCCACCATCTACTTCAATGGCATAGATAGTTTGATCGCCACCGCCCGGTCCAACAAGGTGGCCACCACTCTGGGTGTACAGGACATCAGCCAGCTGAGGAAGGACTACGGGCGGGAACAGGCGGAGGTAATCATGAACACGGTGGGAAACATCATCAGTGGCCAAGTGACGGGCGACACGGCCAAACTGCTGTCTGAGCGACTGGGGAAGATCCTTCAGGAACGCAAAAGTGTCAGTGTCAACAGTTCTGACACCTCGTTCAGCAAATCCACCCAGCTGGATTTTGCAGTACCGGCCTCCAAAGTGTCTGCCCTCTCCTCCGGCGAATTCGTGGGAATGGTGGCGGACAACCCAGATACGAAAATCAATTTGAAAGCTTTCCATTGTGAGATCCAGAACAACCATGAGGCCCTGAAGCGGGAGGAAGCCAGCTACTCCCCCCTGCCTGCCATCAGGGATATATCCCAAGAGGAAGTGCTGAGCACCTATGACATGATCAGGGAGGATATCAGAACCTTGGTACAGGAAGAACTCCAGAAGCTGCAAGCCAGCTCAGAGAAAATACCTGCCGAGGGTCAACCCAAGAAAAAAGACGCGGAGAGCCCTGGTCAACCGTTATCTTTCTGAATAGTCAAATCAGCGGACATGCCTCTTCCTAGAGACAGGTGCAAGTATAGGAACCGAAGTCACTCTTGCGCTAAGCATAAAACAACAAGGGAAATAAGGGGAAGACGTCAAAACAATGGAGATGGCCCATCGTGGGCAATCATTCCATTTACAGCCTAACGCAACAGTAAGACCCTATGGACAGGAATATATCCTACCCAAGGGGCCTGACAATCAGGAGCCTTGTAAGGTTGGTATTTATTTGGTCAGGATCATCCGTTTGGTGTCCACCTCTTTCCCGTCCGCATAGAGGCTGTAGATATACATGCCGGCACTTAACTCTGAACCATAGATGGTGACGCTGCCCTCGCCCCGACCGGAAAGCGGCATGGTCTTCTTAAGGCCGCCCTGCATATCGAAAATATAGAGCAAGGCATTCTTCGTCTCCAGGGGCAGGAAGTATTGAACGGTGGTGGTCTGGGAAAAGGGGTTGGGGATATTCTGCCCAAGGGAGCCCGCGGATTGGTCTTGGGCCAAGAGGTCCTGGGCGGAACTACCGCTGGTGATGTCCGGTGTGCCGCTGCCGGTGCCCTTCTGTCCGCTGAGTGCCGTTCGCAGCGCCTCAATCTGCGTCTGCTGCTCTTTCAACGCCTCCACCAACACGGGGATGAGGCCAATGTAATTGATACTTAGATAGCCCTCGGCGTCTTTCGCCACTAGTTCCGGCAATACTTTCTCCAACTCCTGGGCGATGAAACCAATCTGCTTTTGCTGTACCTGGTCCCTTTGTTGCCATGCACGCAGCTGAGCCTCTGATTTGGCTTCCTTCTCACTGACAGAGCCTCCGGCTGGTTCAGCTGAGTTCCCTGCGGCGTGTCCCCTCGGAGCGAAGTCATAGCTGTGTATCCTGATAATCCTCAGACCCATTAATACGCTGGAAAATATTGAAATTAATTTCAATGACTTTCACTGGCGAATGGTGCAAAGGACTCACGCCACCCTTTGGAATCCAAGTTGTTAAAGTGTTATAGAAGTCATAAGTTCCAAATGAAGAAGGGCCACAGATAGTCCCTAAGGGTATTGGTGAAGTATCTGGGTTAGTAGAGGGTGTAGCACAGAAAGGAGCCTCAGTCTGGGCCAAGACTGGCATAAATCCAATCCAACACAAAGGCAGGAAATAGAACTTTCTCATAATTTAATGATTTTTTGTGATACCTGCTTTCTAGCCCCTACCCGAATCTTAAAATAATAGACACCAGATGGTAGGCTTTCCATAGGAAGGTAAAAGCTGGCGCCAGTAACATTTGTATGAAACAAAGGCAGCTGGAGTTAGTCAAATAGCCATAATTCCGCTGTTTCATTTCTGGGGTTATCAAAAGTCACTTGCACCACCTCCTTGGCTGGGTTTGGGAAAACCTTTAAAGCCAGACGATTTTTTTCATTTTCCACACTTAAGGTATTGATGTCACACTCTCCCTTAGCCAGCTCACCGCTATACACCCTCTGACCGTCCTTAAAATGGCATAACAGGTAAGAGCCCACCACGTCACCAAACAGTGATTGTGGATAAAACAGCCCCACGTTTGGCCCAGTGCCCTCAATGAACTCTAGGGTGTAGTCACCATTTAGACCGCAGTTCGGGTTTCTGTTGAATAACTTCTTGAACTTTATGTGTTTCAAGCTGTTTTTGTAATACACCTCCTCTACGGTGAACTCAGTGGCAGTATACTCGTTTGACACATTGAATTTGTCACCAACCGCCAGAGTCAAATCCATAAGGAGCACTTCCGCATCCTTATCGCTGTCAAACACCCATACGCGTCCGGTCTGTCTTTCCTCCCGTACTGGCCCTATACCGTACCCAAAAGCTAAGATGGGGAAGTCAAGGTACTCTTTCCCCTTTTTGGTAACTGTCCCTGATGGAATTAAAGTAAAAGTTGTAGTCAAATCACACTCAGCCCTTGGAATCATGTTCCATTCCGTGGAGGCCTCACCAAAGATGGACTTGTAAGGTGGTTGCTGGCCAACGGCTGTTCCCACTGACAGCAGCAGGCATAGGATAGCACTTAGTACCGGCAATGGGTGAAGGAGGGAAGACAGAGGGGGGAGGTTTCTCATATTACAATCGGTTAGGATAATGCACCTGCCGTACAGACAAACACCAAACACACTTTTAGTCATCAGGAATTAAAGGATGCACCACTAAAGTGATTTTCACAATTAAGGTCTGGAGAGGCAAAAAGAGAAACTGCCTTCGAATTCAAGCGCTGGAAACAAGCACAAAAACCATGTTCAACGTGGATGGAGCCGCCTCGAAAGAATGCCTTTTCCTAAATATAGCATTTCCCTCGCACGTAGAAAGCCGTGATTTTTCACAGGTTACTACAGGTTACTACGTGTCTGAAGCATCTGGCTTTCCATAAGGCATCTTCAAACTTCCCTGGGGCCATTGCAGGCAGCTGAACTTCGCACAGCCCATCCACGCCTGGCATCCTAGCTGGGAATAGGTGATGCTCTGTTAAGAAACCCAAGCCCACTATATAGTCGGAGTCATAACAGGCCACGAGGGATATAACCCAAGAAATAGCCACCCGTTCCCTTAAAAGCAATTATGTTTAACCTTTGCAATCCCTCTCCGCTGTTTTTACCCATGTCACCGATGGGATTATTCACGCCGAACGTCATAAAAAAACCCGTTCTTCAACCGTGAATATGCACACATTTTGCGGGAATTTCACCCGGAATGGGTTTACAACCCATTCTCTACCAAATATTTGCAGTTAACATAACATTGGCCTTTCCAGCAGTATGTTGCTTCCCCCCTCCATTCCCCTTCACTTGGGTCAGTATTATTCACTAACCTATCTAAAACATATGGCGATTTTAGTAACAAGAAGGCTGGAGGATTCCCAAAAGCAAGCAGATCCCTGCAATTTCAGCGAGCCCACCGCGAATGTGATGGTGGAGCAGCAGATACCCATCGAGGATTTAAAGCTCCGGTGTGACAGGTACAAGGACTACCTGGCCGCCCTGCAACCCCCTCAGGACAACCTCATGATCCGAGCCTCCAACTTCACCACCGATTCCGTGCTGCAGCTGATACAGGCTAATCCTGGAAGTGCGTTTATCCGGGTGTATTACGGCATCAAGGAGGATGGGCAGCACGTATTCTTCATGGGCGCGGTGGAGGACAGCACCAGCCTCCTTACCCAGGACACTTCTGTGTCCTCCGTTGAGAGCACGGACACAGGAGGGGAGACACCGGGGGATCCCACCTACATTGATGATTGCTGCTCCTGCCCACCGAGGGGAGGTTGCCAAGATGATCCGCTGATTACTTGGGAACCTTAGAATAATTTACTGAAATTGAGGCACAGTTTAAAACTGTGCCTCAATTTCATTCGGTTATGTGGGATGTATACGTCTATTTTTTCCTGATCGCGGCAAGCGTTGTCATCTGGGCCTTGAAATACAGGGGCTTGTCCCCTGGGGTAAGGGCTTTGGGCGTGATCCAACTGATTACCCTGGTGTTTGAAGGGTACGCGGCGTACCTCATGGTGCGGAAGACGGTCAACCTCCATATCTACCATGTCCTGATCCCCGCCCAGTTCCTCTTCTATTCCTACGTGTACGCGCGGGAGCTGACCGGCTCCAACATCAAAAAAGCCATCTTCTATGCCATGCCCCTTTATGTGGGGTTCGCCTTCCTGGTCCTAATCGGTTTTCAGTCCTCCAGTGAGTTCAACTCCTACACGAGGGTAGGGAAGAACGTGCTGATCACCTGCTGGGCCCTCCTATACTACAAGGAGGTGTTCCTGGGGCTGAAAGTGAAACGGCTGGTGGAGGAACCCATGTTTTGGATAAGCACCGGCCTTTGGTTCTATTCTCTGGGCAACGTCTTTGTGGAAGGCCTCATGAACCACCTGTTGAGCCAGTCCAGCAGATGGGCCGAGACGATATACTATGTGAATGTCCTGTTGGGGCTACTACTCCACTTGCTGTTCGTGGTTGCGTTCTGGGTCTCCGGGGGAAAGCCGGGTTTCAGCAACGGCCTGTTCCGCACCTCTCATTAAATTCCCGGCCTGATGCATGACGTAGAGTTGATCATCCTGGTGGGGACAGGCTTGCTACTTCTGCTGGCGGTCTTCATCGCGTTCATGACCATGAGCTACCAGAGCCGGCGGCTGGAGCAGCAGCAGCAGCTCAAGGATTTGGAGGAGAGCTACCAGAAGGAGATACTGAACGCCCAGCTGGAGATGCAGGAACAGACGTTCCTGGCCATCTCCCAGGAAATCCATGACAACGTCGGACAGATCCTTTCCCTGGCCCGCCTGAACATGAGCCTCATGGAGGCAAAAGTCCTGCCGGAGGCGAGGCAGAAGCTGACCGACAGCAAAGAGCTGATCGACCAGGCCATCGAGGACCTCCGCAGTCTCTCCAAAAGGCTAAACAGCAATTATGCCTCCCAGCAGAGCATCTCCGCCCTTCTGGCGTTCCAGCTTCTGCTGATGGAAAGGACCGGCGTGCTCCAAACCTCCCTGAAAATCTCCGGGGAGGAGGTAGGGATAGAACCGGACAAGAAGCTGATTATCTTCAGGATCGTCCAAGAATCATTGAACAATGTGCTGCGGCATGCGACGGCAAGCCGCGTGGATGTCCAGTTGTTTTTCTCGAAAGACAGGATGACCTTGAAAGTCACAGACGACGGCATTGGGTTCACGGCGGTCGAAAAGTCAGGGGGGGGCGCCCTTTCCCCGGGCACGGGAACCTACAACATGCAATACAGGGCGAAGCTGATCGGGGCCACGCTCGAGCTCGTGGGGAAACCGGCCAACGGCACGGATGTCATTTTACAGTTACCGCTTACTTAAAAATATGCAACCAGGGAACACCACTAAAATCGCGCTGGTCGATGACCATAAACTGTTCAGGAAGGGAATGCTTGAACTTATCACGGGGTTCAGCGGGTACTGCGTATCGCTGGAGGCGGACCATGGCCGGGACCTCATCAACAAACTCGCCTTCGTCGAGGCCCCGGATATCGTGCTGCTGGACATCGGGATGCCGGTCATGAACGGCTTTGAGACTGCCGCCTGGCTGCAGGAGAACCACCCTTCGGTGAAGATTTTGGCCCTGACCATGAGCAATGAGGAGGATACCGTGCTGAGGATGATCAAGTCAGGGGTGGACGGGTACATCCTCAAGAACGCAGATCCCTATGAACTCAGAATGGCCCTAGAGGCCTTGGAGGCAAATGGCAGCTATTACACCGGCGGCATCAGTGAGATATTGAAGAAGGACTTGGTGGCCCCGGCCAATGAAAAGCTCCTCCTCACCGCCCGGGAGGTGGAGTTCCTGCGGCTGGCGTGCACGGAATTGCCCTACAAATCCTTCGGGCCCATCCTGAGCATCTCCGACAGGCTGGTGGAGTCCACCCGCGAAGCCCTCTTCAAGAAACTCGAGGTTTCCTCTAGGACGGGGTTGGTCGTCTATGCCATCAAGAAAGGGATTTTCAAGGTGACGGAGGGGTAAAACCCAGGCCTGCACCCGGGGCTGCGTCCTAGAGTCAAATGGAGGAGAAGCCCAGCCACGGAACATATGCGCGATAACTTACCGGTAAGGCAAACGCCTTACCCAGAAACGTAACACAATTTATCCTATGCCACCCTCAAACCTAAACCCATGGACTATCTGAGATTGGAGCTTCCCGAAATCCTTGATTCCTTTATCGCGAACATCCTGGCCTACGCCCTCATCCTGGCCACTGTCGCCACTATCACCATGACCTTCCTGGAACTTCTAAAGGTAGTGCTGGAACTGCGCCTAAAATACCACCGGCGCAAACTCTGGAATTGGATCCAACATGCGGCGTGCCGAGAGGAACTGCTCCTGTTGACAGTGGCCGAAGTGGATTCGGCGGATGCCCTGCTTGACCAGCCCACCGACAAGATGATGGGGCAGATTCAGGCGGCCACCAATGTCGCGATCGATTTCCCAGACGTGTACCCGCACCTATTCCGATTCCTCACGAAAATGCCCACTTCAGTAGCCGCTGCCAGGGAGACAGGGAGAGATGGCACGTCCAGGCCCATGGACGATCCCTCGGATGCGACAGTTTGGGAAAGGTTCATCACTAAACCCGCCCATGACAGACAAGCCTCTTATTCTGAGGCGGAGATCCAGGAGGCGACCCGTGCCCGGGCGCGAATCGATCATTTCGTTGCCCGCAAGCTGGACGCTTTCCAGACGAAGGCGGAATATGAGTGGGCCCGGAGAAACCAATACTGGGCTGTCGGCACCGCGGCCCTTTTCCTGTGGGCCCTCCTTTTCTATATAGGCGTCCCGCCCATCCCCGCCACCATCCTGGCCCTATTCGGGGGAATGATGTCCCCCTTGGCGAAGGATGTCGTTGCCGCTTTGTCCGGCTTACGCACCAAATAGGTTATGGAGAGCTACTACGCGCCTTCCGTCTCCTATTGGGATGGGCGGGGCACCCGGGTGAGGGACAACGGGTTGCTAAAGCCGTCCTCCGCCTTGAACCAGTCCAATCCGGTTCTTTTCATACATGGCTATAACAACGACCAGCGGGACGCCTCCGCCGCGTACACGCGGTTTATGGGCCTACTGGGCTCCCCCGCCGGTCCGAACGCCAGGGTGGTGGGGGTGTACTGGCCGGGCCATAACTGGGAGGGCGCCTTATTCTACATGCAGGCCATCGGCAAGGCCAAGGAGGTGGCTCCCAAGCTCGCCCAGGACCTTTACACCCAAGCCAGAAACCGGGGCTACCTCAAGGTGGACATAGTGGCGCATTCCCTGGGGTGTCGGCTCACGCTGGAGACCGTGCGTGAGATTCTGGCGTTACGGAGGCGGGACGGAGAGCGACATATTCTGCCTGCCTGCCTGGTGGTCGGCAAAGTCGTCTTCATGGCGGGGGCGGTCCCCACCGCGTATCTGGATGATATCGCCAGGCTGAAAGCCGCCTTAGGTTCTTTCGAGGGGTCACTAAGCCTGTACTCTGAAAATGACACCGTTCTCCGGTATGCCTTCCCGGTGGGCCAGTCCCTAGTGGGGGAAAGGTTCTTCCCGACAGCTTTGGGGCGGCAGGAATGGACTAGGGGAAACCGGCTCTTCCCCGGCCTGCGGCAGGCCCGCAACCCAGGGGCCGGCCACTCCGACTATTGGGGGGATGGGAAAAACGCAAACAGCAAAGGGTTCGCCGCTACCGCCGTGAAGAGCTTTTTGTCCCTGGACTCCCTTGCCCCGAGAGCCACCGCCTCCCGGCAGGCGGCCGCCTTCCGCACAGTTGCCGGGGCCCGGCATATCGATGAGAGGAACGTGGCTGCGCGGCCTTAGCGGACATGGGCTCTCCTTCGTGGGTTCGTTCCCACCGTGTCCCTACTTTGCTCCGATGCCCACAGCAGGGCCTTCTTCATTTCCACGGGCCGGACGCCCCTCCGCCCGCATCCCCAGAGAGAGATCGTGACATGGCTTGCCGGGCTGCACCTGACCTACCATGTCGGGGGAGCCGCGTGTGTTTTACGGGAGGAAGGGGCTCATGTGAAAAATCACAAGTGCCTGAAAACTAAGGAACCAGTATATTTATCACCGATAATCGAAGCCCCGTCCCATCGAGGCTTGGCCTCCCGGTGCACCGCCCAGTGTTTTCAGGAACGATTCCAATCAAATTTATCTGCCCGGGCCCAAACAGGGCTGGCTTTTAACCAGAAATAGAATGAAATATTACAGAAATCTAAGCTGGGTGTCCTCCGTTTTCGCCTATGAGATCGGACAGGATTCCATTTCCGTCGAATATGACAGCGGGGCCAGGTACCTCTACACGTTTGCCAGTGCGGGGCGCAACAACATCGAGACCATGAAGGCCCTGGCCTTGCGCGGGGAAGGCCTCCGGAGCTTCATCAGGAAACAGGTAGAGGGCAAGCACGCCCGCGTGGAGGATTGAATCCGGGCGCCTAGGGACTGCGCCTTAAGAAAACACAGGGCCGTACAGAGGCAGCCCCCTCCTAGGCTGGGTTTCCCTAAAAGGGGCCTATCACGGGCAGTTCCCCATGGTAAGACCCACCCCGGGAGAACTGCCCGTGCACCAAGGCGTACATTCCGGACGGAGAACAGGATGGTAACCCTCTTTGGCATGGGCCTTCGGTACGCTTGGAGAGTGAGGTTGGGAGCACGCCACTGAAAAGCCCCGATGGCTTTTTCGAATATCACCCATTCTATCCGGACTTCCGACAGGGACTTTCCACGGGACCCTAAGAATACTTATCTTACTGAAGCTGTGCAATGACGACAAAGATAGACTATATAAAAAACATCAAACTAAAGATTGACAACCAAAGAATGTCAGTTCTTGTGGGAGCGGGATTCAGCAAGAATGTAAGCCCTATTTTTCCCTCATGGTGGCAACTCTTGTACGATATGACCTTATACCTGTATAAGGCTGAAATCGATGAAGCTTACGAGGATACCCTCTCTAAACTTACCGCAGGCTCTGTACTTGACACCACAAAGTTTTACGAAAATAAAGTTGGCTATTACATAACCAAGATTGGATACCTCGATATCGTCTCGGAGTTTATTGCCAGGAAAGGCTACCAAGAAGCGATTTCCGCTTATATAGAAGAAAAAACCCCTAAAATCATCAGGTCCGGTAAAAGCAGGTTTCTTGTAAACAGCATTACAGGTGTAGAGAACAGAGTAGTTCTCACGGATGCAATGCTGGCTTTACACCGGTCTCTCCTCTATCTCCCATGGAACAATATATATACCACTAATTACGATGAGATGCTGGAAGAGGCCTATGATGCCACCACAATGAAAATCATCGAAAAAGAGATTAGGGTTATCCAAGCGGAAATTGAAAACTTATTGGAAGAACAAAAAGCCGCTACTGAAGAGATAGGAAGGAAGTCCATTATAAAGCGTCTTGAGGATAAGGAGAGGGATTATTCTTTATTGCTAAGTGCTCTGACTGAATGCCTCTCGGTGGTAACAGACTCATCGCAACTGGGTTTAAAAAGAAACAAAAATATCATCAAGCTCCATGGCACCATAAGGAAAAAAGAGGATGCTTATGGTTTTGACGGAGATAATAGGAAACAATATGTAATTGCGAGGGAAGATTATGAATCCTACCCTGCAAAACATGAGGCTTTCACCCAACTAATGAGGATATCATTGCTTCAGGAGTCCTACTGCCTTATTGGGTTCTCTGGGGTAGACACAAATTTTATCGGGTGGATCAAATGGGTAAGAGACATAGTTGAGAGAGGAAAGGGAGCCAAACCAACCGCAGACTATAAAATTTATTTTATAGATGTCTCCTTAAACCCAAACCCGTTAGATGCGGACAAAGAACTATTCTTTGAAAACCACAGAGTCCTTCAACTACAAATCATGGAGGGCGCAATCATTGATTTCCTAGAGGCGGAAACGTCTACTGTGGTGGTTGACAGAAACGCACCAAGAGAAGTCCTAGGCCTTTTCTTTAAATATCTGGCAAAAAGCACCCCAATAAGCTTGCCCAATGCAGCTATTGAAGTTATTCATCAGAATAAGTATAGAAAACTCTGGGATAAGCTTGACTTGCTACCTACTTCTAAGGCGGACGTGAAGGATATCTTTAAAATTGTCAAAGATATCGCCAAATTAAAATCGCATAATAGAATCCCTTCAGTGCATTTTGCTTATGCAAACAATAAAATCAAACTACTAGCTTGGGCGGGAGTGTTTATTGAAGGTGCCGCTCAAGACGAAGCTGTCTTAAAAGACGTGCTCAAATCCATATTCATTGCACTCAGTGACACTTTCCTCACCTTCCGTTTCTCGTTGGAGAAGGCAACGGAAGATTCAATTTATGCTAATTTGCCTGATGACAGGGAACTAAGGCTGTGTTTTGACTTTTTTAAGTTGAGGGAGTGTACGCTTGCGGTAAACAGGACATCTTTTGAAAGCCTTCATGAGGCAATTAGAGCAAAATTAATAAATGGGGGTGAGGATGCCCTAACGTATGAGTCAATCCTATACTCCGCTTTCTCGTTTGATTTCAGAACCTTAAAAGAACAATTATCAGATTGGAGGCCAACTTCCCATTGGCTTCTGAAAAAAGCCGGATTACTGTCTTTTTTCCAAGAAGAGGCAGCAATTCTGCTGGTCAATGAATATATAAACAACGTCCGGTATGAACACCCGCAGGAGCACCTATATGCCCTAGAACTCCTCCAGTACCTGGAACAAAACCATCATTACGGATTCAACAAGGTTCTAAGCAACCATATAAGCCAATTTAAGAATCTGGATTTGAAGGGCGTGAAGGAGAATTTGGAATCTATCATAAAGGACGTTTCCGAAGCGCCCAAAAAGCTGGAACATTATGGGAAAAACCGCTTGCGTGTCACCACTCAAAACATCTCCCTATCGAACGATTTCACGGCTCCTCAGAAAGGCTTGCAATATTTACAGCTCTTGCTAGAATCCGGGTTGCCCGCCTCCCTTAGCAATGTACATCTCAAGAATCCGGAGGCTTGGTATAAGGTGCAACAGCTTATTTTTGAACACTACCCATTCCCCTCATTATTTTTCACCCTCCAATACTCCAACCGTGAGATTCTGAGGAGGATCGGGCAAGATTACGCGTACTCAGACCATCTACAGGATGACAATGCTATTATTTTACCCCTGCTCCTAGAAAAATTGCTACAGAAGGAGACTCCCGCCCAATACAAGAGGAGCATGGTATCTTTTATGGCAAGCCTGTTCATTGCCGTTGATCCTCCTTTATGGGAGGACAATCTCTTAGAGGTAGTCAAGGATAAAGACTTCAGGAGATCCCTTTTCGCGAACAGGCACCTTCCTGAGGTGGAGCTTCTCATGGAAGCCCTCCCATTTATTAAAAGCCGTGACGTACTCCGGTTTATTCTAAAAGAAATTTTAAACCATCATTCTGGCCATGACCAATCCATCAGCTATACTTATGGCCTTTCACAAAACCCAATATTTGAACAGGAAGGACAAAGCTTACAGGATGCAGAATTGGCCGACCATCTTAACCGGCTCATCCAGGACCTTGGGACTGAGAAAAACGCTTGGTTCTTAATTGGTAATTTAACCCCGATGCTAACCAGCGACCAAAAGGAGTCAGTCGTTAAAAAGATCCAAACCATCAACACTGACACAATTACAACTGAAAGGATATGGAAAATCTTCTTAGTCTTCGGCGAGCAGGACCCCAGAATAAAAAACAAAATAAAGAAATCGATTCTTGATAGCGTGCGACTTTGGGATGCGGGTTTCACCGCAAAAGGCTTATCATCCCAACATTCATTCATACGATTGATTAATTTAGAGAAAACACCCTATTCCCCTAACGGCATTTCCTGGTCCAAAAAAGAGGCAGAGGAAATTTTCAACAAATTGGTGGCAGAGGTCCATAAGATTGAGAATTGGCTCTCGACAAAGGGCGGACTTCATTTCCAATCGATACTGGAAGAAATGAAATACTTTCTTGAGCGTCAGGAACCTTTATTACATACCGTCCACAATTTCACAAGCCTAAAAGTAAAAATCAATCAGCTTTACGAACAGCACAAAGGATACGGCACTGTAACGGAAGGCATCATCTCCCCAGACCGCTCCCAAGTAGTTTGGGCGTTGGGAGAGCTTGACAAAATCATGCATGAAGACTTTAGAGAGGCTGAATTACCGTTGGATATCCTTTTAAACAAAGTTTTGCTTCAATCAGGCGAAGGGTTGGAGGAAAGCCTCTACTTTTTAGCGGTTTGGTTGCAGGAAAGCTCATTAAAGACAGGGCTTACCCCTTTTATCCCAAAGATGATACTGATTCTGCGGCAGTACCTGACGCATGAGCTATCAGAGCACGAAAAACCATTCGTACAGGAGCAATTGATTATGATAGCGGACACACTAAAAGATTGGGGGGCTGCAAGCCCCCATATTGACAAATGGCTGAAAGTCAAGAAATCCTCCTACTTTAACAACATCAAGAACTTAAAAACAATCAATTGAAGCAATCAAACATCTCATCATGCACCGGGATGGGTAGTTTCTTGGTCTCGCATACTACCACAGACCTACTTTATTAATAGAATATGGGATTCTACAGCGACTTGAGCGTCAGGGTAAATTTGAAAATCCATCTCATCCAGAAAAGGACCGTACTATTACTTACCAGTTCGAATTATCTGAAATTAGAATCTTAAACAATCCATTAAGGGAGATACAAATACTCAGTAATTGTATAAACCATGGTAGCCCTTAAATAAGTTAGAATTTGGCTTGCAAAGCAGGGGTGGCCTTAAGCTCAAATATTCCAAGGCCATATACCTGAAGGGTTTTCCTGAGTCACAAACCACTTTTATTAGTGTATTCTCAGAAAAGGCCATCAGTCAACCCCCCAAGTCTGACCTTTTCAGGCCTTTGCTAGGTGTTTCAAGAAATCTACCCAAGCCTGCCCTATACCCAGTGGCCCATAGAAAAAAAGAGGTTTGAAATGGATTTCCCGTTCCAGGAATGACTCTCCTTGGGTGGTAAGGGTGGGCATTGCCATGTGCCCAAACTCAAAAGGTGTACTCTTTCTTCAGGACGCAATTGCATCCGACATGGCAGGGAAGCATGGGTGGGCTGGCCTTGGGGAATATCTGAGAGCGCAGTTCCCTGGCGCGGGGGCACAGGGCGTCCTCCCGTTTCCAGTTGTGCACCAGGTAATGCTTCACATAGGCTTTGTCCTGCAAGGTCTGGACAGCGAAATTGCTGTTCCTAAACGTTTGGACCAGTAATTCCACCACCACAAACGTATAGGCCCAAGAGTCCGCCAGTTCCTGAAGGTTCAGGTGCCGGTATTTCTCTGGGAGGGGCTGTAACTTGAACAGCTCCCGCAAAGACACTTGCTCCCCAACCAGCTCCTCCAGGTTCGGCAAGGTGCAGATATGGTCAATGGCCAAGTTCTTCCTTTTGAATTCCTTCCCGGCAGGCTGCGCCAGTTGGTTGAGGTCTTTCAGGGTAAGGGTACTGAGGATCTCCGCCACCGGAATGGCGCTCCCCCGCACGGCCAACCCCAGCTCCACCAGCTTCTCAAATTTGGGCCGGTTATAATTATCGCTCTGAAGCACGCGCACTTTCTGCAGGTTATCGGCGAACCTAAGGTAGGTTCTCATGTTGTCAAACCCAAACTCTTTGATGAGTTCGTCATCGAAGGTGATGTCATGCGGCTCCTTTTCAAACAATGTACGCAAATCACAGTCGGCCTGCTCATAGACGGCCCCCAAGGCAACCTGCCGAAATTCCTCCTCTAAGTCTTCCCTGTCACGTGGGCCCGCCTGTTGCCACTCCGCTGAGTTGCGCCTGAGTTCCTCCAGTTTTTGAAGATAGACAGGACCGTATTTGGCTTTATAGGTTTCCACTTCTTTCACCCGAAGGTTATGCTCCGCGAAAAGGGAGGCAAGCTGGGTCAATTTGTTTCCACCGGTGTACTGCCCTTCCTCCTCCTCCAGCAGCTTCCTAACGGTGCGGGCCACCTGATCACTGCCGTGTACCAACGTCAGGGCAAAAGGCTTACCCGGGTTCAGCACATATTCCTTCCCTGCTTGTGTCCCTTTGTCCCCCGCCCTTGCAGGCCATGGTTCAGGTGCCTGGGCTTGAATCTTACTTGAGGCCAAGGCTGGCCCTGCCGCGCCTACCCCCATGCCACTTTCTGCCAGGGCAGCCTCCAGTTCCTCTACCTGAGCCATGACAGCTTCAAAGGAAGGGGCAGCCGCACACTGCGCCTGCAGCTCCTGCCTGGCGGTGGAAATTGACTCCATCATCTTCGCTTTCCTCCGGGTTTTAGCATCCTCCCGTTTGAGGAGCTTTATTTCCTCTGCCTGGTCCTCTAAGCCTCTGCGCAACCCATGGGACAGAGCTTGGCAATAAAACTCCGGGAGATTGAATTCCTGGGGCTTCAGGAGCAAGGCTAGCTCATGGGCATTGGGAAGGCGGTCATAGTACATGGCTTTGTACCTATCTATGGCCACCTGTACATCAGTGACGTAGCGGGGGTGTCTGTGAATGGAGGCTAGGTCCTGGCAAAGCTCCCGCAGCAAGGCATACCGGCCCTTGATAGTATCAAGGGCTTTGGAAGTGCCTATGATGCTCACCGTCTCCAAGGCCTGCACCCCCACCCGGTGCACCACCTCCGGGTGGTACCTTCCGTTTGTTACCCCAGCCTTGGAAGCCTGTGCCTTGCCTTCTTCATGCTTGGCGGCGCCCGGCTGGAAAGGCGCCTTTGTGGAAGCCTTCTTCTTGCCAAGGAAATAGAGCACCACCAATCCAAGGAGAATAAATAAGAACACAGTCATGGGAAGAAATTTAGGAGGACAGGTAAAATACTGTCTAAATTAAGGGTTTATGTGATTCCCTGGGCAGAATGACCATGCGTCATCCATCAAGTCACCGGCCCTGAAGAAAGGGCCAGCCGGTGAAAGGAAGGCAATCACCTGCAGGAAGGCTGCCCATGGCCCAGAAATAAGGATAATGGACCTCTCCCTGATAGGTTTCCCCACAGGACCCTGTGAAAAATCACGGCATCCCAGAACCCTCCGTTCCCACTATATCCTTTCTGCTGAAAATCACACCACTGGCATGTGGAAATTCCCATGGGTTGGAGACGAACCCAATAGCAGTGAAATCCTATTTTTACGGGTTGGTTCATGGAAGGCTGTCAAACCGAGGTATTGCTTCCTTACCCCTGATTGTAATTAAAGGCTTTATTCTTGGTTGCAAAGCCCCGCGTGCGGAAGCTTCACATATTTTTCCACCATTTCACTATTTCGTACCATGTCAATTTTCCCAAAGTTTCAAATCTCAAAAAGCACCTCCAACAACCAATATTACTATCGCCTAAGGGCCAAGGGGAATGGGGAAATCATCCTCAGCGGAGAAGGGTATACAACTAAGCAGTCATGTCTAGGCGGTATCGCCGCGGTCAGAGTTAATGCGCCATATGATAGCCGGTATGACCGCCGGAATGGGTTGAGTAATTTCACTTTCAATCTGAAGGCTCCAAATGGGGAGATTATTGGACGCAGTGAGAACTACACCACTTCCTCAAACCGTGAGAATGGGATAGAGGCGGTAAAGCGGGATGCCCCCAGTGCGCCGATAGAAGACTTGACCTAAAAAAATTGTCCCTGGCGTAGCCTAAATAGGTTACGCCAGGGACAATTCTGCTACGCGGCATTTGTGATGGTTTCATTGGCAACTCTGTCTATAGCTCCTGCTGAGGGCGGATTGGACTGTTTGAACAATTACCTGTAAACATGTGGCACACAGGAAGGTCTTCAGGGTTTCCGCTTTCACTCAGATTAGGAAGCAGGCCTTTCTTTGAAAAAGGAACCGTCGCCTACGCTTAAACGCTGAAGGGTTGAATTAGGGAAATGCCTCTAAAGCACTCTTGATTAATGGAATTGTAGGGGATGGCGTCTGGTCGATTGCACTTCATTGATTGCCTTTGTGCCTTTCGTGACTCTATGCATGGCAGATATGTTCAGCAGGAAGACAAGCTTGAGTTATCTGCAGCTTTCAGGAATCAAAAGGTTCTTCACAGAGGCAGCTTTGAGCATGGGCGCGGCGCTGGCCAAGGCAAGCTTTCTGGTTGTATTTCATATCAAGGACAGCAACACGGAATGAATCAACAGCAACGATCACTTTTCTGTGTAAAGCCTGAATACCCAAAGGCTCTCTTATAAAACACTGTCTAGCAAAGCATTATATCTCTATTTCACAATCGTGGTTTCCCTACAGGAACTTGCGGGAAAATTCAATTAACAGCATTCTTAACACGTTATTATAACGACTGTTTATTATTAGGGGGCGCCCCGTCAGTAGGTAAAAGTGGGACCATCTTCAGGCTTGCGTTTCACCTAATCTCGAAAGGCTTTGTTGACACGTTAGGGCATGCGCCTGCAACTTTCGATGACTTCAGAACTGTCCTGGAAGGAGTGGATGCAAATGGCAGGAAAGTCAGGATTGTGGTGAATTCAGCTACCGACTCGGTGCCCATCATCAAAGGCTTCAAGCGATTCCAAGAGGTACCTCTGATATCCTAATCAGCTCCATGCGGGACGGGGGCTCCTGGCTGAGGGGAGAATTCTTCTCCATTATGGGGCTGAGCAATGCCGGCCATACCATCATTGAAGTCCCGTTGGCGAAAGTCACGCGCAGAAGGGCCAAAGTAATCACTGGCCTCCGCTGGTATGAAGACAAATTAGATGCCCTGCTGGACCAGGTCTTTAAAAGCAGTCCCTTCGACTTGTGATTAATTAAGAGAATGGTTGAAAGGGGGAAGACTGGTCAATCGGACCATCACCCTTTTATCTTAAGGGTAAGCATCAATTCCAGAGAATATATTGAGTGATTGCCTCACTCGTCATGCACGGCGTCCCTCACCCGTACCTGCACGCTGCAAGAGGAATACCCAAAGCCCCCTGGGAAGAATACTCTCCCTCCCCAGGGCTTCGGATGCTCCTGTTTGAATTTTTAAATAGAGGTAGCTCGAGTGGTTTACTTGGTGAGGATCATGCGTTTGGTGTCCACCTCTTTGCCATCTGCATATAAACTATAGATGTACATGCCCGCGGCCAGCTCTGAGCCGTGGATGGTGACGCTCCCCTGCCCCCTTGCGGAAAGTGGCAGGGTTTTCTTCAGGCCGCCCTGCATGTCAAAGATGTAGAGCAGGGCGTTCCTGTACTCCTGCGGCAGGAAGAAATTAATGACCGTGCTCTGGGAGAAGGGATTGGGGGCGTTCTGGGATAGGAAAGCCACCGACTGGTCTACCGCCTGAATGTCCTGGCCGGCGCTGGGGCTTCCTGTTCTCAGAGTACTGGTGCTGGAAAGCTTGCCCTCTAGCTTGGCCACGGTCTTCTGTAACGTCTCTATCTGAGCCTGCTGCTCTTTCAGCCCCTCCACTAGCACCGGGATGATGCCAATGTAGTTAACGCTCAGGTAGCCATCGGCGTCCGCTTCCACAAGGTCTGGCAATATTTTCTGCATGTCTTGAGCGATAAAGCCCAACTGCTTCTTTGCTTGTTTCTTCTGCTGCTCAAATGCCTCTAAGTTGGCTTTATCCTTTATCTCCTTACCGGATGGGCTGCCACCCATGACGCCTGTGGCTGCTGATGGCTTTTCAGCCGAGGAGGATACCAGGGAGGAATTGAAATCATAGCTGACGCCCTCGAGCTTTCTGAGTAACCCCATCGCACCGTTCAGCCGAGTCACATTGGATTTGTAGCGCCCGTCTGACTGGAGCAAAAGCCCTTGGGCATACACTGGGCAGCTGAATTCGAACTTGTTTCCGTTGGCAAGGTTGTATGACCCAATCGTTTGGATTGCCCCGCCACTGCCGTAGGTGAGAAATACCCCGTTCTTGCCATGCAACCACAGCTTGTCAGTGTCCGGGTCTGTCTCATACTCATACTCCCCTACAAAAACATTCATCCCAAAATTGAATGAACCGAAGTCACCGAACGCCAATTTGGCCCCTGCCCGATAGTCTCCGAGTTTACCGAAGACATGACCTGATAATAAATCTGATGGATCTGACACCAAGTTAGGCTCTGGCCCGAGTATCAACTTGCCCGAGGCGGTCTTTACCTTAAGTTGCGCCGTTGCCTCAAAAGCCAGGCCAGAGAGCAAAATCGCAGTTGCCAGCGTGTATAGTTTCTTCATAAATTAAGTTGATGTTCTGTTTATGGTTTTGTTATGATTATTGTTTCTTGATTTCCAATCCTGCCCCGGCCTTCACCTCAAAGCCACCCTCCAAGACAACCTCTTCCACCGCTTTCAAGACAAGCGTGGCATTGGGATTCACTATCACAGGGCCCTGTGGTCTGGCGGTGGTCACCGCCTCCCCTGCTTTAATGATAAGGCTGGAGAAAGCGGAGTTGACCGTGAACAGCTCGTTCTGGATGTAGAGCGTGCCGCTGTTCACCTTGCCGTTACCGGTGAAAGCAATGGCATTCGCAGAGGTGAGGCAATAATTCGGATTGGGGATGGCGGTGGTATTCACCCCCAACAAGCTTCCCGTGTGCAGGTTAATGACGTTGACTTCATCTTGCAGGGTAATCTGGGCGGTGCTGCTGACACAAAGAAAACCGCCGCTCTCTACTGAAATGCGCCCATTGCCGGTGACGCTGACTACCGCGTTGGGCGGCATGACTAACGTCCCCCCGCTTTTGACCACAATGCGGTAATTGGAGACATTGGAGTTTCCTATCTCCAGAATCCCCCCATTGTAAACCACAATTTCTTGGTTCTGAGAAGTAAGGCTAGTTGACAGGGTTCCTCCTAAAATCAGTTTGCCGCCGGTCTTGATGGCAATTTGACCATTATTCAATGTCAATGCACCCGCATTGGAGGAGAGCAAATTGACGGTTGTGTTCTCCATCTCCAGGAACGCCCCGGAGTTCAACAAAAATTCACTTCCAGCCGCCAAAGTCAATAAGCTTCCTTCTTTGAGGAAAAACTTAGCATTGTCCTTTAGTTGCACCTTGGCACCAGAGTGTACCAGGAACTCACTTGCCTGCTGCACGGAAACAGTGGAGTTGGCCTCTTGGTGAAAAATGCTTCCAGTGGCACAGGTAAAGACAGTTGGGTTGATGAAATCATTTGCGCCTGTCTTTGTATGGCGATTAGGGGTGCCGCTCTTATTTATAGTTAATGTGTTGTTCGATTTGACATTGATGTCGTAATCGGAAGGGGCTCCATCGACATTGTTAAGGACTATGTCTCCCGTGAATCGCTGGTTATTCTTGATGTCCGTATCTGTGTAACTGATTTCGATGTCATATTCCTCCCCTGCATTCTTCCCGCCAGCATCAGGCCTTTTAGCAATAATCCTCACCGATAGTCCATTCAGGTAGACGGGGGTAAGGCGGAAAGTGTTTGCTTCATAGGTCTGGAATGGTATAATGACAGTGTTATGGGTGATTCCCGCCCCTTGCCCTATTTGGTTGAAGCTAATCGAGGTAGAGCCGGGCACATTGGGATCATAAGCACCGTAAAAACCGTAGGTCCAGCTATTTTCCTTTTTAATAATGGGAACACCTTCAAACCCCCTACCACCAAAAGGTTTATTTGCTTCAGGGTTATAAAACAAAATACTCTCATTGTAAGCAGTACTTACATCGTGGTTGCCAATAAACCATCCATTGTCTGAAGCCCCGCTGACAGGGTTTGGAACTTGCAACAGTGGCAAAGTAGACACATAGCTACCATAGAATGAAGTTTCTCTGATAGTATATAAAATGGATGAATAGTCGAAATTACCCGCGCCATGCAATTGTCTTATGCTATTAGCCTTGTTCCAAACTAAATTTATGTCAGGGTTGGAACGGGAGGGGCCAAGATCTGAAATAAACATATGCAGTCCAGGTAATGCCTCCGGTATGGCTTGACCATGGGTGTTGTGCAAAAACAAGGAGCGCTTATCAAAGATGTTAATCATCTGCCTGTTCTCCACCCAAAGATATTGGACAGGATTGGTGTGGGGGATGGCAATTCTAACGGGTTCCTTATAGCTGAGAAAGTCACGGATCGTCACTGTTTTTGTGGTAGAGGACTTAGCAATATCTTTGTCAGGTGCTAAATCCAACCAGCCTAGGTACCATGACTCCCAAGCATTGGCACTGGAGGTCATTTCCCCATAATTCACAAGACTGGAAATTGAACTTACTGAGAAGCGTTTACCGATCACCCCGTTCTGACCGGAGAAATGGGGGCTGCTGAACAGCTCATGGGCTAGCTCATGGATGAACAGCTGCTTCCAATGCGCCATGCCTTGCTGAGCACCTGTCATAAAAGTAAAACCGGCACCATCAAAACTATAACTGCTTGAATTGGTGCCTTGGATAGTAACAGGTTGGTCAGTGTCCAATATAGAATATCCATCAGCAAGCCAGGGTATTGGCCAACCTAGGTGGGGGGGATTTCTCCAGTCAGATTTTAATCTGTAGACGATTATGACATAATCTGGTTTTAAGTCAGCAGAGGAGGTGCTGTTATCAGAAGCGAAATTAGGGTGGTTCTTTCTCTTGTCATATTGTGACCAATCTATTTGGCCATCATACAACTGCTTCACTTTTTCCAAAACCCTCCTGTTTGCCACTGAGAACCCCCCGGAGAGATCCGTCGGATCTATATTAATCCGGACAGGGGTTTGGGAGCCCGGGTCTTTGAGTATGTCTGCCGTGACCCTAAACTGCCCGTTTGACATTTCGTAGAAAAAACGAGATATTGAAGTATTGGAGGGGTCGTTGTTATTAGGAAACTGGGAATTGCTGGAAAAGAAAAAATTATCCAATGCGCCTCCATTGCTGCTGTCAAAATCTTTAGGTATTGCGGTAGCAGGGAAGGCTGGCCAAAGGTCAGCTTGCTGCGTTCCTTGAGAACCCTCAAACCCTGCGAAAATAATAAGGAATTTTATGTCTCCTTTCGGGGTGAAGACTTTCCCATTCCTTGAATCAGGGTTAGCCAAAAGCCCTATTTGGTTGGATTGCGAGACGGGGTTAACGTTATAGCCACAAACAAGCCCCCCCATCTCCTGAGCCAAAGAATTTAAGTATATTAGAAATAAAAAACATAAAATTAAAATGCTTCTTTGGTTCATAGTTTCGATTTATTGCAGGGTATTATCCTAGTTTATTAGAAGCCTATAAGTTTTTAGATAATTTTCGGTATTGGATACTTTAATTAAATATACCCCGTGGCGTAAGGGAAGCAACGTCCCTATCTTGATTTCTGAGGTATTCCTAAAGCTTGATTCATAACAGAGTTTACCCACCTGATCATAAATTTGAATCCTGCCAGAAAAAGCTTTGGCAAAAGTCATGACAGCTTTACCGTCACTGCTTGGATTGGGATATAGGGAAGCTTCTGCACTGGCATGGCCGGAGTCCTTGGTGGAGCTAAGTATCACACCCTGTGGGTCTGTCTTTACCAACCGAACCTCATCACCCCGTTGCAGTAAGAGCACGACGCTTCCATCCGGCGTTACTTCTTGTGCCTTTAGCTGCGCACCTTCCATTTCTGGGTAGTAATGTTTCCAGACTTGGTTACCGACTCTATCAAGTCTCAATAGGAAAAGGGATCTGGTAGAGGGGCCAGACGGATAAGAGCCCGATACTAGGATATCGCCCCCAAACAGCATTTTTGGGGATTGTGGCGTAGGTGCATTCCGGGTCTCGCCAGAAGCCAGAGAGAAAAAGCTTTCCGGAATAAACGCGAGTGGGTCTGGGGTGTCGGCAAAGATATAAAACCCACCCACACCATCTACAATGCCCTCAGTCAGGATTTCCCCGTTAGGTATGGCTGACAGTAAGGCGTGATCCTTAAGGCCTTGAATAGTGATCCCGCTCCTGTCTATGATTTTGTGAAAGATGGGGTATTCAAGCGGGGATGAACCTTTGACGTAGCCAGTGTTCAGGAAAAGGTCCCCCGCAGCGGTAGAGACGAATTCCAAATGGGGGGGGAACCATGTAAAAATCTCAAGGCCATTCTCCCGAACGAAGTTTCCCCGTTCGTCGTATTCCTCCAATAGAAAAGGGGCTCCTTCCTCTTGGTTTGGTCTGATCCCAAAGACACGGTCACCCTCCGGACTGCCATGCAGGTATCTCAAGTTGGAGCCGAGCGTGCCCAGAAAATATTCGGTATAAATTGAGTCCCCTGTCTGGATGCCCAAACGCTGTACAAAGGCTACCCCTTCCGAATTCGGGCCCTGGGTCGCCTGATAGCCTCCCCCCAGAACCCAAATATCCCCGTTTCCCATTTCATTGAGAGCCTGGATACTGTTGTGTACCATGCCCGCCCGCGGTTGTGTGGGACGTGACCAAAGCAACTGGCCTTGACCTGTGAACTTGGAGATGTAGGCCATTTGGGGATTTCCCTCTCCTTTCAAACCCAGTACAATGAAGCCTCCGTCCCTCGTGGCCAGTAATTTTATAGCTGATTGGTTCTCCGGCACAACTCGGTTCCAACTCTTCTGGGCCTGGGCAAAAAATGGGGAGAGAAGCAATAGAAATAGCAAGCGTATTTTCATACTGGGGGATTAAATAAAAATTAATTTGACACGGAGACAACTGCAGCAAAAACCAGAATTCCAGTAGGAGAAGAACAGAAATGTCGCGTGTTTAGGGCTATAGAGTAAATCAAAAAAATATAAGCTATCTTTTTAGGTGGATTATATATGATTTGTTATATATAACTATAAGTCAGCAAATTAGGACACCTAGTTATGGATTGTATTTCAGGACTCCAATTAAATTTACTTTGGAAGCTAAAATCCTCCAAAAAAACTCTTGACGCATCCCTTACTGGGAAACTGTTTCCTTATTAGCATGATTTTGTTAAAGGCTCATCATCGATTCCTATGATGAGCCATCCAGATATAGACTTTGAGTACCATAAATTCTAGCTCTGGGATTAGAAGATCACATGGGGCTAGACTGTACGGGTCCAAATGGTAGTTAACCGGAGCCTGTTCTCACCTTCACCAAAGGTAAATTTTCCTTTAACATTTCCGCGGTGTGATTTTTCACACTTTCTCCAAAGGTTAGGGCGTTTCTCAACCCGTGTATCCCTATATGATACTGTTGATGCTTTTTGGCCATAAGCGATTCCCTGCCATTACTTAAAGGTATCCCTTGCCTGTCAGTCCGTTCCAGTCTCACTTCCTCCCTCTCTTCTGAGTGCCTTGATGCTCCCTCTATCAAATGCTGCTTTTGGCCTGATTGACCCGTGAAAAATCACAGCAGGCCTTAGAGCCTGTCCGCTTACTATTCTTTCTATCTTTGGTAATTGCCCATTCCGCCTCCCTATCGGTTCCGGTATTTGTAGTAAACCATAGTCCCTCAGCGGACCGCTGTCTATTGGCAATCAGGAAAGTTATTGCCATACGATCGGATGTCTCGGCTGTTCTTGGCTACTGGTTGCCTAGGAAGCCCTCTGTCTGAGAGAACATGCGACTGTTGTGGAGGAAGGCCCAGGCCCTCCTGTTGGAGTTAAACCATTTACACCCTTTTATGAAAAAACTTTTACTGATCGCTGTAGTATGCATTTTCACCCTTTCCGGTATTTATGCCCAGGAGAAGAAAACTGACCAAAGCAAGGCGGATCTATTTTCAGCTAAGTCTGGGACCCTGATCGAGAAAGAGTTCCTGGACGTCGGGAAGGTCAAGGGCGTGGAGGTGCAGGTAATCGTTCTGAAAGATCTTATCCATGCCGCCAAGACAAGCGCGGTCAGGTTCGCCGCCGTGACGGGCAGCGGTTACTCCGCAGGCACAAAGATAGGCTCTGTGGATGCGGATGAACTCGAAGGCCTCATCAAATCGATCAAGTTGATCCAGTCCAGCCTGCTGCCCAGCTCCCCGGCCAATTACACAGAGGTCTCCTTTACTAGCAGAGGAGGGTTTGAGGCAGGTTGCTATTACAGCCAGGACAAAAAAAAGTGGTCCGCCTACCTGAAACTGTCAAAGTTTGACTCCAACTCCATGGTGTTCATGAGCCCGGAGGAGCTGGTGCAGGTGCTGGCCCTGTTGGAGCTGGCAAAGGCGAAATTGGTTTAATCAGCTTTCCCTTACAAAAGTGAAACTACGGGCAAAATGGAAAAGGAATTCACCTTGTATTCCCATTACCCAACTATTCCAACCACTTAAAGCAACCCTTCTGGTTCTACTTACAAAGACAAACAGCATTTTATCACTTCCTGCAGTGCAAAGAATAATAACGTATGGAAAGCTTAAGACCTGGCGATTGTCAGAAATGTTAAGAAGGCAAACTTATATACACATATTCCTGAGCAGTGTAATAAAAAGGCCATGCCGAAGCCATATGCCTTTAAGGACAGGGTGGTATTCTTAATTTCCTGGTGGAATAGGAATGGGGAGCCAGGGCAAATCATAAAAGAATATATCGTGGGAAGATACACCGAAGTTCTAACGGTGTATTTAAGAGAGTACTTTGAATGGCTGGAAACAAATAAATAGAAAGTTGAAAGCTTAGGTCTTTATTATTCCCTTAAAAAGTTATTAGGCAGGATTTACAGAAATGCTATGAAAGCACTATTAGACACAAATATTCTTATCCATAGAGAGGCCGCCGTTGTAAGAAATGAAGATATAGGCCAATTATTCAGCTGGCTGGATAAACTCCGCCTCCAGAAGGTTATTCATCCCATTTCAGTAGAAGAAATCAATAGACATGGGGAAGAAAAAGTGAAAAAATCTTTTGCCATCAAACTGAGCAGCTATCACCTCATTAAAGCACTTGCTCCAATCCATGCAGAGGTGACAAAGGTCTCTAAAAAGCTGGACCACACGCCTAATGATATCAATGATTCCCAGATTCTTAATGAGGTATTTACGGGCAGGGTAGATATACTTATTTCTGAAGACAAAAGAATACATCTTAAAGCGAGTGAATTAGGGATCTCAGACCGTGTTTTCAAGATTGAGAAGTTTATTGAAAAGTGTTTGGCAGAACATCCTGAGCTGACAGACTATAAGGTGCTGGCTGTTAAAAAAGAGCTCTTTGGACATATAGAATTGCAAGATGAATTCTTTGATTCTTTCAGAAGCGACTATGACAACTTTGATGGTTGGTTTAATAGAAAAGCAGACGAGATAGCCTATGTATGTTATGCTGACGGCAAAATTTGCGCATTCCTTTTCTTAAAGACTGAAGGGACAAATGAGCCTTACTCTGATATGACTCCTCCGCTACCCCCTAAAAAAAGACTGAAAATTGGCACATTTAAAGTGACCTTAACAGGTTTTAAACTGGGGGAACGTTTTCTTAAGATAATTTTTGACAATGCTCTCTCAAGGGGAGTAGATGAAATCTATGTCACTATTTTCCCAAAACGTCCGGAGCAGCAAAGGTTGATAGACCTCCTATCTGAGTGGGGGTTTGTATTATGGGGTGTTAAGAAAACGAAGACAGCAGAAACAGTGGAGGAAGAAAACGTTTACGTCCGCAATTTCCGGCCACACGTAGACCATAGCAATCCAAAATTTTCTTTCCCTTATATTTCAAGAAGAGGGAAAGCTTACATTGTTCCAATTTACCCAGAATACCATACAGAACTTTTCCCAGACTCTATTCTAAACAATGAATCAAGACAAGACTTTGTTGAAAATGAGCCACATAGAAATGCATTAAGCAAGTCATACATTTCCCATTCCTATATCAGGAACTTCAAAAAAGGAGATGTCATCATTTTTTATAGGACCGGGGGATATCATAAAAGTGTGGTGACCACAATCGCAATTGTGGAGGAAGTGCTAGCCCCAGTTGCAAGTGCGGCGGATTTAATTAAAATTTGTCGAAAAAGGACTGTTCTTACAGAAACAGAACTTATGGCATATTGGGACCGAAACCCCAAAAACAGGCCGTTTGTTGTCAACTTCCTCTATACCTACTCATTTCCAAAGAGGCCGAACATGGCAAGGCTCATTGATTTAGGTGTGCTTGGGGGCGTTGATGATGCACCGCGCACTTTCACCCAAATTTCTTGGGAGAAGGTTGACCACATATTAAAAGCCTCTGAAAGTAATGAAAGTATTATTATCGATTAAACCTGAATATGCAGATAAGATTTTTGAAGGCGAAAAACGGTATGAGTATCGGAAGACTCTTTTTAAAAACACCTCCATCACTACCATTATCGTTTACGCCTCCTCACCTGTTCAAAAGGTGATTGGTGAATTTGAAATCAAAACAATTTTAAAAGGGGACAAGGAAGAACTATGGCAAAGGACCAAAAAACATTCAGGTATCTCAAAATGCTTCTTTGATACATACTTTGAAGGCAAACATGAGGCCAATGCCATTGAGATTAAATGCGTAAAGAAATACAAGCAGCCAAAATGCCTGAAAGATGACTTCAATATCCATTTTGCACCGCAGTCCTTTCTTTATTTGCATGACCTAGGGTGAATAAAAGGTGTAAAAAAGCTTATTTCACTAAGTTTAGAGTTGAACAACATAACCAAAAGAATAAGTGTTAATTAATCTTTGATGGTCTGAGAGAAAATCTCTTACTTCTTAAACTGTGTCCTAAAAGCCTGTTACAATGCCCCGCAAGATAAGATCAGACATAACCATTGGAAACCTTGAGAAGAAACTGGGGCTTGACAAGGGAGCCATCAGGAATCCAGATGGTTCAGATGCAAGAAGTGACAAGAAGCTCGGCACGTTGAGAGAGGAGTACCAACAGCAGTTTGGTGGCCCACCGGTGCGTAAAAGCAAAACCGCTCCCAAGACAGCTGTTAATGCTAAAAATAAAGCAGCAGCCAAGAAACCTAAAGGGGCACCGTCCGCAAAAAAGGCAACCCCAAAGCGCAAAAAGTAGGTCATCATGGCTAGTGGAATAAAAACTAAAAGGTCCTCCCGCAGGAAGCGTGAAAAACATGGGGATTATGATTTCAATGTGTTCATCAATTGTCCTTTTGATGATGAATTCAAACCACTTTTCCACGCTATCGTTTTCACCCTTCATGACTGTGGCTTTATAGCCCGGTGTGCCTTGGAGGGTAGTTCACAGAACATCAGATTTTCAAGAATTCTGGATATTATAGGGGAATGCCGCTATGGCATACATGATCTGTCTAGAATAAGCCTTGAGGCCAACGTTATGCCCCGGAACAACATGCCACTGGAGCTTGGCGTCTTTATTGGGTGCCGGGAGTTCGGCACGGCCTATGACTATGAAAAGGAATACCTTGTTTTAGACAGTGTCCCTCACCGCTATAAGGAACACATCACAGATTTAGGCGGGGAAGACCCAAGTATTCACTTCAACAGTCCCAAAGAAGCCATCAAATGTGTACGGGACTGGATATTGCACCGGGCGCCTCCAGTTGAAAGAAAGCTTATCCCTAGTCCTAGTATACTCTTTGAACGTTTAACACTCTTTTTTGCCCAGGCTCCACTTCTTTGTTCAGAGAGAGGTTTAGTATTTGAAGAGCTGCAATTTTCAGAATATGTGGAGCTGGTAACTGAATGGATCATCAGTGCACGCGAGAAAATGGAGAACTTTGACAGGCTGGCGGCAATGGCTACAAAATGATGTGAAATTGGGATTATTTAGTCATCATTGCCAGATTTTCTGAGAGGCTTACTTTGCTGGATTTATGGAATTGAGCAAATACGAATCATTTACCCTGCTTTTGTCACTGAGGGGCTTCCAAACAAACTTTGGTTTATAAGTGACTAATGGATTTAAAGGTTGCCTTCTACAATTTACAAGATGGATTTAAAGATTTTAAATGGGCAAGGTTTACAAAAGGAAGTGGAATCTTTTCTCAGGGAAGAGATAAGCTCTGAGGACAACTCAAACAACCATTTGATAAAGAATTTTTTTGGTGCTCGGATGTATGATAAAAAAGACATAGAAATCAAATCTCTTATTATTAAGATTACGGCGTTAGGTATTGGTGCTGTCAAACCATTCGGGGTTGAGAAAATAGAAGGCTTGCTTGGGATGGAAGGTAAATACCGGCTAGAATCTGGTGGCGCGAAGGGGTTCTTGGTGAATGTGAAATTCAGAATGGATTTGGACCAGGAATCTTCCAGTTTTAAAAATCTACTTTTCCAAAATACATAAGCCCTTTGACAATGCCAGCAAGTATTTCCTTCCTCACATATTGGTCACAATAACCGCTACCCTTTCTTTTGCTTTCAAAAACCCACTTGTAGCTGAGTTATAAAATGTTCTAGCCTAACTTTTTCTAAAAATTACATATCATTATGTGAAACTTCACAGACCGCGAGCAAGGGAGAGGTCTGTATTTCCTTCTATCTTTGATAATGGCTTAAGGCATCATTCACTTCCCTTAGAACTTAGCAATTTTTTAAAAACTGTCACCATTCAAACAAGGGATAAACTAGATACTTCTATATGTTTCTTGTTGCTTATAACTGTTCCTTTTGGGTAACTACTTGCCCTGCTGTTCTATTGCTCCCATCCTGTGAGAATGCATATCCGCGCTACTTTTTGTATCTTGCTAGTCACTGGATTCTACGCTTCTCCGCAACATGGTAATAACCCACACTGAGCTGAAAGACAGCCTGAACAAAGCCTATCGCTTAATTAAACCCAAACGACAGGATCTCAACACTTTCAAAGCTAATCTCAAAACCCTGCTAAGCCATATAGATGAAAAGGAAAGAGAAGAGAATGTGAAAAACCATTTGATGACATTCCTGCGCGATACTTTCTATCAAACAGACTACCTCATCAACACCAAAGAGCTCACAGACTTTGTCATTCATTTGGGCAAGGATTCCAAAGCCCCCGCCGGAGTGCTTTTCGAGGTGAAGAAACCCACCAATAAGGCGGATATGATCACAAAGGATAACCTCAACGCAAAAGCAATGCATGAGCTGATCCTTTACTTTCTGCGGGAACGTCTGAATAACAACAATAACTCACTTACGCATCTGGTCATTACAAATGTGTATGAATGGTTTGTATTTGACGCACAGCTGTTTGAACGGGTTTTCAGAGAGAGCAAGCAACTCCAGACAGCCTACAAAGATTGGGCAAGCGGCCAGAAAGTAAGCAACAAGACAGACCTGTTTTACAAGGAGATAGCAAAGCCCTTTATCGATCAACTTAAGGAAACCATCACCTTCACGTATTTTGACATACGCACGTTCAAGAAACAACTTGACAGCACCAAGGACAAGGATGACAACAAACTAATCCCCCTGTTCAAGTTCTTCACACCGGTCCATTTACTCAAACTCTCCTTCCTGAACGACAGCAACTCCTTAGACAAAGGCTTTTTCTCTGAGTTGCTCCATATCATAGGCTTAAAGGAAATCAGAGAAAAAGGGGGGAGAAAATTCATTGACAGGATGCCGGAGCGGGAACGGCAGCCCGGCTCCATGATTGAGAACACCATCAATATCCTGGAGGTGGAGAACACCCTAGCACGCATTCCGCACGCACAAATGTACGGAAAGACCAGGGAAGAACAATTGTTCCATCTAAGCCTGGAACTGTGCATTACGTGGGTTAACAGAATCCTTTTCCTGAAACTGCTGGAGGCCCAGCTGATCAAATACCACCAAGAAGACAAAAAATACAGGTTTCTAAACTCACAAACCATCAGTGATTATGATGAGTTATACAAGCTTTTCTTCCAGGTGCTGGCACGCCAGAATGAACAGCGGTCAACACTCATACAACAGAAGTTTGGCCATATCCCTTACCTGAACAGTTCCCTGTTTGAAATCTCCCCGTTGGAGGAGGCCACAATTAAAATCAATGGCTTGGACGGAAACATGGACATGGAGATATACGCCACTTCCATTCTCCGCAAGCGGGTACACCAAAGGGAATTAAGCCAAACCCAAAATACGCTGCACTATTTTTTCCAGTTCCTGGAGGCTTATGACTTTGCCTCGGTAGGGAAAGAGGAAGTACAGGAGGAAAACAAGACTATCATTAATGCCGCAGTGTTGGGCCTGGTGTTTGAGAAGATAAACGGCTACCGTGACGGCTCCATCTACACCCCAGGTGCCGTGACCATGTTCCTCTGCCAGGAAACCATCAGGAAGGCGGTGGTGAAGAAATTCAACGACAAATACACCTGGAACTGCTCCACCATTGCCGATGTCAAAAATTACTTGTCTGACCGCCGTAAAACGGAAGAGGTTCTGGCAGACAATAAACTAGTAGACAGTGTTAAAATAGTAGACCCAGCGGTTGGCTCAGGTCATTTCTTGGTTTCCAGTCTGAATGAACTTATCGCCATAAAAGGGGAGCTAGGCATCCTAGCCGACGCAAACGGAAACCGGCTCGCGGAGATAGAGGTGGGGATTGCCCAAGATGAATTGGTCATCACCTACGCCCACTCCGGGAATTTCTTTGAATACTCTGTGAAAGAGGGACCCGGAGGCACCCATGTGATCCCACAGCCGGTACAGCGTATTCAGCAGACCCTGTTCAATGAAAAGCGGAAAATTATTGAGAATTGCCTATTTGGAGTGGACATCAACCCCAACTCAGTTAAAATATGCCAATTGAGACTGTGGATAGAGCTTCTGAAGCATGCCTATTACAAGACAGAGACAGAGTATAGAGAACTGGAGACGCTGCCCAACATTGACATCAACATCAAGCATGGGAACTCCCTGCTGAGCAAATACTCCCTTCAAGAAGACCTATCTGAAGTTTTCAAAAAGCAGGACTTCGGACCACAGGAATACCAAAAGGCAGTGCACGACTACAAGGAGGCACATAGCAAGAGCGCGAAGAATGAGTTACAGGCGTTCATTCAGAAAATTAAGAAGCAGTTCCATGAGACAGTGAGCCGGCGAGACCCACGGCGCAAGAAACTGGCGGATCAACGCGGGCAGCTGGCCCTTGCCCACAATAACATTGATCTGTTCGGGAAAAAGCGATCTGAGAAAGACATGGAGTTGGAGGTGCGCCGGATCACCCTCAACATTGAGAAGCAGGAGATGGAAATCCATACTGCTGAAAGTAATATCATCTATAGAAACGCCTTTGAGTGGCGCTTTGAGTTTCCGGAGGTACTTAATTCCAAGGGAGACTTTGAGGGCTTTGAGGTAGTTCTGGGCAACCCACCGTATATACAACTTCAGAAAATGGGATCGGACGCTGACGCGCTCCAGAAAATGAAGTATGACACGTTCGTAAGGACCGGTGACATCTATTGCCTGTTTTACGAGCAGGCCATCCGGCTGCTCAAGAAAGATTATTTCTTTGGGTTTATCACCTCCAACAAGTGGATGCGCGCCAATTACGGGCAGGCAATCAGGAAGTTCTTCTTGGAGAAGACCAACCCGCTGCTTCTGGTGGACTTTGGGGGATACCAAGTGTTTGAGTCTGCCACCGTAGACACCAACTTACTTATAGCCCAAAAATCCCCATATCTTGGCCAAACCCAGACATGCCTGCTAGATAAAACCCTAGGCAGTCTAGAAAAAATGAGCGATTACGTTAGTCAGAACAAGGCGCTGGCCACCAACTTTTCTGGCGAAAGTGGTTGGGTTATTCTGAGTGAGATTGAGACCCGCATTAAGCAAAAAGTTGAAGCTATCGGCACGCCGCTAAAGGAATGGGACATTCAAATCAATTATGGAATCAAAACTGGTTTCAATGAAGCTTTCATTATTGACGGTCAAAAACGCGCTGAATTACTAGAGAAATGCCCTAAAGCTGATGAAATTATTCGTCCGATTTTACGTGGCAGGGATATTAAAAGATATTTAATTGAGCCTGTTGACTCCTGGATACTATTTATTCCTTGGCATTTTCCCTTGCAAGGAGATCCTTCAATTAGAGGAGCTTCTAGCGTAGCAGAGCAAGCATTTAAAGAATCTTATCCTGAAATTTATCAATATCTCTCACAATTCAAAGATGCCTTATTAAATAGGAACCCAACAGAAACAGGCATAAGATATGAATGGTACGCGTTACAAAGGTTCGGCTCAAATTATTATAAAGAATTTACTAAACCAAAAATAACTTGGGGGAACCTCGCGACTAAACCTCAATTTTCATTTACAAAAGAGCATTTTGTAATTAATGCACCTGCTCCTTTTATAGCAACTGATAACCTTTATCTTCTCGGTATATTAAATTCTAAAATCGCAGATTTTTATATTAAACAACTTGGAGTAACTAGAAATGGCGGTTATTTTGAATATAAGCCAATGTATGTTGAACAACTACCAATTCCTAAACCATCTAAAGAAATACAAGAACTAATTTCAGAGAAAGTACATGAGGTTCTAAAACGGAAAGAGTCTGGCTTAGACTCTTCAAATGAAGAAATAGAACTTGATGAGATAATATTTAATTTGTATGACTTAACAAAGGATGAAAGAAGCATAGAAAGTTTTAAACAATTGATAGACAAGAATTAAAGTTCTGCACTTATTATTGTTTCAATCTCTAATACATCTAAGTTAAAGACTTTGTAAAAATAAGCATCTATCTTTTCTAAATTCTCATTGCTTTGGTTTTTAATCGCATTATCAATTAAATCATTAATATCACTCTCGTTTTTCAAATCCGGTTTGGGTGCACATATTTGATCTATATAAATCTTTATCCATCTTCTTGTACCAGCTCCAGAAGTTGCTGCAATTTTATCAAAATGCCATTCACATAAGCGCGAATTTAAATATGAAAGTAAATACTTTAAGTGATTGCCAGTCATAAAGAAAATTGTGTTGTTAAGGTAGTAACCATTAGTATCGATTGCGAATTTTGGAGAATTAGTTAGCTCTATCCATACTATTTTTTCTTTATTAAAATCTGGCCAATAATTAGATCCGAATCTTTGTAAAGCATACCACTCATATCGCTTGCCTGTCTCAGCTGGGTTCCTTTTAGATAGAGGTTCTTTAAATTGAATTAAGTGGTTATAAATATCCGGATAAGAATCTCTAAAAGCCTTTTCAGCTTCATTAGAAGAACCTTTTACGGAAATGTCATTTTGTAAAGGAAAATGCCATGGGATAAATATCATCCATTGATCTGCAAACTCAGCTTTATACTTCTTGATATCCCTGCCACGTAAAATCGGACGAATAATTTCATCAGCTTTAGGGCATTTCTCTAGTAATTCAGCGCGTTTTTGACCGTCAATAATGAAAGCTTCATTGAAACCAGTTTTGATTCCATAATTGATTTGAATGTCCCATTCCTTTAGCGGCGTGCCGATAGCTTCAACTTTTTGCTTAATGCGGGTCTCAATCTCACTCAGAATAACCCAACCACTTTCGCCAGAAAAGTTGGTGGCCAGCGCCTTGTTCTGACTAACGTAATCGCTCCAAATTCTACCTTCTTATTTGTCGGAAAAATTATTTGAGCAGTCTTTAACTTATACAGGCAATCATTGACGTTTCCAATCCTAGTTCATTTCTTGCGTTAAACAATTTTAACCAATACCATGAACTACGGCTACATCCGGATCAGCACTGACAAGCAAACCACAGAAAACCAGCTCTTCGAAATCAAGAAATTCACCCAAAAACGGGAGTTTACTATAGATGAATGGATTGAAGAAACCATCAGCTCTACCAAAAAACTAGAGGTGCGAAAATTCGGCGCACTCCTATTTAAGATGAAGAAAGGTGATGTTTTGGTAGTTTCAGAACTTTCACGCCTGGGCCGGAACTTAATGCAAATCATGAAAATCCTCCATGACTGCATGGAGAAAGACATTATGGTATACACCGTCAAAGAAAATTATGAGTTGGGCAACAACATCAACTCTAAAGTATTAGCCTTTGCTTTTGGGCTATCTGCCGAAATTGAACGTAACCTCATCTCTCAACGAACCAAAGAAGCCTTGGCACGCCGCAAAGCAGAAGGAAAAATATTAGGACGCCCAAAAGGCAGTAAATCTCAGACCAAGAAACTCACTGGAAAAGAAGAGGAAATACAGCAACTACTCAGCAAAAAGATATCCTTCAGCGCTATAGGCAGAATATTAGGGGTCCATAGATTGACAGTGTCCTCTTTTGTGAAGGAGCAGGCTATTGGTCAATGAATTGAGTGAAGTAGTTCAATAAAACTCCCCTAAATCCATTGTACACCCCATATGTTTCCTGTTTTAGGGAAGCACCTCCGTTATACTTATACAATGAAACGCAGATATGGCTCTGTAGTCTCTTCAACAACCAAATATGCGCCTTGGTCCCATTGTTCACTTTCACTGGTATATACTATTTGTTATCGTCCCAATTCTCTCTTACCGAACTTATAACTGATTTCAGCATCGCATTAATCCTTTCAAGATGTTAGGGCTTTTGTTGGTCCTTTAGGCTACACGATTACTGCCAACTTTCATAGTAATCAAAGATATTAGAAGTTATAAATAGCACTTATCATCAGGAGGGCATACACTTTGATTACTTTTTATAAAGACAACTATTCCTTAAACATATATCTTATGATGAAAGCTTCATTCCCGTAGAATGGCGCTAATAAAAATCAAGAAGGTGAAAATACCTGTATTAACTTGTGAATAATCCCATGATAAATACTCTCATCAACTCCTGGTTAAATTTAAATTAGTATTCATATATGGATATTTAACAACCTCAACTTCCAGCCATGAAAAAGCCGATACTTGGGTCCCGCACCTTTCTTGCCGAAAACAATCAACGGCTCAGGTCATTTGAAAAATTTGTAAATGAAGTTTACAACCATCCTCAAGACACCTCCCCGCTTTATACAGGAAGGTACTTTGTAATTTTGAAGGATGGAAACAGGGATTTTTCCAGAGTAGAGCGCCTTTTTGAATCAAGGATGGGGATTCAAGTAGCTAACACAAAAGATTTCGACCTACAGGCATTTGATGAAAGCCAAATTGAAGGTGCTGATGCATTAATATTCGAGGATTTAGGTGTTGCATTGGTTGGGGGAGAAGAAGACCAAGTACAGCTCCTAGAATCTGATACTTCTTTAGAATACATTGTAGTGCCTGAAAAGGTGGTATACATCCCAGAATCTATTCCCGCCAGCCTTAATATCCCAACCACTTGGGGATTGCAGGCTACACGTGCCGCAAATTCTCAGTTTACAGGGAAAGATATTAAAGTAGCAGTTTTAGATACAGGTTTTGACCTTCACCATCCAGATTTTACAAATAGAAATATAGTCTCAAGCTCATTTGTTCCCAACGAGACGGCACAAGACCAACACGGCCATGGCACACATTGCGTTGGAACGGCATGCGGCAACTTGGACAGGACAGGCCAACGCTATGGGGTTGCAAAAGAAGCCTCTATCTACGTTGGCAAAGTCCTAAGCAATCAGGGCAGTGGTGCCCAGGCCTGGATTCTGGCTGGCATGGAATGGGCTGCCAACAATGGATGCCATGTCATTTCCATGTCTTTAGGCTCAAGAACCTTTCCGGGACAGAGCCATGATATTGCTTATGAAAGAGCTTCCAAAAGTGCTATGGCTAAAGGTTCCGTAGTAATAGCGGCGGCGGGAAATGACAGTAGACGTTCCTGGAATCATTATGACCCCGTATCAAGTCCAGCAGACTGTCCCTCTGTCTTAGCGATCGCAGCACTTGACTCTGGGTTGAATATTGCTGACTTCTCCAACAGAGCCATAAACCCGATGGCTTTAATAGATATTGCCGCTCCAGGGGTACAAGTTTATTCTTCCTGGCCTTTGCCAGCCAGATATAGAACCATCTCTGGGACTAGTATGGCCACTCCGCACGTAGCAGGTATTATTGCCCTTTTGAGGGAGCAGTATCCGCATGCTACACCTAGTCAGATTATCTCTACTTTGCAAACTATTGCACAGAAATTGCCGTTGTTATCCATCCAAGATGTAGGGGCCGGTTTGGCTACGGCTCCATAAGCCAGGAACCATGCGCAAGAACATTGTCATCACCATCACAGAAGATTGTTTGGATCGTTTGCACATAATTGCAAGCACATTAAAGCAGGACGGCCTGCAAATAACCAATATATTTGAGTATGGGGTGATCACAGGTAACGTGGAGGATAAATCAATAGAAAAGCTCCGAAGTTATGATGAGATTCTTTCTTTAAAGGAAGATCAATCAATTCAAATTTCTCCCCCAGATTCAGAAATACAATAACTCAAAGGTAGTACCCTCTTTGCAAACGTATGATGCGTAGAAAATGGAAAACGCTAAGCATCATAAGCATAGAATTAAAGTATTTATATCAACCGTTGCAAAAGATAATCTTACGATAAGCAAACATTTGAAGATTTGAATTTATTGATTATTGGACTTCTATAATTTCATTCTAACAAAGGACTTTAATGAATCATTGAAGTCCTTTGTCTTTGTAAATGGACCTCCGCCCACTGTAATCCCAAAAACGTTTTAACCTAACCTAAAAATGTGATTTTCCACAATTTAAAAGTGAAAAATCACTGAAGCCCCAAAGCTAGCTCCAGTCCCAATTGCCCTATCTTTGAAAGCTGCCTGTACGTCCTCCCCCTACCATGCATGGCACTGCAGTAAATCCTCTCTTTCTTAAAAAGCCAGATGAGCCCTACTGCAGTATTGTACCTAGACACCAAACTCAGACAAATGAAAAAGCACCTGCTCACCCTGTTGCTGGCTCTGCTCACCGTGTACGGCTACGCCCAGACTAACCAGGCACCAGCCAAGCAACCCACTACCAAGACCGCTGCTGCCAAAGCCGTCAAGGTTTACATCTGTAAGGGTGGCAGCGCCTATGCCTTCCACAGCTCTTCCTCCTGCAGCGGGCTCAACCGGTGCAGCCACACCATCTCAGCGGTCACCAAGGCAGACGCCGAAAGCAGGCATGATAGAAGGCCCTGCAAGAAATGCTACTAACCGTTTTTGGCCTTGTTTCTGGAAATGAGGCCAAAAACGCGAAACCTATTTTTGGCGATGAATAAGGAGGTAACTCAACAGCAGGAACCATCACACAGCACTCTTCCAAAACCCAATTTATTACCCTAGGCAAGCACGCAGGCCAGCCACCTATTTAGGCGGGTTCGCTGAATCATTGAATTAAAAACAGACAGATAATGGCAGATTTCATCATCATCAGAGGAGGCCAGAACAGCGGCAAGACCACCACTACCGGGCTCGTTTACCATGAGCTAGTACAAGTAGCAGAAAAGGAGCACATCTTCAATAGCAAAACGGTCACAAAAGACAGCCTGAAGTACAGCAGCAAGGGAGAGATATGGGACTTTACCTCCATTCTGACCATCAATGGCAAGAAAGTAGGTATTGTGAGCGCAGGCGATGTTGCATGGCAGACAAAAGAGCAAATTACCATACTAATTAACATTCAGGTGGAGGTGATTATATGCTGCGCGCGCAGCGTGAACAGACGGGGCTCTACCTACAGAATGCTGTTAGATGATTTTTCAAAAACCCATAGAATTACCTTGGAGGTCTTCACTAAATTCAGTGACAAAAATGAACGGAAGCATGACATTAAAAAACCCGTAGTGGAACAGGTAGTGAAAGCCACATTAGACTGTGTCTATAGATAGGGTACTAATAGAACACCAAACATACCAGATACAGACCTCTGAACAGCAACCACAGATTACTTAAAAGAGGTTAAAGAAATTTACCCTACACCAATTTATGTCTACAAAGTTCAGCCTTCTTTTCTTTCTATTAACCTGCACAATGGTTGTATATGCACAAGAACCAGTAGACGTGTCTGAGCAGACTATAAAAGTTGGTGGTTTTGCAGAAGAACAGCTCTTCTACGGGTTTTCTGAAGGTGACAAAATCATTTTCAATTATAAAGAGTTGGGCGGCAAAGAACTCAAGGAAATTGAAATAGCGGAGTACCCCAGCAACTCCAAATTTAGCGACTATAAATCAAAGCAGATTGAGAACAAGTCCATCACCGTGGGCAAGACCGGGGTATATGTCTTCCGGTTCAAGAACACGGCCATGGCGGCCAGGGTGTGCAAGATCAAAATCCAGAGAATACCCAAAAATGACGCGGCCAGAAATTTCAATTCCGCGGTAACCTGGGTCACAAAGCAAGACACCACCTGGCATTCTTATACCAAAGACGTGGTAATAGGCTATGATACCCTATACACACAGAAGGTGAGAAAGGAACTGGTGAAAGTAGACACCGTAGCAAAACCACTTTTTGACAAAATCTTACGGGTGCACTCAGAAACGGCGGCAGGGAAAACCCAGCATACTTACGCAACAGTAGAACTACCCAGAAATTCCTATGCCCCCAACCAGGTGAACCCCTACCAGACAACAGAAGTGGTGGCGTGGTCCTATTGGCTGGGAGTGGGGCAGAAATCAACCGAAGAATATGAAAAGGCTAACCGTCTATTACGCTCTGGCTTGCAGGCGGTAGGCTCCTTGACCGGGTACGGGGCGCTGGCGTCACTGGCGGTTACCGGCATCTCCTTGTTTACCCCACCCTCCATGGGTGATAATGTTCACTTCAAATTCTCAGGGCTCAGGGACAGGCAAGAGGTGGTGATTGACCAAGGCAATGTGGTGTCTGCCTCAGGCAGGAATGAAAAAGTGAGGCAGGGTGCCTTTTCAGTCCATCTCTTCAATGACAATTTCAGGGAAGGTATAGATGTGAGCCTCAAGATGGTGGTAGTGCAGGTATCCAAAACTTGGCAAGACATCCCTTACAGAGAGCAAACCATTAGCCCCCGCACGGTAAAGAAAATATTCAAAGACCCGATTATAAGCGCGAAGAAAATACCCCTCCTGAGTGAATAACCTTATTCTTTTCCGTTTTAGGGCTCATTTTCTGAAACAAAGCCGAAAACGCCATCTCTTCAACTAAACAAACCAGTAAATACTTACCCATGGAAACCACCATTACCCAACCGCAACAAGAAACTGTCTTTTTTCAAGACGCCAACGTGACCGTGACCCAGTCAAGGTTCATCTCAGGGGGTCAAACCTTTGCCATGCGCAACATCTCCTCCGTGTCTAACTTCCATATCAAGAAGAGCCGGGCAGGAGCCATTTTATTACTCATGTTAGGCATTTTAATGCTGTTCTCTGAGGCCACCCGTGGCATGGGCATTGCCTTAGCCCTGGCGGGTGGTGTTTGGCTCTACTTCACCAAAGACAGCTACGCCGTGCGCATCAATAGCAACTCCGCTGAGGCGAATGGCTTTGTGGCCAAAGACCGCGACTACATCCAGAAGATTTTGGACGCCGTGAACGAGGCCATGGTGTTTAGGGGGTAATTAGGGCATGTTATCGGTCTCGTTTTACAAATACAGGCCAAAAACGCAAAATTTACCAAAATTTTATATTTATGGTTTAGTAGCTTATTAGCAATGCCCCTGATGGATATTACCCTTTACCTCAACTGATTATTAATCCCACAACCCTGATGTCTGCGGGGTCATAATTTTACTCCTTAAACCCTTTTATGAAAAAACATTTAATTATTGCTGCCTTATGTGTTTTCACCCTTTCTGGTGTTTGTGCCCAAGAGAAGAAGGCTGACCAAAGCAAAGCTGATTTATTCTCAGCTAAGTCTGGGACCCTGATTGAGAAAGAATTCCTGGATGTTGGGAAGGTGAAAGGCGTGGAAGTGCAGGTGATGGTGTTAAAAGACCTCATCAATGCCGCCAAGACCAGTGCGGTCAGGTTCTCTGCCGTTACAGGCAGTGGTTATTCTGCGGGCACAAAGCTGGGCTCTGTGGATGCAGATGAACTGGATGGCCTCATTAAATCAATCAAATTGATACAGTCAAGTCTGCTGACCAGCACACCAGCTAACTACACTGAAGTTTCCTTTACCAGTAGAGGAGGGTTTGAGGCGGGTTGCTATTATAGCCAGGACAAGAAGAAATGGTCTGCCTATCTGAAATTATCCAGGTTTGACTCCAATTCAATGGTGTTCATGAGCCCAGAGGAACTGGTGCAGGTGCTAACCCTGCTGGAACAGGCAAAGGCGAAATTGGTTTAATCAGCTCTCCTACTAATACCAAATTGTGGGCAGAATGGAAACAGAATTCAATTTGAGTTGCCATTTACAGACTAAACCAAACCACTTTGAAGGGCCTTTCTGGTTCTACTTAAAAAACTGAGTCTAAGACAGTACTTAATTACAGCCTATTATGCACCGAATTACCATAAAAGAATTAGTTGAATTCAGGAGAAGGTCTGATAAGAGCAAGAAGAACTTTGCGCTCAAATTAAGAACGAGGCAAGCCAAAGAGAAAGCGGAAGATGACGACAGCGGAGGCGATTACTGGATTTCCAGCACCAGTTGTATCCAGAATGTATTCAAATCTGACAACCCTGAGCTCTTTGACAACAAGATAGACGAACTACAGGCAAAGCTTGCCGCAACCAAGAATAATGGCACCAAATCAATGTACCAGCGCAACATAGATATCCTTACTAATTTCAAGGATTTTGAGTTTACGGATCTAAAACCAGGAATTGGCCTGAAGTACGAAACTCTGCCTTCCTTCCAAAAAATCCTGACCATAGATGGATACCCATTATACGTGAATCCGAGCCTATTATTCTCCTTCAATCATAATGGGAAACGTGAGATAGGGGCCTTATGGTTGGTGGCACAAATCAATGGCTTCAGGAAAAACGAACTGGGCATATTTTGTGAAACCCTTTACAGACATTTGGTTGACAACTACGCAAGCAAGTACCAGATCTCTGAAAACCACTGCATTGTTATTGACACCTATAGTGTCCAGAAGGTGGCTTATTCAGAATTTACCAAAGGTTCTCTATCTCCCTTGCTAGATAATACCATTGCTGAAATTAAAGCAGCCTAAACTTCTGCTAATACCCATTTCATCTAATAACTATTAAAGGCCAATACCTTCTTGTTTAGGTGGAAGCCTCATCAAGAAGGATATATTGCATGTTCTAAGCTAGCAGGTAAGCCTTATTACAAGAAACCTAAAATATGGATAATTTAGTTGTAGCCGTACTTGGACTCAGGAATTCAGGGAAGTCCACCACCTGGAATGGCTTGTTTGGGCGAACGGTCCGGACAGGGTCTGATGTAAGGCGGCTTTACCTGAGGGCTGGTGAATATGTGGAGGTTTTTTTGGTTAGTGGCAGTCCTGAAGAAAGGGCAACGTATGTGGGTGATATAATTGGAGATCAAAAACCAAGGATTGTTTTATGCTCCATGCAATACAGGCAGGATGTTACCACAACTATAGACTTCTTTCTTGCAAATAGTTACGCTGTCTATTGTCAATGGCTAAACCCCGCCTACTCTGACCCATATAACTACCAGGCTTTTGACCGTCTTGGGATATTCAATTACCTGCTATCTAATGGCGCTATGGTTACCATCCAAAATGCAAAAGTAAATCCAGACCCAAGAGTACAACTTATAAGAGAATTTATTTACGGGTGGGCAAAATTCAGGGGTTTAATTCAGAACGACTAAAAGACCAGGGCAAGGCCCAACGTTTTCATCTGTGAGGGTGACAGCACCTGGCCCCACCCCAACTCCTGCAACCGATACAGCCTAACATTTAACGGTCTCCAAGGCAGACGCAGAGAGTAAGCACGGCAGTAGGCCCTGCAAGAAATGTTACTAATTGTTTTAGGCCTTGTTTCTAAAATTGAGGCAAGAAACAGGGGATTCATTTGTTCTGAAGCTTATTTTTCTGCTTCTACATTATTCCTTTCCTGCTTGGCCTAGAAAGAATTATCACAAATACAGGCTATAACCCAACATCACTTAAAACCTGACATCATGGAAATACACGCCATTACTGCTAAGCCAGAAAGCTTGATCAAAGCAATTAATAAAGCCATCACTGATGGAAAGCTCAGGACTTGGGCAATTGTCACAAACGACAAGAAGGAAAATTTATACACCCATATTCCCGAACAATGGAATGGAAAAGCTATGCCCAAACCCTATATTTTTATTGACAAGGTTTCATTTAAAATTTCTTGGTGGAACAAGAATGGAGAGCCTGAGGAGAGTACCAAAGGATATATTTTAGGCAGATTTACTGAAGTTCTGATGGTTCATTTCAGAGATCACTTTGAGCACTTGGAAACTTATAAATAGAAAATCACATAATAACCAAACTAAATGGAAACCACCATTGCCCAACAACAGGAAGCCATTTTCTTTCAAGACGTGACCGTGACCCAGTCACGGTTCATCTCAGGTGGTCAGACCTTTGCCATGCGCAACATCTCCTCCGCAGCTAACTTCCATATCAAGAAGAGTTAGTCACAGAGCATTTGACTGTGGGGATCTTTAGTAAAAACAGAACAATGGATGTATGGAATGCTGAACTTTAAAACCTAGGCGAAAATCAGAGCACGACACTTGACAATATCTATCCAATTTTTATTCAATGAGGCCTAAGCAGAACAAAAGAATTAGCCTTTTTATAAAAAATGGCATACTTTTTCATAGGCAAGGTTTGAATATCAAAAAGAATAATTTCATTAACATTATAGGAAGCAACAGCAGATCCCCATATTATGAAAAGTCCATTCAAGTTAATTTGTCTTCTTCCCCTTGTATTAGCAATTATCAGCTGTGACAAGGAAGATATAAAAATCAGTCCCAAGAAGGCCATCTTGGGAAAGTGGGAACTGCGTCAGGAAGGAGTGTCCCTTGATAATCTATTGGATGTATCACCAAGTGGGTACACTGAATTCCTGAATGACAGTTCATACAGAAACTATGACTACGATTCCAAGAAATATACTTATGGTGACTATACCCTCAATGACTCCATGCTGGTTTATTATTACTATGCCCTTGATATTGACCAGGTAGACACCATAGCTGAAAGCTATTATTATTCATTTGACAAAGAGTACAAAACCTTGACACTGGATATAGACGCACTAGCCATGTTTGATTATTTTGTTTATAGGAAGAAATAGCACACAGGGTAAAGAGAAGCTTGTACAGTTCAGTATACCCTTTTTATTACTTGCCATCATCTGCTAAAAGGGGCTTTTGTTTAATACTTCCTGTATAATCCCCTCTTAGGTCAAATATATTAAATACTAGCCTGCCTTACTTTCTATTCAAAAATTTCACCACCATTATAATCACTTTATGAAAAACTTTTTTGTCTGCCTACTAGCAGGCCTTTCTTTTTCTATCCTGTGCCATGCCCAAGAGAAAGACCAGCCACCAATCATACAAAAGAAAAAAAATGGCACCATCGGCTCAGTTGAGTTCTTTGGCGACGGGAAGCACGTCCCTACTTCGGCCAAGGTTTTTTTCCAAGATTATCTAGGGGCTCAACTGGATAACCAGTTTAAGAAATCACCACATAAGTCGAATAATGATGGATTTATGCATGAGCATTTCGACCAGTATCACCAAGGTGTCAAGATAGAGGGTGCAGGATATAACCTTCATTTCAAAAATGGCAAAATATACTTTGCAAATGGCCACTATGTTATAACTGAAAACCTTAACGCCACACCCTCCATTTCTCAAGAGGAAGCGCTAAATACGTTTTTGACGATTAAAGGGATTGAGCAGAAGGCAGTGGCAGAAACAATGTTAAGCCTTATTGTGAAAGAGATTGCGGGAAAATCCAAAAGTGACTCAACTACATCAGTGCAATTGGTTTACCGCATCTACCTTGAGTCAGACCACCCTAATAACAATGAAATCGGTTTTGTGGACGCACATACAGGAAAATTGGTAATGACAGAATCCAGGATGTTGGATTTGGAAGGAACATTTGCCACACGCTATAGCGGTACACAGACTGCAGATACTAATCCCTTTTCCGGCGGACATAGGCTTTTTGACAACACGCGCGGCGCCACCATTCATACCCGCAACCTTCAGAACAGCGGCAGTATCTTGTCTAGTGCGGTGGAACTTACAGACAATGACAATAACTGGACAGCCTCTGAACATGCCCCCAGTGCAAATGACATGGGACTGGATGTCCACTGGGCATTACAGAAAATTTATGACTATCTGTATAGCACTTATCAAATCAACAGCTTTAACAACCCTGCAAGCGGGGCTGGCCAACCTATAAATGCTTATGTAAGATTTGGCAATAATACAGACAATGCCTATTGGAATATATCTTCAAGTACTCTTGTGTTTGGTCAAGGTGGATCCAATTACCACCCTATAGCAAGTTTAGACGTTGTGGGTCACGAATATGCCCACGGTATAACTCAATACCAAATAGGCTGGGGAAACTCTGGTGACCAGAGGGCTTTCAATGAAGGCATCAGTGATATTTGGGCAGCCATTTTTGAGTATAGGATAAAATTGAATGCACCCTGGCAAATGTCAGAGCAGATCACTAAAAAAAAGCCCTACCTAAGAAACCTTCAAAACACCAACGATCCCAACGCGATTACCCAAATAGCTAACACTTATTTAAGTGCGCAATACAATTCAACCGGCGGCGATTATGAATATGTAAGAAGTGGGGTATTATCGCATTGGTTCTATATATTGGTTAATGGTCAAAGTGGTGTGAACGGAATTGGCAATAGCTATTCAGTGACTGGGATTGGGTTGAATTCTGCTGAGCAATTGATAGTTGAGGCTGTTTTTAATAACTACTTGGACGGTACAACAACCTACCCGGCAATCAGGACTTCCATGATTAATGCAGCTATTGCAAAGTTCGGCGTGAACTCTTGTCAGCATTCTGCGGTCATGAACGCCTGGCATGCCGTTGGGGTGGGTGAAAAATATGTCTTACCTGCTTCAATCACAGGCTCAAATGAATTATGCTATAACCAGCAGAAAACCTTTACCATAAGTGGCCCTATCACTGGCGCCACATGGGGCACGGTCCCTTCAAATGTAACGGTTGTGGCTTCTTCTACCAGCGCCATTACCCTCAAGGCAACGTCTTATTCAGCTGTACCTTTCACCTTGACCGCTCAAGTAACCATAGGTGGGTGTGTCTACTCGATTACAAAAACTATACACATGAATTATGAGGATTTTCCCTTTACGGCGAGGGTGGCAGATCTGAGTAACGGGAACATCCCTATCAACACTTCGAATGAGGACATTGATGTTGAGCCTGGGATGGTGAATGTGCTTTTGTTCCTTCCTTCTAATAACACGGTGACTCAAGTAGATTGGAATCTGGTCTATGGTGAAACCTCCTATTTTTCCCCAAATGGAGCGGAACTTAATGTCGTGGTTCCCTACCATGACCCAATTTTTCTGGAGATAATTGCCTATACCAATTGCGTCACCTCCACCATGATTCTAAACCTTCGGCCAAGGCAATATGGGGATGGTGCCTATGCGGCCTATCCTAACCCAGCCGAGGACCAGATGACAGTATCAGTGCTTCCAAGCGAGACAGAACCAGCCACCCTTGACCTCTACAATAACAAGGGTATGAAAGTGCGAACTATACTGGCAAAAGCTGGCCAGAGCAAAGTCTACATGGATGTACGGGACCTTCCAAAGGGTAATTACATCCTACATATCATTCACCACGGGAAGAATTTCAGGCGCCACATACAAATAGGGAAATAGGATATCCCATATTCAATTAGAACAGCCCATATACTGCAAAGCGCTTTGCAGTATATGGGCTGTTCTAATTGAAAAGCAAAGAAATTATTTCCAATAAAGGCTCCTTTAGGCAAGAGGAGTTGCGGGTGGACAAGGTAGGCCTTCACTCGGTCTATACAACTAAACCAAAGCCCAAGGAAATCCTTTCAGCTGGCTTGACCCTTTTCATCAGGCAACGGGAGTCTCTATTTCCACGTCCGCCATCACCCGCTGCTTCCTTCGTCCTTAACACTCCAACCGAAGCCAATGGCATGCCAGTAGTAGTGGTACAAAGAATCTTCTTTGTGCAGATGGCGAAAGGGAAATGGCTACTATTGACAGTGCAGGTGATGGTGTTAAAAGACCTCATCAATGCCTCCAAGACCAGTGCGGTCAGGTTCTCTGCCGTAACGGGCAGTGGTTATTCTGCGGGCACAAAGCTGGGCTCTGTGGATGCAGATGAACTGGATGGCCTCATTAAATCAATCAAATTGATACAGTCAAGTCTGCTGACCAGCACCCATGCCAATTACACTGAGGTCTCCTTTACCAGTAGAGGAGGGTTTGAGGCAGGTTGCTATTATAGCCAGGACAAGAAGAAATGGTCTGCCTATCTGAAATTATCCAGGTTTGACTCCAATTCAATGGTATTCATGAGCCCAGAGGAACTGGTGCAGGTGCTAACCTTGCTGGAGCAGGCAAAGGCGAGATTGGTTTAATGACGTGCCGTGCGCATCAACAGCAACTCTGGTGAGACCAACGGTTTCGTGGACAAAGATAGGGCTATATCCAGAAAGTAGTGGATGCCGTGAACAAGGTCATGGTCTTTAGAGGATTGGCATAGTTGCGTTTTTGGCCTCTTTCTGGAAAATGAGGCCAAAAACGTAAAATCCCGTTTTGCTTGTCTACTCATGTTAGCGCGGAAATAAGCAGCATACAAGTGCAATTTAAATTAGGATCTGGGTATTCTAAGAGAACATTATACCCGATATGCGAATTACTACTACAAACAAGCTTTGGTTGACAAAATACTCTTACTCCTAAAGGAAACAGATTTCACAATACTCTGTTAATTGTAAAAACCAAGACCTATACTGCCAATAGTAGAGTTGCTTCCCAATTTTGTGTAGTCACCTTTGGCTACCTTTACCAAAAGGATAGCGCATGAGTAAGGTAATGTAGGAAACAAGTAGTAGTATTGCTTATGACCAATCAGCAATTAGAAGCCATACTTCAGCAACTTCGTAGCCTTGGGGCAGAAACAGAGATAGTAGAGTTCAAGGAAGCGAAGTCCAGTTATGATTTCTCTAAACTCGGCAAGTATTTTTCTGCGCTGAGCAATGAGGCGAACCTGAAAGGAAAACCATTCGCTTGGCTGGTGTTTGGGATTGAGAATAAACAACACAACATTGTAAACAGTCAATACAGGGCTATCAGAAAAGACTTAGACAGCCTAAAAAGTGAAATAGCCAATAAGACCACTAACCGCATCACGTTCATGGAGATCTATGAAATGATGTTCCCTGAGGGGAGAGTGGTGATGTTTCAGATCCCAGCTGCCCCTAAAGGATTCCCGATTGCGTTTGATGGGCATTACTATGGCAGGGATAGTGAGGAACTGGTCCCGCTAAACCTAGAGGAGATTGAGCGTATCAGGGCACAAGCCACCACTGAAGACTGGAGCGCAGCTATTGTGCCAGATGCTACCATTGATGATTTAGATAGCCAGGCTTTACAAGTAGCCAGAGAGAATTTCAAAAACAAACTGCCGGAAAAGGCACAAGAGGTTGATACTTGGGATGACATCACCTTTCTTAACAAAGCCAAGCTTACCATTAAAGGCAAGATCACCAGAACGGCTATCATCCTGCTGGGGAAAGAGGAAGCAGAGCATTTCATAAATCCTGCCGAAGCTAAAATAAGGTGGTTGTTGAAAGACGCGAATGGCAATGACAAGGATTACAGTATCATTGGCCTCCCTATGCTGTTGGCGGTAGATAAGGTATATGCCAAGATCCGGAATCTTAAGTATAGGTATATGAAAGATGGTACGCTGTTTCCAGATGAGGTAAATCAGTATGAGCCCTATTCTATCAGAGAGGCCATCAATAACTGTATCGCACACCAAGATTATACAAAGCATGGCCGCATCAATGTGGTTGAGATGGATGACCAGCTGATCTTTACCAACTTGGGAGATTTCATACCGGGTAGTGTCGAGCGGGTGGTAATGGAAGATGCCCCTGAAGAGCATTACCGCAACCGGTTCTTAGCAGCTGCTATGTTCAACCTGAAAATGGTAGACACGGCAGGGGGAGGTATCAAAAAGATATTCAACTATCAGCGGGAACGCTTCTTCCCCATGCCAGATTATGACCTGAGTGCCAACAGGGTGAAAGTAACCATTACAGGTAAAGTGCTAGACATTGACTATGCCAGTATGCTTGCCCAGAACAAAGACTTAACCCTTGAAGAGATCATCATGCTTGACAAGGTCCAGAAAAGACAGCTGTTGAGTGCGTATGAGGAAAAGCACCTAAGGTCAAAAAAGCTTATTGAAGGGAGAAAGCCTAACTACTACATTGGTATTAAAGTGGCTCAACAAACCGGGCAAAAAGCAGTCTATTCCAGAAACAAAGGATTTGACAAGGGGTATTACCTTGATTTGATTGAAAGAGCCGTCAAGGAACATGAAAGCCTAAACAGAAGCGATGTAGATGCCCTGCTTTGGGATAAGCTTCCTGACTGGATGGATGAGAAACAACGGAAGATCAAGATAAACAACCTCCTGTCTGAACTCAGGAGAATGGGAAAGATAAAGAACACAGGTACCTTTTCTAAACCTCAATGGACATTATAGATTCTACTTGTGCGAATGCATAGTATAGAGTTTACTATGGGTGGTGCTAAGAAGCCTGTTAGGGATTCTATACATACTTTATAAGCAAATTATTAGAGAGCTTATTAGAGAGATTGCTACAGAAGTGCCTAATAGCGCTCATTAGAGAGGTTATAAAGGTTATTTTATTAGAGAATCTATTAGAGAACTTATTAGAGGAACTGACTTCTGGCGTTAAGGTGATGATTCTCCCTAACCTTGAAGCTTGCTTGGGTCTTCTAAAAGGGAGTATTCTAGTAGCTATCTAAAGGCACCGGTTCTGTTTTAGGGTCTATTTTCAGAAAGAAAGGCAAAAACAGAACTAGTGGAAATGCAAAAGCCATTAAACGGTGACTTCTACCCAGCATACAAATCTGTACAGCTTCATTTTAAGGAGATCAAGTACTATCTACTTTAAGGCTGCTTGTTACAGCTAAGGCACCTTCTTACTAAACTTATATAGATAAACTGTATCAGCCCGGCTATTGACATGAACAGTTATAGAGTTTTGCACCACTACTGGTGGTGTAGGTATTGGTTCTGGCTTCTTCACCAATATAGAAACCAGTTGCGGTGCTACATTAAACAGACTGGGCACAATGGCCAGTATGAGTGCTTGGTTAAATTTTGCGTTTTTCTTCATGTCATTAAAATCAATGCACAAAGATGTAGCAGTACGCAGCTAAAGGAAAGGACATGAAAAACGGCCACTTTTTAACCTTTTATAGTGTATCAAGCGCCGGGATCTAGGAGTAGTACAGTGTTTTTCCTAAAATGTCCCGTGACGAAGTGGGAAATTGCTGTGACGACGTGGGAAATTTAAATTTTTGGCCAAAATTCAGGGGACAAAGTAGCCGGTAATTTATTTACTTAAATTCCTATTTACAAGAAGAGGAGCATTTGCGATACCTTTTTACAATAGCTCATGGCAGAGCATTGTTCTTCAAAATCATAAGCCTTTTGTAGGCTGCTTCTTTGAAGAAGGGTCATAACAGTAATCACTGATTCTTATCCTGGCATACCCTAAAAGTCACTCTACCATATAGAGGAAAACTTATGCGTCATAGAAAGATTAGTGCTTTTTCTTGTGAAAAATCACAGAAGCCCCAACGCTTCCTCAAACACATTTCTGGCTATCTTTGGTAGCCGACCGCACATTTCCCCCTTTGGCCAAGGCAGACGCTGAAACGCACATGCCTTCCCCGCTCAATAAGCGCCTAGGCTTTTGCTTCAGCACAAACCAGTATTGGAAACCAACATTACCCTGCCACTGACAGAGATTGTCTTCATGTAAGATGCTAAAATGATTCAGAAGATAGTGGATGCCGTGAGGGAGAGGATGAACTTTGAAGGGTAAATATTTTACGTTTTAAGTCGCATTTTACAAATAGAGTCCTAAAACGTAAACTCTCGTTATGCTTTTCTATTCTAATTAGTAAATTCAAAAATATTAACATTTTAATGCTACTAAGGTTGGAATTTATTCGTAGGTTTATAATATAAGTAAAAATTATACCTAATATGCAAACTACAACTGCAAACAAACAAGCTTTGGTAAACAAAGCACTCCTACTTCTTGAGGAAGTAGATTTCTCTATGCTCAAGCTGAAACTACAGGACGCGGAAGAAGGCTTAGGCTGGACCCCAGAAGAATGTGACAGCGCGGAGCAGGATTACAAACGATTCTTAGCCCTGAAATACGTGTACCCACAGGAAGAGATAGTACCCAACCAAGTGGTAGATAAGTTCTGGCACTACCACATTCTGGACACCCAGGCTTACGCTCAAGACTGCGAGCGCGTGTTTGGCTATTTTGTACACCACTTCCCCTATTTTGGTATGCGTGGCGAACAGGACATGCGGGATTTACATACAGCCTTTGCTGACACCACTGCTCTTTATAAAAACCATTTTGGCGAAGGATATGATGGAGCTAAACAAGGGGGTAGGGGAAGATGCAGAACCGCATGCAAACCTGTGAAATGTAAATAAGTTAATAATTTTTAATGATTAGACTAAAATCCTTTTTAAATGAAAACTTACCTTATAGGATACGACCTAAGGAAAACTGGTCAAGACTATCAAAATCTATACGACGCAATTAAAGCATTATCTGGAACTTGGTGGCATTGCTTGGATTCAACTTGGATTATAAAGTCCAATTCTTCTGCTTTTAATATTTGCGAGTATTTAAAGGCACATATTGATAATAATGATAAGCTCTTAGTTACACAGATTGCTGATGATGCTGCTTGGATTGGCTTTGACCAAAAATGCTCTGATTGGCTTAAACAAAACATTAGCTTAGTATAACTTTTACTAAGTGATTAATATAAATGACTAATCAATTCTGTTTTTGGCATGTTATTTTTAAAACAAGCCAAAAACAGAATTGATAGTAGCCTTAATGATTTAAAGGAAATGAATATAGTATCTAATTTTCACACCTCTTCTTACATGCTCTCAACAGATTCTAGCAACCTTTCTGCGTAGGAAAAAGCCGGTAGCTTTATCCAATCTTTGCGAACAACAGTAATCCAAAAAATTAGGATCAGTCCTAAAACTACAGCTGTATAGAAGAAGATGTTACTAAATTTAATTGGATTAAATACATCTAACTTATAACACCAAAAGAAGTAGTTTGAAATAATCACAATGCATACAAGACAAATCCCAAAGGGCTTTAACCCCCATAAATTCCGTCTAAACCCATAGCTAGTGTTTTCTTTGAAGAGTAAAGGAAATGCAGATTCATCTCTTGTTTTAGTTATTAGAAATTTTGTCCATGTCTTGTAGATTTCATCTGCCTCTGATGGATTGTTTCTTTCCATTACCTCATCTGGGTGAACTGGTACTGAACATAGATGCAATAATTTACTGTGGTACCTACTTTTAGTATATTTGTCAATAGTTTGGTTCCCGAATCTCATAAGTTGAATGGAGGGAGCACCACCCCAGGATTGCCAAAGCAATTGTTCCAACTTTTTACCCCTATCTCTCCCTAGTTGAGAAAACAAATAGGTCAAAGCGCCGACAACACCAACTGAAGAAAGAAAGTGTAAAATATTTTTAAACTCTATTGAGTAAAAAATCCCTAATACGACTAAAGGGAAAAATAAAATAATAACTGGATAAAGCCGCGCCTTAAGGGTATAATTATCAAACATCTTCTACCTGTTTTAACAAAAGAATATTTATTCAAAAACAAATGGCAGCACTTTCTGATTGGTCACAATAACGGCAAGTGTTGGAATTGGTACATTTCTATTCATTATTACCAATTCCGTTATTGTTAATTCATCTCTAGTGCTAAGTCTCTCTAAATCCATTGGGTGAGTATGCCATTCTCCAATGTATCCAATAATTCCTCCAGTATCAGCTTTTACCGTATTCACATAATCTGGAAGCCCATTCACACCTCTGTTAAAACCAGTACATGTCCCTTTACTATCTTGAGGTTCATCAATTATTTCAAGAACATGAATGGTTTGAGTTTTGTAGTTAGCCACACCCAAAAGTATACCTCCTGTTTCTATGTTGCTCTTCTTCATGCAATGGTTTAGCAGTTGTTGGGTTAAACCATTTTTAAATCTTATTTCCCACTGACTACCAGCATGGCAAGAATAAATTTCAAAAGGCTTAATAAAATGTCCTTTACTGCTTATTGAGGGAATTCCCTTCAATTCTATCACACTCTTAAATATTAGTCCTGATTCTGCAAGGCTTTCTCCTTCTGCGTACAATACCCTTGAGAATGTGGCTGCATGAAATGAAATAGTATCATCTGCCATGACAGTGGTAGTTGAACTGCAACCAAGACCAATGTCAATATTTCTGACTTCTCTTTCAGAGTCTCGAATCCTCCAGCCCTTTATGTCATCATCCACACGGCCATAATAGTATGTTAGATTAATTAGGTCATCGACTCTAGGGTTTCTATCCTTTCCCTCAATATACATTAGCCCTAACCTTCCGTCATCTACAAGTTCACATCTTGCAACATTTAAATTATTTGGCAAACTAGTACTTGCAAGCCAATTTTGAACTTGAAGGCTTGCTGAAGAATCTAGCAGCCATTTATAATTAATTAGCTCATTGATTTCTAAGTTAATCAGGTTGCTATTGAAGGCTTTGAAGTTCTTTTTTGTATCAACAGAAAAGAATTGATCTGCTTCTTCTGTAATTGCAACTGCCTTATTTCTGCCCACTTTATTTTGAAACAGAGAGTGGCGAGCTAAGTTGTGCTGGAGAAAATTATCATCATCTAAGGTGCCTAAGTTCAGGTTCCCTCCTCTTGCACAATGCATATAAATCTTAGACCCTAAAGAACCAGCCCCTATAAAAAATATACTCTCATTACGTTTTTCACCGGTCATCTTTTCGGCTAGACTTTTGCTAAATGGTTCAATATGCGCTTGATTTATAACTTTGGCCGATTCTGGTTGTTGATCATCCTTAAAGTAACTAGCATCTATAACAAAGTTTATAAATTCATTTTTACCATTATAGCCTACCAGCTTTTTTGGCCTCTGAATAGCATGCACTATTGGAATATATTTTCCTTTCAAAAATCCATTTTGCAAGTAGAGATTTACAACTTGAGGTAAATTGATTCCCCTTGATGCAAAATACTTGCTTAATCCTGCATAGTCTGTTGGTAAGTATACATCATATTGATTCTCCACATTGTCTTTACTCCACAATAGAACAGAAACTAATGGAAACGCTATTGGAAATTTTTCTGGTGTACTCTTGGCGCTCCTTAATATATCCAGCATTGCCTTGATATTGATAGCTGTAATTGGGGCAAGACTCTTTATTAAAAAATTTCTATTACCATCATTTTTATCAATTGAGCTGAACAAAAATGCCATTTCATACTCTGGATGGAACCTTAAGTCTTTCGCAACTATTTCATTCAAGAATTCATACTTGTATGAATGGTACCCACTAAAATATTCAAGCCTCAAGGGATCAAACTCCTGGCCATCATCTACTAGCTGGCCAGTAGCTGCTTTATAAAACCACTGTTCTCCAACGGATAAAAGATCAGTCATCCTTTTTCCAGCAAACCACTCATTAGGATTGTTCCTAACTAAACACAGTTTGCTAGGGGCCCCATTTCTTGAAACGTATAGGTGAGGAAGTACTTTCCTTGGAAAATCTTTCCTGTCACTGACTATTGAAGGCATTTGGTCAGGATAGTGCTCTAAGGAAATTAAAATCAGCACAGGTTCATTCTCTCTTATATCAACTCCACCTATTGTTCCAAATGGTGGAATTGATACGTTGTAGGATACCGGCACTAAAATATATGAAGAGCCAAAAGTCAAGACACTCAATTCTTCAACTGAGAAAAACTCTTTAATCTCCTCAAGACATCCTAATACAGCTTGAGAGAACTCCCCTGTGAACTGTTTTAATTCTTTGCTATAGAGCATATAATATTACCCTTGCTTTATTACTGTTGATGCTGCACCTGCGCCACCTGCTGATCCTATTGCTCCTCCATTGTTAATTTTAGGAGGCCTAGCCGGCCCATTGGGAGTTATATCAAAAATAATTGGTTCAGGTCCAGACTCTTTTGGGTCTATGGCTGTATTAAGAAAATTTGAAGCGTTCCCCAAACTTGCAATGTACTGCTGTTTGGCAGGATAATGCGGTGGGTTATCATCATCGTCAAGGATTTTTTTACTTGATGAAATTACTTTTGCATTTGCACTCCTTTTATATTTGAGTACTTCTTTAGAATGGTCTTTAGGATCCGAATTTTCGGAGTAAGGTCTATTGTTAAAGAATGACCAAGAACAATGATGAGGTGCCAGAAACAAATCCCAATCTAATGCCTTTTCTTTACTATCATTGCCATACTTCTTAGTCTTCTGAAGAATAATGTCCCAAGAATAATGGTCTGAATCTCCTCCAAACATTGCTAAACACGAAAACCTGGAATCAGTAGCAGCACCTTTAAAACGAGCTTGGAAAACAATACTGGTTGAATTCTTATCCTTTTCAGCAGATTCTAAATGCTCTTTAAATGGAGAATGGATGAAAACCGAGAATTTATTCTGTTCCTTGCTGTTAAACTTGGTTACAATAGAACCCGGGGTTGCACGCAGGTGGTTGAGATCTTGGTAGTCCTTATTGGCATCATAGCCAATAATCTTGATCCTGTTGCCTGCCAAATCCTTATCAGCATGTTTTTTCCTATGCAACTCTAACCTCCGCTCAGCTTCTTGTTGATATGCATCCTCGTCATCATTAGTATGTTCCTCTGCAATCATTGGAGAAAACCACATTTCATCAATGATAATTTTATCCGCTTTCTTATCCTCATTTGAATACTTTTTCGGGTCTCCTTGGTAGAAGTTTCCCTCAAACCCTCTGCAATGGTCACAGTCTCCGTGGGTAAGGATAAAGACATCAACATAAGGATTCCCTTCACGCTTCCCAATTGATTTGAGCAGGTCCTTTTTGACATCGTAAACTTTAGAGTCCTTACTTCCTATTGAAGCCTGCCTAATATTACAATCAACAATAATGGTTGTGCCGTCGGTTAAGGTAATTAATGACTGATCACCATTGCCAACTGGATAATATTTAATTTCTGGGTTTCTCATAAAATTCTTAATTTCTTAAAACTAGAACTGCCACTATGGCTAATCCAATTAAACTAACAGCATTAGCTGCTTGTATACTTGTTGGCTTCTTAAGTAAAACATCATTAACAAAATGCTCGCAATTGTAATTAAATAAGTCATATGGCTTTCTTAACCTTAACAGAGCGGATTGCACTACTTCTTTTCGCTGCCACACATTCCCGATGAACTTATTGACTTTAGTGATTTGCGAGTATTCACTAAAGAAACTTTCGACTTGAGTTAGCTTTACACCTAGGCCGTAAGCATTCTCGCACATATAGTGCTTGCCATCATGCCCCTTTCCAAGATAAAGCGCATAATGTTGAACTATATTAAAATCACTTTTAGGTGCAATAACTGTATCGCCTGGTTCTAGCCCCAATGCCTTTACAAGAGTATAATCTGTCTTCATTCTATTAGCCTCTAGGTGGATGAGAATCACTTCCATAGGTATTCTTCTCCCTGATCTGACCATTCTTACCATGAATGATAAGTTCCGACCCTTGATTCACGGCTATGCCTCTACCAATGCTTATAGCTTCGGCCTGGGTACTTGTAACCCTCGTAGCTCTTTCATTACCTGCACCTTTTACAGCCCATCCTTCTGGATGCCTAACAATGTGTTGATTCTTCTTCATAATACTTTTGTTTAATTAATTCTTGACAAAGGTATAGATAAAAATTACATATGCAAATGTGCAAACAACAAACAGTGTAGTATTTAGCACATACACACAATTATTGTTGCTATTCACACGTTTGATATTATATTTGTGGATAAAATCCATGCGTTTTGTGGAAAAATTTTATTCTTAATTTGGATATATGGCTGAAAACGAAAGTGAATTCTTTGATTTAGTAGGTCAAAAAATCAAAGAGTTGAGAGAGAGAGCCGGATACAAACAAGAAGAATTTGGCAATCTTTTAGGCCTTTCAAGATCTTCTGTAGTCAATATGGAGAGAGGTAGACAAAACCCAAGCTTTTACCTTATATGGAAACTATCAAAGGTTTTTGATATTAATATGTCATATTTCACAGGAGAGAATCTCTCAAATAGTAATGAAAAGAATATATCATTATCAATAACTTTTGAATCAAAAATTTCAAAATTTGCAGAAAATGATATTAACGTGCGTCCAGAGGCTATAGATAAACTACGCAGTTTTGTCAAGGAAAATATATCTTTCTAATTACTATGTTCAATAAACCTGAAAGAGAAGCCGAAAAAATTTTAAAAGAATTAAATTTTACATCTCCTCCCATTTCAATTGAAATTATTGCTGAAAGCAAAGGTATAGAAATAAAGCCCTATGATTTTGGCGAAGGTGTCTCTGGTGCACTTGTTATAGATGGCAACAAGAGTGTTATAGGCTATAATCCTTTTGAATCACCTGTAAGGAGAAGATTTACAATAGCACATGAACTGGGGCACTTTGTACTACATCAAAATGATTCTCCTCTTTGGATTGACAAAGAAAAGATGCAGTATAGAAGCCAAATTCAATTCAGGGATCAAAAATCTGCAACAGGAGAATTGAAGAATGAGAGAGAAGCAAATCAATTTGCGGCTGCAATTCTAATGCCTGGTTTTATGATTAAAAACGAAATAGAGAAAAGAAACTTAGAATTTATTGAAGAACAAGATGTGAAAGAATTAGCCGATATATTTAAAGTTAGTCAACAAGCTATGACAATTAGACTTTCTAAATTAGATATTTTTTGGTATTAGTTTTTCCCATTCTAAAAAAACAGAAAGTTAAAATATTATTCTTTACTAAAAATTAATTTTGCTTTTGTGCAAAATGGTCAACCTCTTTCCCCACCTTTCTACCACTACAAAACAAGAACTCTCTGGCATCGTTGACAGAATCAAATCTGTTGCACAGCCTGAGAAGATCATCTTGTTTGGTAGTTATGCCAAAGGGAAGAATGTGCAGGACCAGTACAATAAGGGAGAAACAACTTACGAATACGTAAGTGACTATGACATCCTAGTTCTCTACAAGGAAACTGAAAAAGAATACTTTGAAATAGAAGATCAAATTCTTCGCACCTACGAATATAAAGCCCCGCTCAGTCTTATTATTCTTCATATTGATGTAGTCAATAACCAGTTAGCCCACGGTGACTACTTCTTTTCTGAGATTATTAATGAAGGTATTGTTCTCTTCGACGCTGGCACTACTGAGTTAGTTACTCCCAAGAAACTCACAGATCGGGAAAAGAAAGAGAAGGTAAAGGCCAACTTTCAATTTTACTTTGATAATGGCTGTGAATTTTTGGAATTAGCAAAAACAAGTTTGGCAAATTCCACAGCTAGTGGCAAGAAACCTAATCTTGCAGCTTACCTCCTACACCAAGCAACTGAAGCTTTCTACAGCATGCTTTTACTGGTTTACTCTGGCTACAAACCTAAAGCTCATAACCTTGACAAGTTCAGGAAACTTATAAAGCAGCTAGCCATAGAGATAACTGAAGTATTCCCTATTGAAGAAGAAGACAAGAATGAGTTATATCTGTTTGACTTGTTGAAGAGGTCTTATATAGCAGGCAAATACAAAAGAGAGTTTGAAGTTTCTTACAACGAAGTTGAAGAACTGGTTGTAAGATTAACCAAGCTTAAAGAAGTCTCCTATGATTTATGTAAGGCTAAGATTGTAACTCTTTAGGACCTGGATTATAATCATAGCTGAAAAATTCACTTAACGTTAATCCGAACGCTTCAGCAAAAAGTAAAAGTAGATAACTGTTCATGGCATGATGCCCATTTTCAATTCTACTTACGGCTTGCCTTTCCAAACCACCTACTGCATCACCCAAATTTTCTTGAGTCCAGCCCTTTTCAAGTCTTAAAGAAGCTATCCTTTGCCCTACTTTCTTTTGAAATTGATTTTTCCTGGAATCCTCCATTAGCTGTTAGCCTAATGGAGCAATGTTTAGATTAATGGAAATACATTTGTAATCAAATTTGTTGCGTTTAATTTTTATAACTATATTTACTAAAGACATCTACGTCTAAGAATTAAGTCTCCTTGCTGCGCCTGAGAACCACAGTAACCGAGACCATGAAACCCTACTGGCTATATATCAAGACTTTAAGTGCGGGCTCTCCTTTGGCATGTACCGGCAGGTTCTCAGGCCAAAGTAGTGTCAACAGGAGGCCCGCGCTTTTACTTTTCCGTCTAACCTGGCAAGCAATTGTTAGCTGGGCGGCCTTTATCCCTCCAATTTTTCTCTCATTACCCACTGTGATTTTTCACAGTTGCCGCTGTTCATCCTCACTTCTTCCCATCTCGCTCACTGCCGTTTTTGTGCAGAGCTGGGATCTGCTTATCTGCCCACCTGAGTAAGGTCTCCTTCCGGTTCGTTCCAGTTGCGCGTGGCGGTAGCCCTGCGCCTCCTTCCTATTTCCCATTCGTTTAACTCCTCCTTCACATGAACCATAAAAATTGGGGCACAGGCCCACTATTGCCCAAACTTTTCTGTTTGGCAGCTTATCTCCCATTCCTATTAGCGGGCATGCTCTCTGTCTTCCCCGCCTCAGCCCAATCTAAGTTACCTGCTAAGGAGGGGCTAGTGGCAGGCCAATACCTGCCAGAGGTAACCCTTACCAATCTGGTGAACGCCCCAGCCTCCACCGCCAAGCTGTCTGACTACAAAGGCAAGCTGCTTTTGCTGGACTTCTGGTCTACCTGGTGCGGCACCTGCGCCGCCTCATTGCCCAAAATAGACAACCTCCAGCGCCAGTTCACCGGGCAGGTGCAGGTGCTGCTGGTCAACACCCGCTCCACCAGAGATGACCGCGCCAAGGTAATGGCCTATTATGAGAAGCGCCGCCAGCCAGACGGCTCCCGGTACGTGCTGCCCTCGGTGGTGGAAGATACCGTGCTGGACAGTCTCTTCCCGCACACCTTGATCCCGCACGTGGTATGGGTGAGCCCGCAGGGTGAGGTACTGGCCACCACCTCCCATGAACAGGTGACCGCCGCCAATATCCGCCTGGCGTTGGCCGGCAACACCACTGCCCTGCGCCGGAAAAAGGATGTGGACTTAAGTCGTCCGCTTTTTCTGAACGCTGAGGCTCCTACGCGGCAGCTGAGCCACTACGCCATTCTGTTCCAGGGCCAGCTGGAGGGCGTACCCCAGGGCACCCACCTGCGCCGTGACCCGGAGGGCGCCGTGACCGGCACCACCGTCACCAACCAACCGCTCACGCACTACTTCGCGCAGGTGCGGCACGCCCTGTTCCCCGGCCTTACCAGCAGGCAGCTGGTGTTCGCGGTGCGTGACTCGGCGCGGCTCTTTCAAGCCACCTCCCCGCTCACGCCCCTGGAATGGAACCTGCGGCACCTCTATTCCCTGGACCTGCTGGTGCCCCCCAGCCAGGCTGACTCCCTATACTTTCGCCTGCGCGATGCCCTGCACCAGTACAGCGGCTACGTGAGCCGCCTGGAGAATAGGCCCACTGACTGCCTGAGGCTCGTGCGCACCGGCAGGCGGGACTGCCTCCGGAGCAAAGGCGGGCCCGCGCACAACGGCCTGCTGCCCTCCAAAGGCGGCAGCGTGCGCAACGTGCCCCTCTCGGCGGTGGTGGTGCGCCTCAACAGCCCCGGCGGCCCTGGTCCCCTGGTGGTGGACGAGACCGGCTACCCCGGCCCCGTGGACCTGGAACTGAACACACCCCTGCATGACCTGCCCGCCCTGCGCCGCGAGCTCCAGCGCTACGGCCTGGATCTGAGGCCCGCCCGCCGCCAACTGCCTTACCTGGTGGTGCGGGAGGCACATAACCTTAGCAGCGAGAAATCTATTAGCCTCCACCCTAAAGTAATAAAGCCATGAGGACAGCACCTTGCCGCCTTCCCGGCCAGACAGACCTGAAGGGGTAACCACCAGCCCGCCACCTTGCCACGGTAACCGGAAGGGGAGTGGGCTGCGGCTTCTGCCACCCTATGTTTGTAGAGGAAGGCTTTCGGCAGGAGATCCCGGCGCAGCCCGCCCTTTCCCAAGCCCGTTTTCAGGCCCATTTCCGGAAACGGAGCCAAAAACGCCCCTTCATCCCAGCAGCGGATGCCAAGTTTTATAACAGCAACTAACTCCCAACCATTGATAAACCATTGAACTGCAATGAAAAAACTCTTACTGTTCCTGTGCCTCCTGCCATTGACCCATTTGGCACTGGCGCAACGGCAGGTGGCAGGCCGCGTGGTGGCCGCCCCAGACACTTCCCCGTTGCCAGGGGCCTCTATCATGCTCAAAGGCACCCAATTGGGCACCATGACAGATGGGGAAGGCCGCTTCACCTTAGCGGCGGTACCTGACCAAGCCGTGCTGCTGGTGCACTTCCTGGGCTACGAGTCCCAGGAGGTGCCCGTGCCTACCCCTGTGCCCGCCAATTGGACCATCGCCCTGCGGGAGACGGCCAACACCCTGCAGGAGGTGGTGGTCTCCACCGGCTACCAGGAGCTGCCGCGCGAGCGGTCCACCGGCTCCTTTGCCCAGGTGGGCCGGGAGCGGCTGAACGAGCAGGTGGGGCCTGACGTGCTCAGCCGGCTGGCGAGCGTGGCCAACGGCCTCACCGTGGACCGGGCCACCGGCACCGGCGGGCTCATGGTGCGCGGCCTCAGCACCATCCTGGGAACCCGGCAGCCCCTCATCATCCTAGACAATTTCCCCTACGAGGGCGACCTGGCCAATATCAACCCCAATGACGTGGAGAGCGTGACCGTGCTCAAGGACGCGGCGGCGGCCTCCATCTGGGGTGCCCGGGCGGGCAACGGCGTCCTCGTGATCACCACCCGCAGGGGCAAGTTCCAACAGCCCCTGCAGGTGGAGTTCACCGCCAACGGCACCGTGGCGCAGAAACCCAGCCTCTCCCACCTGGAGACCATGTCCAGCAGTGACTACATAGACGTGGAGCAGATGCTTTACGGAAAAGGTTTCTACAATAGCCAGATCAACTCCACGTCCCGCCCAGCCCTCACCCCGGCGGTGGAGGTATTGGTGCAGCGCGCCAACGGCACCCTCTCTGAGGCGGAGGCCAACGCCCGCCTGGACACCCTCCGCCAAGTGGACGTGCGGGACCAGTTCACCGACCACCTGTACCAGGCCGCCAAGCACCAGCAGTATAGCCTGGGCCTGCGTGGCGGCTCTGCCCAGCACCACTGGGCGCTGTCCCTGGGCCATGACCAAGGCACAGACAACCTGGATGCCCGCAGCCAGCGCAACACCTTGCGTTTCCTCAACACCTTCCGGCCGGCAAAAGCAGTAGAGCTTACGGCAGGCCTCACCTACACCCTGAACCAGAACAAAGGAGGGAGGCCCGGCTACGGGGACATCAGCATGGTGAACACTGGCCCCCTCTACCCATACGCTCGCTTCGCGGATGATAATGGGAATCCGCTGCCCCTTTCCAAAGACTACCGGCAGCAGTACAAAAACGCCGCCGCCGGAGGTCGCGTGCTGGACTGGAACTACTATCCACTGGTAGAGCACCTCCACTCGCCCCGAACCAATGTGCTACAGGAAGTACTGGGCAACTTCGGGACCCGCCTGCAATTACCACTGGGCCTGGAACTGGACTTGAAGTACCAGTACCAACGGCAGGAAACGGACGGGGAGGCCCTCCAGACGGAGGAGAGCTACGCCGCCCGTGACCTGGTGAACCGGTTCACGCAACTGAACACCGCCACCGGCGCGCTCACCTATCCTGTTCCCCGCGGAGCCATCCGGGATTTGTCGCAGGGGCTGCTGGAGGCACACAACGGGCGCGGGCAGCTCCACGTCAGCCAGGGCTGGGGAGATCATGCCATAGACGCCCTCGCTGGCCTGGAGGTGCGGCACGCCCGCAGCTCCACCAACAGGTCCCGCCTCTACGGGTTCAGCCCAGACATCTTCACCTTCGGCAACGTGGACATGGTGACCCGCTTCCCCAACAGTGTCACGGGTGGTTTGGGTAATATTCCCAGCGGCAATGGCCTGGATGAGGCCACCAACCGGTTCGTCTCCGTGTATGCCAACGCCGCCTACACCTTCCGGCAAGCCTATACCCTTACCGCCAGCGCCCGCCGCGACGCCTCCAACCTATTCGGTGTAAAGGCAAATGACCGGTGGAAGCCCCTGTGGAGCGCCGGCCTGGGTTGGGAGGTGTCCCGTATGCCTTTCTACCGGCTCACCGCCCTCCCGTACCTGCGGCTGCGCACCTCCTACGGGTTCAGCGGAAACGTGGACCAGCGTCGCGCCGCCGTCACCACCGTCAGCTACTACGCCAATCTTTCGCCCCGCACCCAGGGCCCCTATGCCCAGTTCTCCAACTACGCCAACCCCGAGCTTCGCTGGGAGACGGCGGGCATCTGGAACCTGGGCCTGGACTTCCGGCTCAAAGGCGACCGGCTCTGGGGTAGCCTGGAGTATTACCGCAAGCGGGACAAAGACCTTTTCGGCACGGACCCGGTGGATTACACCACCGGCATCGGCCCCACGGTGGTGCGCAACGTGGCCAGCATGGAGGGGCAGGGGGTGGACGTGGAACTCAATAGCATGAACCTAAAGGTGGGTGCCTTCAACTGGACAAGCCACCTCAATGTCAGCTATACCCAGGAGGAAGTCACGGATTACTACAAGAGCTCGCTGCGCGGCAGCGGCTTCGTCAACAGCGCCGCCATCATCACCGCCGAGCAGGGGAGGCCAGTGTACGGGGTATATTCCTACAAGTGGGCCGGCCTGGACCCGCAGACCGGGGACCCGCAGGGGCTCCTGAACGGGCAGATGAGCAAGGACTACACCGCCCTGATGGGGCCCAACGTGCTGGTCTCCGACCTCACCTTCCACGGCTCGGCGCTGCCCACGGTCTACGGCTCCCTGGGCAACACCCTGACCTACGGACCTTTCTCGCTCACCGCCCGCGTCACCTACAAGCTGGGCTATTATTTCCGGCGCGAGTCCATCCGGTACGGCACGCTCTACAGTACCGGCACGGGCCACTCGGACTATGCGCACCGCTGGCAGAAGCCCGGCGATGAGGCCTCCACCCAAGTGCCCTCGCAGGTGTACCCCGCCGTCACCAACCGCGACACCTTCTATGCCGGCTCCGGGGAGCTGGTGGAGCGTGCCGACCACGTGCGGCTGCAGTACGTGACCGCGGCCTACGAGCTCACCCGCACCGCCTGGAAACGGCTTCCCCTGCAACGGGTGCAGGTGCAGCTTAGCCTGCAGAACCTGGGCCTGCTCTGGCGGGCCAACCGCCAGGGCCTGGATCCGGACCACTATGGGCGCACCACCCTGCTGCCCGCACGCAGCGTCTCCCTGGGACTGCGGGCCACCCTTTAACTTTTAAATACCTAAAAAAATGACTTCCATGAGACCCATCGCCTTGAACACCCTTCTGTTGCTGTGCCTGTCCCTGCTGGGGGGCTGCCAGGACTTCCTGGAGGAGAAACCGGACCGCCAGCTGGTGGTACCCTCCACCCTGCGGGACCTGCAGGCCCTGCTGGACAACCACAACCTCATCACCGCCGGGTTCCCCAACGCCCCGGAGATCAGCGCCGACAACTACTACCTCACCGACACCGATTGGGCGGCCCTGAGCCGGGAGGAGAACCGGCGCATGTACATCTGGGCGAAAGACGGGGTTTTCGCCCCCGGCACTAACGACTGGTCCTACCTGTACCGGCCCGTCTACTACGCCAACACCGTGCTGGAGCATGTGGCAGGCATGCCGCGCACCGCGGCCAACGCCGCCCAGTGGGATGACGTGAAAGGGCAGGCCCTGTTCCTGCGGGCGTCCTATTTCCAGCAGGGGGCCATGCTCTGGGCACCGGCCTATGATGTTGCCACCGCTGGCACTGACCTGGCCATCTCGCTGCGGCTCACCACGGATTTCAACGTGCCCTCGGAACGGGCCACCGTGCAACAGACCTACGGCCAGATCCTACAGGACCTGCGGGAGGCGGTGCGGCTGCTGCCCATTGCCACCGTACACGCCGTGCGCCCCAACCGGGCGGCGGCCTACGGCCTGCTGGCGCGCACCTACCTCTCCATGCGGGACTACCCCACCGCTACCCTCTACGCTGACTCCAGCCTGCAGCTGCACAGCAAGCTGATGAACTACAACACGCTCAGCGCGGCCGCCACCTACCCCATCCCGCAGTTCAACCAGGAGATCATGGCGGAGTTCTCCCTCTCGGGGGCCCAGAACACGCTGGACATCGCGCGGGCCAAGGTGGTGCCGGAGCTGTATACCTCCTACCATGCCAATGACCTACGCAAGACGCTGTTCTTCCGGGCCAACCCCGGCGGCACCTACGGGTTCCGGGGCAGCGCCGACCAGATGGTGGGCGGCATGTTCGCCGGGGTGGCCACCGATGAGGTGTACCTCACCCGGGCCGAGGGGTACGCCCGCCAGGGGAAAGCCGACGAGGCACTGCAGGACCTGAACACGCTGCTGGTGACCCGCTGGAAGACGGGCACGTTCGTGCCCTTTAACGCCGCCACCGCGCAGGACGCCCTCACCCGCATCCTACAGGAGCGCCGCAAGCAACTGCTGATGCGGGGTCTGCGCTGGATGGACCTCAAGCGCCTGAACAAAGAGGGGGCGGGTATCACCCTCACCCGCACGGTACAGGGCGTCACGCACACCTTGGCCCCCAATGACGCGCGCTATGCCCGCCCCCTGCCGGAGGACCTGGTGGAGTTGTCGGGCATGCCGCAGAACCCACAGTAGGCATGAAGCAAAAAAGGGGAGGCTGCCATTGGCAGCCTCCCCTTTAGGATGTGTAGAAGATGGGTTTTCTTTGTTGTCTGTCTGCGCACAAGATAAGGGAATTATTTTGAACGGTTCTTCAGGATGAAAAATGAATAACCAAACTGCTGCTGGCTGAAATGCTGGTGGAGGTTGCCTTTCTCCGAAAACAGCCGCCACCGCACGAAAATCCGGCCATTATCCCCCACACGGGCGTACCCCGCAATCTCGTATGTGTTCACCACCCGTTCCACCTCGCCCGACAGAGCCTTCGTGTACTTGTCGAAATTCGCGGTCTGCACCTCGTCAGAGATGAAGCTGATGTGCTGCGGGCGGTAGGCAAGCGAAAGGCTGAACCGGGCATCCGGCCAGAACTGCACCATCACCTCCGGATAGAAAACCAGGTAATCCAGGTCGTATTCCTTCACCAGTCCGTTCCGGACCACCTTGTTTTCAGGGTTGAGCGCTACCACCGAATCCGCCACGGAGGTGGAGCCGAAGCGGAACCCCGCATTTAGGTAGAGGTGGTAGATCCAGTTGTCCAGGAAGAGTAGGTTCATATCCAGACCCACCGCATATTTCTGGTACCGCAGCACCTGCAGCGGAGTGGCGTACCTGGCGGAGCGCAGGCTATGGCTGGTTACATTGTTCACGGTGGTGGCCACCACCTCATCCTGGGCGTAGGGCACGAGGTATTTGTTTTTCTCCTCCAGCTTGGAGAGCGTCAGGGCGGGCCGGATGAAATGTAAGGCCCCCACCCCCCTCCCGAGCCAGCCGACGAACCGGAAACTCTGCCGCCGGGTGGTCATCAGGTTGATCCTTTTGCTGAACTCGGTCTGTATCAGCCCGTTCGGGTTATCCTCGTCCCATCCTTTCACGTCGGTATAAACAATGGCCTCAAATAGTTTGGAGGTCTCCTCCTTGTATAGTTTGATGGTTTTCCCCCCGGTGGTCTTGAAGGATTGGCTATAGGGGCTGAAGTCGCGGTTCAGCAACTGTATCTCATAGTCATACTGCAACAGGTCTCCCACCTTTATGTACACGGCGTTCTCCCCAGCGGAAACCTGGTCAAACAGGGCGATGCGGTGCAAGGCCCTGAAATTGCCGCGGGAGGCAAACCCGATCCCGTATTTGTTGATGAAGACCAGTTCTAGGGGGCGGGTGACCGCCTGGGGCCTGGGCACGGTGCCCTGGGCAGCTGCAGGGGGGGTGTCCGCTTTCCCCTTGGTCTTTTTCTGGTTCCTCAACGTCTCCAGCTGCCGCACGGCATTCGAATCCTCTATCACCCCGTTGACTTTGACGATCTCCAGAAACCCCTCATGGAACTCAAAGGAGACATCTTTTATCCGGATCCGCCCTACCGGCGGGTCCCCGGCGTCGTTGTTGCCCCAGTACGCCGTGACTTCGGAAGGGATGGTCAGGGTGCCTGCCAGCGGGGCGTCAGACTCATTCCCCGTCAGCATGGCGATGATGAACCCGTTGAAAAGCTCCTGTGACCTGGCCTGGAGTTCTTTCTCCTTGTCCGCGGACAGGGCTCTCTGCCCTTCTGGCAGCAGCAGCTTCAGGTTGGCGGCAAAAAAGGAATTGAACGTCTCCACACTGAGAGGGGTGAGGGTGTAGCTCACCCTGTTGGCGGGGGACTCCTCCAGCACCACCTGGAAGTTCATGTCATCTATTTTGTCGCCTTTGAAATGGAAGGGTTTCCCATCAAAGACGAAAGAGCGGCTGTATCCCTGCCCCAGCACGGTGGAAAGGGTGAGGGCACATATAAGTAACAGTATTGAATGTTTCATAGGATAAGTCATCATTGATTAAAATTGCCTAGGGCTATAGGATCCTGCGGGGGACCGTCAGTGCCGCCCGGCCTCGGCAGGCCGGGCGGCGAAGGGAGTATGAAAGGAGACACCCTTCCCTGAAGAAACAGGCGTCTCCATGTCTTTTGGGCTGGTAGGTCAGGTTATTTCTTTTTTTTGAAAGGCCTCCATCCTTCATTCTGCTGGTGCTGCTGTTTCTGGGGTGACTCCATACCCGGGGTATCTTTGGAGACGGGATCCGGGCAAGTGGTGCCCGGCAACCTTACGGAGGGAAGGCAATAGACGAAGTCCGGAAGGGAGGGCCGGAAGCCCATATTCCCTTTGGGACTCTGCAAGTGGCAGTCCGCAAACCAGGTCTTCCCCCAATTGGTCTGAACGACATAGTCCTTGACCGCCCCCTCCCGTTGTAGCAGGAAGAGGTGCAGGGTGGCGGAGGCCTCGGTGCCGAACTCGATAGCCCCGAAATTCAGGGCGGGGGCACTTATCCTCAGACAGGGCTGCAGGAGCGTGGAGTCACAACTCACCCGCTCTTGGGGCTGGAGGGCCTGCTGGTCCGCCGGGCGCAGGGGCTCGGGCACGGAAAAGTCCGCTTGGCTCCGACGCTGCGCATCGGCGAAAAACTGCAGGTCGTCCTTGAATTTCCTTCGGTCAAGGGAGGCATGGGAAAGACCACTGGCGACGATCTCATAGGCCAACACCTGCGCATCGGCGCTTTTATCACATGAATACCACACCTCGGAGATGGCCCCCTCATGGATATCCCCGCTGAGCAGCAGGGGGCGGATATCTGCCTTGCGCAGCCGGACGAGGTGTTTGACTAGGGCTTGCCGCTGGACGTGGTTCCGGTTGAAACCCGACTCCCACCCGTCGCGGTTATCGTCCTTGGATTCCCCAAACGAGACCACGTTCAATAAGGTGCGGCTGCTGCCTTTGTAGGATTTGAAAAAAGGCATGGACGAGACGATCATTATTTCCCTGCCATGGGCCTCGGGATTCGCCAACAGCCGGTTCACCCACTCTTCGAAGGCTTTCATCTGGTCTTCCCCCATCACCTGCTGGAGCTGGGTGTTGCGCTGGCTGCGCAGGTCAAAGGCGAATCCCCGCACCGGGCCGACCTGGAACTCCTGGTGGAGCGGGGCCGTGTCCCCAGTCCCCGGGCTACCGGGCCCCAGGGCAAACTGGTGCTGGAGATATCCCCGGCGGGCCGCCCGGTAAGCGCCGGCAAGGCCTTCCGCGGAAGAGAGGTGGGTAGGGTTGCCGTCCTGGTACTCATCCCCATGGGACCCCCACCCGTCCCTGATTTCGTGGTCATCCCACACCCCCACGGTCGGCAGCCGGGCGAACACATCCGAAAGGGTGGAGAAGGCCCCGTAAAACCGGTAGGTACTCTCCACATGGCGTTCAAAGGCGATGGAATCTGCCCGCCACCGCGGCTTGGGCCGGTTGTTGAAGTTCCAGCCGGTCAGTGGGTGTTTTTTCACTTTTTTATCATAGCCCGTGTCCATGTACACTTGGTCTCCTGTGCCTATCACCAGCCTTGCCGGGGGGAGTGACAACATAGTGAGGTGCGGGGCGGGTTCATAGTCGGTTGGCCAGGTGGCATAGTTGGCCCTGATGTCCGCCTCGTTCAATTTTCCTACATGCGGGGCCGGTTCCAGGGAGGCGCGGTAACGCCTTGAGGCCTGCTGAACGCGGGCCGCTTGCCCCTCTCCCAAGGCGACCGCCCTGAACACCTCCCTGAGCTCGCGGTTCCTTTCCCCGAAGTCGCCATTCAGCACCAAGGGCTCCCCGTCCTTTCCCACCTTGAACGGCTCGAAGCAGCCGTAGGCCAGAACCGTGAACGGCGTGGCAGGCTCCAGCAGCTTCTCCCTGCCCATCGGCCATACCGCCTTGGCCACGGTCCAGGTGGCTTTCTCAGTGGTGTCCCTCGCGAAGGTCACCCAAAGCTGTGGATGAGCGAACGCAATGGTTTGGGTCGCCGTGAAAAACGGTGGTTCCAGCCGGCGGAATGGGGAAGTAAATACCCCATCGGGGGTCTCTATCCTGAAATAGGGTAGATCGGGTGAGCCTTTGACCCAAATTCTGGGTTTGCCGTCAGCGCTCGGGTAGGCCACCCGCACCTGGCCTCCGGAGGGGTTGTAATCCATGGTGGGCAAGGCGGGGAACCACGTGTCCCTGGTATCCGGCTTTTGGGCGTGGGCGGTCAGCATAGAAAGCAACAGTACAAACGAGGGTAGATAGCGGGATGTCTTTTGCATAGGGTTGGCTTCTTAGGGAACGGACCAGAGAATTATGGGATAGGGCTAGCTCTAAGGTATATATGTGATAGGAGGTATAGCGGTTAAAAGGCTGGGCAAACTTTCCCGGCCAGGATGCGCCTGTCCCCTGGATGAGTACCGGGAAGAAGGCAAACCGGTAGGGTGGCTTTTCTCCCATCCCCGTTCCACCAAAACTGTTCTTCCGGAGCGGGTGCGCACATAATTGAAAAAGTAGGCCGCAGCACCGATCGTAATCCTGCCAGTCCATTCCGCTGGTACGGGTAAGCAATCCCTTTCCCCAGCCAGTACTAATAAAGTGAGCCAACTCCAACCATGTAGAAACAAGGGTGATGCTGCGTACCTAGAAGCCTGGCGGTACCTGAAAAGACCGAATCCGGAGGTTTCTGCTTGGCGGTGACATTTCCTGGCAGACACCTCTTCTAGTTAAGGGCAGGTCCTTCTCCGGGATTGCATTTACAGCGGCGGCTAATCAATGGCGTTGGTTTTTCCGCTGTCCAAAGCCAAGTGGGCAGCCCCTATGGGAACATTGTAAATCAATACTTTAAATTTCAATTATCCAAATAATAGAGATTGTGATTATTCCCATCGGAGCAATCGACACACTAGGCATCTAAAGAATAGAACCAAGGATTTACCCATCCTCCGGCAAGGGCTTCCTAGGTAGGGGCGATTCCCTTTGGTCAATCAGGAAAGGCACACACTTCCAGGTCAATGGATATCAACATATGGGGCCGTTCTGCACTTGGCACGGCCTATGTGTCGGCATCCATTGACATGTGGGTGCCTGGTAAAAAAAGAGGCCATCCTTTCCGGGACGGCCTCTTTCCAAAGCGAGGAAGGGTTAGTTGCGCCGTGCATCCGCCTCCAAGGCCACGCTCTCCTCGTCTTTGCCGGAGAGCCATTGGCTGATGCTCATCTCCGTTTCCACATAGCAGGGCAGCTCCCCGTTGAAACAGCCGGGGGCTGGGTCGTTGATATCCACCTGTTGCCAGTTGGTGGAGTCCAGAGCTTCCTCAAGGGTGCTTCCCTGGAACTGGAACCGCTGAATGGACTGCCGGGAAGGGGTGGAGGAGAGGGTGAAAGCGCTGGCAGCTCCTACCAGGGTCACCAACACGAGGGAATAAAAAATCTTCTTCATAAGGCTTGGGTGCTTTTGTAGATCAAAAAGCAGACGAAAAACTTTAGGTAAGGGAAAATGAATGAATAGTTTGCCTCTTCGGGTACAGGTATAGGCGACCCTGGCCTGCGGCGGGTAACGTTCCAGCTACCGGCCACAGACGGTTTCATTCTTTTTGGGCATGCACCTCCTTCCTTAGCCAAGTGGGATCCTTACCGGGCCAGCTGTTTGGATGGGGTAAAGCTATAGAAGGAAGCCATCGGCCAAAAGGCCCAATGTCGGAGACAGGAAACCACCCATGTCTAGAAATACCAGGGCACATGTCTGGTACGCAGGGCGCAGGACCCTAATTTTTTTCCCTTCCCCCGTGCGCCTCCTCCCGCCGAAGCCGGCTCAGGTGCTTGGGGGAGAGGTTCAGATAAGAGGCCATCATCTCCTGGTTGACCCTGCGCACCACTTCCTGCCTTGTACTCTGCAAGTATCGGTACCGCTCCGCAGCGGAGGCTATGCGGAGCATCTCCTCCCGGCGCCTCCCCTGAAGGGCCTTTTCCTCCAGAAGTTTCAGGAAGAGGTGGGCAACCTGGGGAATCTCCGCCAACAGGCTTTCCATCTGCCGGAGAGGCAGGGCATAAGCCAGGGTTTCCTCCAGCACCTCCACATACTCCGTGGAGGCTGCCCCATGGAAACAGCCGTCCGGCAGCAGAAACTCGCCTTCATGCGCAAACCAACGGGTGTATTCAAACCCATCGCCGCTGGAATATCCCCGCACCAATCCACTCTCAAGGAAGTAAATACTCTGGGACGCATGGCCAGGCACCAGTAAAAGCTGCCCTTTGCGTAGCCGCACCTGTGTAAAAAGGCTGATCAGCCTATCCCTCCCGGATACCGCCCTCAGCCCTTTATTTGCTAATATCTCATCTAATCCGTCCATAAAATTTTGGCCTTAACACGATTTTGTCACTGAAATCACACCTGTCAGGCTGACCTTTTCTTCCCTTGCAAGGGTCGGCAGGGAAGGGCCGCTTGCCTATATTCCCTTTTATAAAGTAGAACTTTTTTAATGTTTTTAGTAATTACCTTAATTTAGATTTTTGCTTATTCATACCCGCAGAAAAGTACTTCCTGCTTAATAAAGCATTTAAGAATCGCCCTATCAAGTCTATTGAAGGGGGAATTTTCCCATGCACCTTGGGAATTATCCCAAACCAATTGCAATTTTTCCCGTCGCCTTGCAAATATCTTATTGAACATTTTGCATATCACCCCCTTAAGGTGATATTTCCACCGCTTGGCCGCTCGCTTCCTCCTTTCCACCGTCAGAGGCGGATTGGAAGGAGGAAGCGAGCGGGCAGGAAAAGACATATGACACGAAATTTGGTTTCCCCCCTCGCCGAATTCATCGAGCGCCACACTTTCACCGGCGCCCCTGCATGCATGGCTGACCCTGGATGGGAGGCATCCCTGGCAGCCATCTGTGACCGTATCCGAAAAGACATGGCGCAGCATCTCTGTGACGCCGGGAACTCACGGCAGACTTCCCAAGCCCCGTTGGTACAACAGATGGAACTGACTTCCTTGGCGGACAGCCTATACCACCGGGGGGCGCACCGGTCAGATGATGAAGCATGGCAATTCCATGTACGCGTGTTGGAGGAGGTGAAAGGGCTGCTGTTCCACCAGCTGCGCCACTTCCCCGGTAGCTTCCACTTCCAACGGGACGCCCCCCTTGCCTGCCGCGACTGGTACGCGGAGTCTCTGGCCTCTTCCCAAAGGCAACTGGTGGGGTACCTGGAGGGGCAGGAATTGGATGCCGGGCTGCGTCACCTTTTGAAGGAATACCTTTTCTGCTGTCAGACCCACAGTGATTGGTTCGCCCCCTCCACCTGGTCGGATTACCTTTACCTGGAGGAGTTCACCGCCTGCCTGCTACGCATCGCAAAGCTGCCACATCCGCACCCGAAGTCCATTTTCCATGGTCTGATGCGTAAGATGTTCTACTTGAATTTCAACTGCGCCCCGTTCTATGGCTTCTGCCTCCAAAAAATACAGGGCCATACCAGGATGTTCCCCGCTTACCGTGACCAGCACCGGGAGCTGCTGTACCTCCTAAAACTGTGCAGACAGGTACCGGAGAAACCGGACACGGGCTTTGACCTGAAGGCTCCCTCCCTACAGGCCAGTGTGGTAAAATTCCTGAAGGAGGAGATACGGTTTATAGTGGAAATGGAAAACCTGCCCGCTCTCCATAGAATGCAGGGCGTCCCCACTGCACCCGCCCGCCCATATTTCACGGTAGGGTGCACCGCCACGCAACTGGCACTTTTCATGCGGCTGTTGGTGGAGACGGGCTTCCTCATGGCCAAAAGGAAGGCTGACGTCCATGAATTCATCGCCAATCACGTCGGCACCAGCAAAAAAGAGAAAATTTCCGGCCATAGCTTTAAAAACAAGACCTATGACCCTTCCCCCTCCGCGGCCCGCAAAGTGAAAGCGCAACTTCACTTGATGCTGCAGCGGCTGAACGAGAAATATTTGTCCTGAATGGTTGTGAGAGCGGGGCAGCGGCCTTCTGGCTGGCTGCCCAAACGGCCCAGGTGTGGAAAAACTTGCCCGCACCCGGGATTTACATTTGTTTCATCAGGCAAGAAGACACCATTTCTGGTGCATAGAGCCCTGGTTTTCAGGCACAAGCCGCCCTATAGTCCCTTTCCGGAGCCACCTTGGACACTTTCAGAAAGAAATAGGGCCTGCTAAATTCCCTGTACAGCCTTCAGCGGACCTATAGCCGTGCCCGGAAACCTGACCCTTTTGCTTTTTAGCGTTTGTCCATTCCCCCACTTAAAATCTGTACGTCATGAAACAGTTTACCGAGACCATGTATGAAGACCTTCTGTCCGACATCGACCAGATGGAACAACGGGCAGACTTAACTCCAGCCATGCGCAGGCTGAACATCCTGGACCTTCTCCACCAACGGCTGGAGGAATTGAAAGCCCAAGTCCTGGCGCAGGGATTCGCCTCCCAGGAGGAGGAAATACATTTCTTCAAGCACCAGAAGCCCAGGATCGCCGGCCTTCTGGTGTACCACGCCCGGGTGGACATGCTGGAATTGATGAGGCCGGAGGGAAGCCTACAGGACATTAGATGCTTTTTTGAGAACGAACTGGCCGCCATCCGGTGGTTCCACCACCTTAACCTGCCCCTTTACCAGTATTACCGGTCGGAGGCGACCTACCTGGACGAGAAATTGTTCCTGCGGGGAGGGGAGGGGATCGTGGGGTGGCACAAATTGCTGGAGGCGGAATCCGATGACCGCTTCTGCACACCGGCCGGCAACCTGTTGGCCCGAATGGTCGCGCACGGGAAGCTGACGGAATTCCTCCATCGGCAGCTCCAGCTTCTGGAAAACAACCGCGGGGCAAACTCCTTCCCTCCCCACCGTGGAAAACAGCTCACGTGGACCGGGGACGCCATCAACCTGGTGGAGATCGCCTACGGGTGGTATTGCACCGGGCAGTTGAATCACGGACAGGCAGGGATCGCCGAAATCGTACGGTGGCTGGAGGAGCATCTGAATATCTCCATCGGAAGGCCATACCGCAGGTTCACCGAGATAAAAAGGCGGAAGCTCCTGAGCCAGACCAAGTATCTGGACCAGATGCGGGAGAGCCTCCTCAAGAAGCTGGACGAGGAGGATGCCTTCGACCCCCGCAGAAGGGGGCCTGGCAGATAAAGCCCACTCCGCTGAAGTGCTGAGGTGCCGGAGCCTGCATAGCCAGGCGACAGTACGCTGTGAAGCCCCATGACCAATTCTTTGAACCGGCCATGGGGCTTTCCCTTTTCCCTGGCGGCGGTAAAAAAATCGTAGGGTAGGCCCCAACACCTTGTCAAGCCTGGACGCCTCCATGAAGCAATTTTGCCCTTGTCATCACCGGTGCAACGGGGCGCCGGTTAAACTTCCGCTGCCATGCTTCACACCTTTACCTGGACCCAGTACTGTCTGACCGTCGGAACGGCACTTTTCCTGTACTATCTGGTTTTCCTGTACAGGTTTTACCGAAGTAGGCTCAGAGAGCGGCTTGCACGGGTCAAGTCATCCCTACAGGGCAGGACTTCCCTGGCCGCCACCCAGCCCCCCTCCGGCCAGGAGGGGGAGGTAATGGGCCCAGCCGCCCCCGCGCCGGGCGTCAGCTACAGCACCTCCGCCCAACTGCGTTTCGCTTTCCCAGGCCAGATGCCCCAGCAAGACCAGCTGCTGACCCAGGTGCCGGAAATCCTCCAGGAGTTCCGCTCCATCGGGGAGGTCCTGGATAAGGAGGCCGGCACGCGAGAAGACCTTCCCTTCCTACTCCAGGCGGTCAAGCTCCGATACCCGGAGATAACTGACAGCCCTCACCTCCCCGCGCTGTTGGCGAATCTGCGGGAACAGCTCCCCTTTGAGGTCTCCGCCCAGGAACTGGAAATCCTATGGCAAACAACGGCTTGATTTTCACGAACCAATAATCCAATACCCATGAAGACACATGTACCTCAAAAACAACGAAAAAGGGCACTCCTGTCCCAGGCATGGGCCACAGCCCTGATGGCCACCTTTCTCCTGGCCTCGGCCCTGCAGGGTATGGCACAGGATGCCGGTGACGGCAATGCCGGCATCATGGAGGCCACCAACAAGGTGCGCGGCTATTTTGACACCGGGGTCAGCCTGATGTATGCGGTGGGGGCCGTGGTGGGCCTCATCGGTGCCGTCAAGGTCTACCAGAAGTGGAATGCCGGGGAGCCCGACACTGGGAAAGTGGCGGGGAGCTGGTTTGGCAGCTGTATTTTCCTGGTGATAGTGGCGACGGTCCTACGGTCCTTCTTCGGTATCTGAGGTTCCACCATGGCCCCCGTGTACCGCCTCAACAAAGGCATTAACCGACCCATTGAGTTCAAGGGGCTCAAAGCCCAATACATCGGGTACCTGGCAGGAGGCCTGGTGGCTCTCCTGCTCTCGTTCACCTTTCTCTATCTCCTTGGGACGCCCCTGTACCTCGTCCTGGGACTCACCCTTATGGGGGGCTCCGGCCTGTTCATCGGCGTTTTCCGGCTAAGCCGCACCTATGGCACCCACGGCCTGATGAAGCGGTGGGCGCGCCACCGCCTACCCCACAGTATCCGTTGCCGCTCCCGGCATGCTTTCCTGCGACTAAAAAATCCGTAAACCATGGCACACTCCGTCGATATCGAACACCTGCTCCCCATCTACAAGGTAGAGCACCACACGCTGCTGTCTTTCCAGGGGGATGTGACGGTGGCCTTCGAGGCTTCCCTCCCGGAGATCTTCACCCTCTCTGGGGAGGACTACGATACGCTCCATCACACCTGGGTCAAGGCGTTGCGCCTCCTGCCGCCGCACACCGTCTTCCACAAACAGGATTGGTACACCCAAACCCGCTTCCAGGGGGATTTCAGCCGGGACGGGGCCAGTTTCCTCTCGGAGGCCAGTGAGCGTTTCTTCCAGGGGATGCCGTTCCTCCGGCACCGGTGCCGCCTGTTCATTACGGGCAGGGCCCCGGGACGCAAGGCCGGGAGCTCCCTGTTCTGCAACCTCCTTCGCCCCTCCCTCATCCCCCGGCATCTGTCCTCGCCGCACTTCCTTCAGGAGTTCCAGGACAGGGTAGGCCAGTGCTGCCAGGTGCTGGTAGACAGCGGATTCCTGCAGGTGAGACAGTTGCAGGATGAGGAGCTCGTGGGCACTCCCACCGAGGCCGGGATACTGGAACAGTATTGTTTCCTGCTGGATAGGCAGTGCCCCCCTTTCCTGCAGGACCTGCGCCTGAAAAACGAACTGCACATAGGGGACAAGGCCTGTCAGCTCTTCACCCTGGCGGACGCCGAGGACTTCCCCTCCCATTGCGGTGCCCGTACCGACTACGCGAAATATTCCACGGACAAGACCCGCTTCAGCCTGGGCTTCAGCCACCCGCTGGGCCTGCTGCTTCCGTGCGACCATGTATACAACCAATATGTGTTCCTGCAGGACACCCCCGCCCTGCTCAAGAAATTGGAGTCCAAGCGGCTGCGGCTGCAATCCCTTGCCGCGTACTCCAGGGAGAACGCCATCGCCCGGGACGCCACCCACGCCTTTCTCCAAGAGGCCATCGCTGACCAGCGGCTTCCGGTGAAGGCCCACTTCAACCTCCTGGCCTGGACGGATGACCCCACCGAAGGCAAGGCCTTGAAGAACATGGTCAGTGCAGCCCTGGCCCAGATGGACGCCACCCCTAAACTGGAAACGGTGGGGGCTCCTCAGCTTTTCTGGGCCGGACTCCCCGGCAACGAGGGTGATTTCCCCATGAATGAAACCATTGACATGTTCCTGGAGCAGGCCGCGTGTTTTTTCACCCTGGAAAGCGGCTACCGCTCCACCGGCGGCGCCGTGGGGATCCGGCTGGGGGACAGGGTATCCGGTACGCCAGTGCAGGTGGATCTCTCGGACGAACCTATGCGGAAGGGCATCATCACCAACCGCAACAAATTCATCCTGGGCCCCAGTGGCAGCGGGAAATCCTTTTTCACCAACCACATGGTGCGCTCCTACCACGAACAGGGCACGCATGTGGTGGTGGTGGATGTCGGCCACAGCTACCAGGGACTGTGCGAACTGGTGGGAGGGTATTACTTCACCTACGGCGAAGCCCAGCCCCTCTGCTTCAACCCCTTCTACATCCAGGATGGGGATTCCCTGGACACCGAGAAAAAGGAGAGCATCAAGACCCTGCTCCTGGCCCTGTGGAAAAAAGAGGACGAAACCTACGGACGGTCAGAATATGTGGCCCTCTCCCATGCCCTGCAGGGGTATTATGAACGATTGAAAGCGGACCCTTCGCTTTTCCCCTGCTTTGACACCTTCTATGAGTACCTGAGCGGGGAGTTCCTGCAGGTGTTGGAACAGGATAAGGTGAAGGAGAAGGATTTTGACGTCACCAACTTTCTGTATGTGCTCAAGCCTTATTACAAAGGCGGCGAGTTCGATTTCCTGTTGAATGCCACCCGGAACCTGGACCTGCTGGGGGAGCGGTTCATCGTCTTCGAGTTGGATACCATCAAAGAGCATCCCATCCTGTTCCCGGTCGTGACCATCATCATCATGGAGGTTTTCATCTCCAAGATGCGCAAGCTGAAGGGCATCCGGAAAATGATCCTCATCGAGGAGGCGTGGAAAGCCATCGCCAAGGAAGGGATGGCGGAATACATCCGCTATCTCTTCAAGACGGTGCGCAAATTCTACGGGGAGGCGGTAGTGGTCACCCAGGAGGTGGAGGACATCATCTCCTCACCGGTGGTCAAACAGGCCATCCTGAGCAACAGTGACTGTAAGATCCTGCTGGACCAGGCCAAGTACCAGAACAAGTTCGATCAGGTACAGGAACTCCTAGGCCTCACGGAGAAGGAGAAGACCCAGGTGCTCTCCCTCAACAAAGCCAACGACCCCACCCGAAAATACAAAGAGGTGTTCATCAGTCTCGGGGGCAGGGTCAGCCAGGTGTACCGCACGGAGGTCTCGCTGGAGGAATACCTCACCTACACCACCGAGGAGTCGGAGAAGCTGGAAGTACAGCGCAAGGCGGCCCGGCATGGCGGCATGGCCCAGGGGGTGGTCGCCCTGGCGGATGAAATCAGAAAGAACCTACACAATAAATAGAACACTTATGGAGAAGAGGTGCACACCCAAACGCTGCTGGCTTCTGGTTCTGGCCATGTCCATGGCCTGGCCGCCCGCCTTCGCCCAACTCCCCGTGGTGGAGGTCATCAAGGCGGGAGTGACCAAAGCCATCAAAGCTATGGACCTGAAAGTCCAACGGTTACAGAATGAGACGCTCCGCCTGCAGACCGCCCAGAAGACGATGGAGTACCAGCTATCCCGCCGGAAACTGAGGGAGATCACTGACTGGGCTGACATGCACCGTACCCAGTATGAACAATATTTCACGGAGTTGCGCCACGTGAAGGAAGCCGTCAGGGCCTCGGTGGCGATGGAGGACATCCTCCGGGACCAGCAGCAACTGATACGGGAGTACCAGAGGGTCTGGGGCCACCTCCGCCATAGCCCCATGTTCTCCCCCAGGGAGTTACGGGACATGGGGCGGGTGTACGCGGCATTGCTGGCCGCCAACCACCAGGTCCTCCGGCAGGTGGAGGTAGTGGCATCCGAGAACACCACCAGTATGGGCGACGCCGGGCGCCTTGCCCTTCTGGCCACCGCGGCGGACCATCTGGCGACGGTCCACCGTGACCTCCAGCGCTTCAACCGCCAGAACATAGGGATAGCCCTGCAACGCGCCAAAAGCACCCGGGAGATCGCTTCCCTCCGCCAGTTGTATGCCCTACCCACTTTAACCCCCAAGCCATGAAAATACTGTGCTTATCCCTGTTGCTGGCCCTTGGCCTGAGGCCTGCACTGTCCCAAACCTGGGATGAGCTCCTCCGGCAGAAGAAAACCCAGTTGGCCTACCTGGAGGACCAAATCCAGGGCCTCAGGCAATACCGGGCCCTCCTGAAAGGAGGCTACCAGATGGTAGGGCAGGAGCTGGACACTCTCCGGTCGGCCGCCGGGGAGGAGACGGACCTCCACCGGGTATATTTCAAGTCCCGCCACTCTGTAAACCCGAAGCTGGCCCGTGCCGAGGTCCTGGCGCATGGCCAACGGCTGCATAGGGCAATTTCAGGCCTATGGGCCAACCTTCCTACCGAAGGCCTCACTCCCCCGCAAGCGGCCCACCTCCGGCAGGTGAGGGAAGGGGTGCTGGCGGGCGCTTCCCTGGACATGGGGGAGCTTCTACGGGTCGCCGTCCCTGGAACCTATCTGATGGACGACACGGAGCGTCTGCGCCAGCTGTGGCTACGGATCGCCCTCCTGGAGGAAAAACGCAGGCATACTCTCCGGTTTGCCCTAGCGGTGCAGGCACTTGTCTACCAGCGAACTATGGCCCTGCGGGAAATATCCCTTCTGCGGCGGCCCTGACACTTTACCCTTGAAAGCTTATGAAAACGTTATCCGATTTGTTAATCCGAAAACTCCTGCTCCCCGCCCTTACGGCTTGCCTCCCGTCCCTTTCCGGCCATGCCCAATCAACGGAGGTGCGGCAGCTTCTGTTGAACGTAGAGAAACTGGGGCAGCTGAGACAGATCCTCTCCGACATGAGGGAGGGATATGACGTCCTCACCCAGGGTTACCAGGGGGTTCAGCACGTGGTGGAGGATAATTTCCACCTGCATAGGGACTACCTCACCGGCTTAACGGAGGTGAGCCCACAGGTGAAAAGGTATTACCTAGTCGCCCAGATCCTACAGCGGCAACGGCTGATCCTTTGGGAATGCAGGCGAAGGCGCCTGCCTGGAGACTCCTCCCTATTCACCCCCGAAGAGCTCTCCTACCTGGAAAGCGTCTATGCGAATGTGCTGCAGGGAAGCGCCCGCCTATTGGGGGAATTGACCACCGTCCTCACCTCCTCCGCCTTGAGAATGACGGATGCGGAGCGATTACGCGCCATCGACACGATCCACCAGGCCATGGGAGACAGGCTTTCCTTCATCCGCCATTTCAGCGACGAGGCAGGGACGCTTTCCCGGCAACGCATGCGGGAGCTCCAGGAAACCCGGTCTGTTCGGCAACTGCACAATTCACCCAAACGGATAAAGCCATGAAAGCAAAAGTGAGCGTCCGGGTATTCCTTTCCATCCTCGGGGTATTACCCCCTGGAATGCTCCAGGCCCAGGGGATGGCGGAGGGGATGCAGGGGATGCACGGGGTATTGGACCAGGTGTACCGGGAAATGCTCCCGCTCTGCGAAGGCCTGATGGCAGCCGGCCGGGGCATCGCGGGTTTTGCCGCCCTATGGTACATCGGCTCGCGGGTGTGGGGGCACATCGCCAGCGCCGAACCCATTGACTTCTACCCGTTGCTGCGCCCTTTCGCCCTGGGCATGGCCATCCTGCTTTTCCCTGCGGTCCTGGCCCTGCTGAACGGGGTGCTGTCCCCCACAGTGGCGGCCACCTCGGCCATGGTGGGCGCCTCGGACAAAGCCGTGGCTGAGCTGCTCAGGCAGAAGGAGGAGGCGGTGCGGGAGTCGGAGGCGCACGGAATGTATGTAGGGGAAGATGGGAAGGGGGACAGCGACGCCTGGTACCGCTACACCCATCCCGAAGATCCGGAGCGGGAGGAGGAGGGGGTTATGGAAAAAGTAAGCAACAGTGTGCGGTTCGCGATGGAAAAAGCCTCCTACAACTTCCGTAACTCCATCAAACAATGGATGAGTGAAGTGCTGCAGGTCCTGTTCATGGCTGCCTCCCTGTGCATCAACACCATCAGGACGTTCTATCTGCTAGTGCTGGCCATCCTGGGGCCGCTGGTTTTCGCCTTTGCTGTTTTTGATGGTTTCCAACACACCCTCTCCCAGTGGCTGGCCCGCTATGTCAATGTGTTCCTTTGGCTCCCGGTGTCCAATATTTTCGGGTGCATCATTGGCAAGGTGCAGGAGAACATGCTTAAACTGGATATTGGGCAGATCAATGAAGCTGGGGATACTTTCTTCAGCCCCATGGACACCGCTTACCTCATTTTCATGGTCATTGGCATTGTGGGATATCTGACGGTGCCCAACGTAGCCAACTATGTGGTATATGCCGGGGGAGGCAACGCCCTGGTGCAGAAAGTTTCCCTGCTCCTGGCGTCCACCGGCTCCGCGGCGGCCTCGGGCGCGGCGCACATGGTCCACGGCACAGGCTCCTTCCTGCACGGAGAGGGTGGTTCCCACGGGACGGGCGCCCCTCCAGGTACCCAGGGAACCTCCCAGCGCGAATACAACCCCGGCCAACGTTAACCCAAACTTCTCTATTGCACCATGTTCAACCAGCTCAAAAATATTGATTCAGCCTTCCGCCTGGTAAGGTCTTTCTGCATCGCCTTGGTGGCGTGCTGCCTCCTGATTACCGGTTTCACCGTCTACAAAAGCCATCAGTTGGTTAGGGACAGCCGGGAACGCATCTATGTGCTCGCCAACGGCAAAGCCCTGGAGGCTTTCTCCTCCTTTCGGAAAGACAATCTCCCAGTGGAGGCGCGGAACCATGTGCGCATGTTCCATTTTTATTTTTTCACCCTGGGCCCGGATGAGAAGGCCATCCAGGACCATGTGTCAAAAGCCCTCTACCTTGCGGACGAATCCGCCAAGAGGCAATATGACAACCTCAGGGAGAGCGGATTCTACACCAATCTGATAACCGCCAACATTTCCCAGGAGATCACTATTGACAGTGTGGCGGTATATACCGCGTCCTACCCATTCCAATTCACCTGTTACGCCACGCAACGGCTGGTCCGCTCCTCCTCCACCCTGACGCGGCGGCTTGTGACCCAGGGGTTGTTGCGGGATGTCCCCCGCAGTGACCACAACCCGCACGGGCTCCTCATCAGCCGGTGGGAGACCCTGCAGAACGATGAGATCAAACCTTAACCGAGTATTCTTATGAAAAAGCCCATTCCCCAAAATCCCCCTTCCGCCAGCCGAGACCGGGTAGCGGAGCAAATATCCGGTGTCATCTTATCTGTGCACCGGAAAGCGGCAGGCTACCTAAACAAGAACGCGCAGTCCCTTCCCCCCAGTGCTTCCAGATGGGGGCTGTTGCTGTACTGCCTCCTGTACGGGGGGACCTGCCTCTACCTTTTGCTGCGTGCCATTCCCAACTAACCGATAGAAGCCATGAAACAGTCACACACCCTTCCCACCGCAGGGCGACGGAACTTCTTCCTGCTGCTGCCCCTTCTCGTCTTCCCCTTCCTGACGCTTTCTTTCTGGGCATTGAAAAGCGGCGGGAATGCCGACCGTACGCTGGCACAAGGTACCTTAGTCGGCCTGCGCACGGAATTACCCGAAGCTGTGCTAAAGGATAAAAACACGGACAAGCTCGGTCTTTACGAACAGGTGCGAAGGGACTCCCCTGACCTTCCGCCCCATCCGGGCAGTTCCCTCCTGGCAAAGCTGGGATTATCCTTGGGGGCGCCGGTACCTGACTCTTTGGAATACACACTGACGCCTGCCACCGTGGCCCCTTCCGCCGAAGAGCAGGAGGAAAGGATCCTCCGGCAAATGGAGAAATTGAACCAAGAACTGAACAGACGGGCGCCGGGCACGGTTTCCGGGCACGCTGCCCCCCCTCTGCGGCCTTCCCCTATTCCCGCCGCCGGGGTTCCGAGGGAAAGCCCCATAGGCAGGGTGGGCGAAGCTGTCCCGACCTCGGAAAGGAGGGAGGAAGACCCCGAACTGCGGCAGTTGGAGGGAATGCTGGAGAAAATATTAGACATCCAGCACCCTGAACGGGTCAGGCAACGGAAAGAAGCCTCAGCCCCCCGAAGTCCTCTGCCCGCCGACCTTCAGGCCATCCGCGACTCAGGAAGCGCTGTTGCTTCTGGCAACACCATCGCAGCGATTATCCACATGGACCAGAAAGTGGTTTCGGGTGACCTGGTGAGACTGAGGCTTTTGGAAGATGTGCTGTTGGACCACAGGACACTGCAGAAGCACAGCTTCCTATTCGGAACCTGCGAGGTGGAGGGCGAACGGCTTAAAATACATGTGAAAACAATCCTTCTTGGAAATGAAATAATCCCCGTCTCCCTTTCGGCCTATGATCTGGACGGGCAAGAGGGGTTGCACATCACAGGCTCCCTCGCCAAGGAGACCTGGCAGGGCGGCAAGGAGGAGGCGGCACAGCACCTCTCCGCTCTGGCACTTGACCCTTCCCCCCCCGCCCAGGTTGCCCGGGCTGGTATCCAGGTGGCCAAGGGCCTGTTCAGGAAGAAAACAAAATCAGTGCGCATCCAATTGAAGGCGGGGCTCCGCCTCCTGTTCCGCCTGTCATGAAATGGGGAATCCCAGACCATAGCTCGTGTCACATTTCTTCAACTTTTAAATTCTCTGACCTATGAAAATCCTTGTTCTCTGCTTGCTTATGGTACTCCACCCACGACCATGGTATTCCACTTCCGGCCAATTAGGCTCCCTGGCACGAAAATGCGCGGCGGTGGCGGCAGCCGGCCTGCCCGCTGTCTCCACCACCCGATGCGGATCGGTCAAGGTATCCTTGCACCGGATCCATACCTCCGGGGATACCATTTTAATCCCCATAGGGTTTAAGAACGGCTCCGTCTTAAGTTTTGAGGTTGACTTTCTCCGTCTTTACACAAAGGACAGCCGCCCGGTGAAGCGGTCGGTACGCCAGGAGGTGGAGATTCTCCCCCTGTACACACACAACCTTCCTCTGCGGGGAATTCCAACAGGAGGAAAACAGACCACTGTGCTGGCCCTTCCCAAGCTTACGCTGACAGATGGAAGAAAGCTAGTGGTGGAGATTTTCGAAAAAGCCGGTACCCGCCATGTGACCCTTGAAGTTACCCACAGGGCAATTGAAAATGCCCGTCCGCTATGGTGATGGCTATGCTGTACCCTATAAAATTTTCACTTTAATATTTCCGGACATGAACGAAAGCAATTTAGAACACCTGAAAAAAGAATTGGAAGACTTGAAATTCGGTTTTCCCGTGCAGGAGGCCCTGGAAAAGAACCTCCAATTGCAACTTCCTGATTTTCAACTGAGACATGCCGTCCCTACTGAAAAGGGACAGGTGGATTTCACGTTGCACTTCAGGAAGTCGAACCAATCCGATTTCTATTTCTTCAATAAGTATGATGCCTCCCTTTCAAAGATCCCCCCACTGGAAAAGGGCCAGAAGTTCATGGTGGTTTCCTCTGACCCGCAGGCCAGGAAATCATCCTTCATCACCTTTCAAAGCCCGGTGGAGGCCATCCGGCATTTCAAAAAGCTGGAGGGGACGCATGAGTTGGCGGTAGGGAGAAATGTAAAGGACAAAACCACCCTTGCCACCAAGCAGGACGGAAAAGTGTCCCTGGTGGAAGAGAATTTCAAACAGACCTTCTACAAACCGGACGTTTCCCATACTTTCTATCTGGACAAAGGGAAAGGGTTCACCGCAGAGCAAGCCTCCAATCTGCTACAGGGGCGGTCCGTCTTCAGGGATGATTTTGTAAGCCTGGAGGGGCAGCGGTACCAGGCATGGACCAGAATTGACTTTGACCAACCCAAAGACCAGCACGGCAATCATGTATTGGCCCAGTACCATCACCCCGCCTACGGGTTTGACCAGGAAAAAGCCCTTGAAAAGTACGCCTTGAAGGAAATGGAGGATCCTGCCGCCAAAGCGGCCCTGCTTCAGGCGCTCAGGCAGGGGGAAAGACCCCTTGTGACAACGATGAAAGACGGGCAGGAAACACAGGTATTCCTGGAGGCGTCCCCCCGGTTTAAGAATTTCAACATTTTCAATACGGAGGGAAAACAGGAAAAGCGGGAGCAATTTGAGAAAAAGCCAGAGGTAGGAATTAGAATGGAGAAAGGCATAACCCACTCCCGTGGGGAAGAAAGTGGGCTGGCGGTCTCAGTTTGACACGCTTCCTCGGGGTGAAGCGTCGGAACGGGGTATAGAACCGACCCTTTGCTTCGCAAAACAGGTGTTTACCGATAACAGCCTGTATTTGGGGATATCCGGCCCTATACGAAGAGCTGTCCATACTTTCAGGAAACGGTGCATATACGGTCCGCCCGGGCATTCCCCCCTGACGGCCTTACGCTCAGTCCCTTTCCCATGACCAGGAAGTTTGGATCGCTGGAGAGGTCTACCCGCCTACGTCAAGGGGAATGTGACTGTGGTCGATATTGCCACAATAACCTCCACAGTGACAGTCTATGACAACGTTCTTCGTGTGACCCGAACTAGGTAGATAGAAAGCCAAGGCGGCCCGTTGGAGAGGAGCCAGGATGTTTCACGCCTCAGTGAAGACCGCTATACCGAGGTAATCCCTATCCCTGAAAGGAGTGTACCCAGACAGGCCGTTTCAAATTATCCTATCTAGACCGACCAAAGAAAGAGCGTCCTGTAGCATGGCGCACTTTCTTTGGGGATGGTGGTGGTGACGCCGCCAATAATGTTTACACGTGAGGAACCTCAATACACGCAAAAAAAGCGAACGTTAAAAAAAGCGAAGGCTGGCCAGAAGGTTCATCATCAAGCTTTTCGCGTCATACAGTGACTTCATATAAGAAAAGCAAAAATTCCGTCATTCACCATCGAGACTAAATCTAATTCATCTTATTCTCATTAAGTTGGAAACCAGAATACCTTTGACAGGCAAACTCTCCAATACATCTTTAAATTTAAAGCCAAGGCTGAATCGCAACCCATGCAATCATGCTTCTTGGTACTCCAGTTTCCGCTGATAATTCCCTACGACCTTGATGAAATCAACGAAGTTGTCCATAGCACCAAGTTTAGAGGTGGTAATGACCTCGTTTATGCCAGCCCCTGACTTGAAGTGATACTCAGAGTATTTGCAGATCGGAAGCTGCCTGTTGTCCCTAAAGCGTTTGTCCGCCCCCCCGCTCTTGTTTGTGTACTTCCAAGTTTGATCTACGACCACTGCATCACTGGGCACCCCCTCATCTTCGATGAAACGTACCGGATAACCCTCAACCTCAAGATTTTTGTAGAAAACAGAGGCGAAGTTCTTACCCCGTCTCAGCAAGAGCCTCTCGGGAAAGAAGAACATATCTGTGTTCTTAAGCGAGATATGGGGAATCTCCACGTTCGTCTTCAGGAAGCGGGCGGGAAGGCTGTCCTTTTCCACCTTCCCCACGTTTTTTCGCTGCACCAGGTTACCGGCCCCGGCATGGTACTTAGCGTTGCTCACCCGCTCGGAGTGCAGTTTCTGCCATATCTTCCTGGACTGGGAGAACTCCCCGTAGAAGCCGAGGAACTTTCGGTACAATTCCTCCAACTGTTCATCCATGGCATAATAGAGTTCTACGGTCAGTCTCTTTTGGTCAACTTTCCTCATGTAGAGACACCATGCCCCCAATGATATTAGGGTGAAAAGCAAGATAAGGGCCCTTGCCCAGGGAGTATCGTCGAACCTACGGGTTTCAATCACTTTTGCCACCTTGGTCACGTTCTCTCCCAGGGCGCTTGATATATAGGCTTCCTTAACGATATCACCCTTCAATGCCACTTTGGTCCATTTGGAATTGGTACTGTCAACTATCAGGAAGGCGTCCCCCTGGTTGCCGTAGAACACGGCGGGGCTTTCCGGGGAAGGTCCGATTCTGATGTTCACCCCCTGTTTTTGAACCTCAAAAAACCTCCCTGGAACCTCGTCCCTCTTTATCACCCCGTTCACCTATGAGAACATTGCCCACAGGATCACCAAGGCAGGAACCCATCCAAGCCACTTGAAATAGGAAACCTTGCCTTCCTTGGATTCAAGTTCCTTGATGAACTCTTGGGAATTGGAGTCGGAAAGGCCATCGAAATTCAGTGTGGTTATAGTGTGTTCCCCTATCTGAGGGGATGTCTCCTCCCTCGGGGTATTGCCATAACCGGGACGGCCGGAGGGTTTTGTATTGGTCCCCAGCCTCTTCTTATAGTAGATGCCGCCAGCCCCCAGATGCACGAAAGTTCCGCTCGGGCCCATGCTTACCCTTGCCCCTTTTACCCCGGCAGATACGCCGATGCCTGACTTTGAGAAGTTAAGCCGAAACGGCCCAACCTTTGCGCTCTTTCTGAAATAGAATCCCATATAGGTTTTTATAGTATATATTATTTTACCAAATATATTGTTTTGCCGATTTAGTAAAATTGATGGACCCTTTAAGCGTTCTTGCTCCCAACATTTTTATCAATTAAGTATCAGGTGAACCTGGGGATGACCATGACTTATTAGTAAGTCCATTTGTTAAATAGGATTTTGGGTGCCTTGAGGCAGGAGAACGTTGCTGAACATTGAAGTCAGCGATGGATGAGGAAACGGTAACCTCGGATTACTGAGTATTGGCTGGACACAGGAAAACTCGCCCTGGTACGGTGGGCATTTATAGTAAAGTATTAAAAAATAAAGACACCCCTAAATAAGAAATGTCTTTACAAAAGATTACAGTTATTTTGATTCACCCGGCTTGTGCTTATGTGGTCTCAAATCTGGGTGTTTCGGCTTTGACTCTGGAGTCACACGCCTTCTTTCGTCTGGTGTTCCATCTTGTTTCTTGGGTTTTGGCCCCGGCTTGATTGCCTGAATAGTTTCCATATTGTTAAGGGTTAGATGTATATATTGAATTTAGGCAATATATACATCTAACCCTATGTTTTTCTAGAGTTGTCTCAAAATAAAGGTTTTTGATTAGGGTACTGTTTGCTGGATGTTAAGACGGGTTATCTAGTTAATTTTTTGTCTCTCAGAAATCATTTGTTTAAAATATTCAAATTTATGAAGCGATTAGCTTTTACATTCTCATTACTGTTATTGGCAGTTCTCTCCTACGGCCAAACTAAGATTACCCCACAGGAAGCCACCAAGCATGTAGGCCAGACGGTCATTCTGTGGTAAGATCTACGGCGGTAAGTTTGTTGAGAACTCCATAGACACAGCCGACATTGTTGAACATGGGCGCGGCCTTTCCCAACCACTTGGTGACGATCATGGTACCCAAGGAACTGCGCGGAAAGTTCAGCGCCAAGCCTGAGGAATTGCTCGCAGGGAAAGAGGTGTGCGTGACTGGCAAGCTTATCGACTTCAAAGGCAAGCCGGAAATCATCATCGAGAAGGTGGAGGACATCACAGTCGAGTCAAAGTAGCGAAAAAAAATTAGAGGACAGAAAGCCCCGCCTGTCGCGGGGGTTTTTCATTCATTAACCTATAATAAGCAGACCGAATCGATAAACCGCAGTGGAAATATTGGATCTCGCAGAAAAAGTACTTTTAATTATCCGTTTAGGGTGGGATTCTTATTCTAAAGGAACTAATATTAGCACTTTGGCTAGCCAAAATGTACTTTATACCATTATCCGTCACCTTTTAAACTCACCAATGGCTTTTTAAGATTCCGAGGACGTAATCATCAAATATTTCGAGCACATCAAGATAGTTTACGTATGCTACCAGGCTATACACCAAGCGAGGAATTAAGCAGGATGCTTTCTCTGATGCTGGACTTTCCACGGAGGATGTCAAACTTGGTTTGAGTGATAGCCGAAACATGAAAGTTACCCGCCCTACCGATCAGGAGCACATAAACACGGTTCGGTTCTTTGAGTTCCTTAAACTCTCCTATATCCGGTGGCCAGCAACGGTCGAATCGACCGATGTCTTTAACCGCATAGCCCCAAAGGGTATCCTGCAGACAATCGGAGACCGGACCCCCTTCGAATTCCAGTATTTCGGCTCTGTGGAGGATGCTTGCAGCTGGTTACGCGTAGACCCCGAAACCTTATTTGAACAGCCATGAATATAGGTTTTAACCAAGCCTGTTCAAAACACATGTTCTTCAGGGCGCGGCGAGGGGTTATCGGCTGGGCAGCGACGCGAATACTGAGAATTTCACCTGCTATCTATCTGAGCTTGGAAGCTTGGTGAACGAACTCGCCTATACCTGATAATCTACACATGGATGAGGTTATGGAATCGGGTTATCTCCAAAACGAGTTAACTTATAAGAGCAAAAACTCATCAGGCTTTGGGGTTTAGACACAGTGAATGACGCGAAACAGCTGTTCACGGACATAGAGGATATTGGGGAGCAGTTCCTTAGCTCCCTCTTCTCACTGGAACAGAGGATCAACAGAAAGTAGACGTTAGATGATTATTGAATTCAAGGCTTATCCTGATGGGCAGCACGGCTTGGTTTTACGCATTCGCACAAGGTGTCGCAATGGGTGGCTTATTGGTTTACCTAGCCTTCAGGAAGAAAATACAAACGAGACACAAATTCATAAAGTATAGATCAAGCGCAGTAAAGATATAGAATCGCGTATCTTGGCACTTCATACCAAATGACCAATTGATGGCATTCGACAAAAATTTCGTATACTTCGTCTTGGGGCAAATCAAAGATGCAGGAGAGATAACCGCCAAAAAGATGTTTGGCGAATATGGTGTCTACTGTGACGGAAAACTATTCGGACTGATCTGTGACAATAAGTTATTTATAAAACCAACCAGTTCGGGACGAAGGTTCATAGGTGAGGTCATTGAAGCCTCGCCATATGAGGGGGCAAAACCGAGTTTCTTAATAGGAGCCAAAATTGAGGACAGGGATTGGCTAAGTGAACTGATCAGAATTTCAGTCAAAGAATTACCACTGCCAAAACAAAAAATAAAGAAAGTAAAGTAGGTGACACCTAAATGGGTTTTTATAAAATAACGGAAATGGTTTATAAAATTGCGGCTTTACATCAAGCCTGCAACTTTAAATCGCTTAACTGTGGGAGTAGTATAAGAAATATACATACATGGTGCATTTATCAAAGTGCTAGCGGTTTGGCTAAAAAAAAGAGATCATGTAGAAGGAATGTCATTTAAACAGAAAGCTTAAGACTTATTCCGTTCAATATTGAAATCTTAAAAGCAGCAATTGAAGGAAACGAAAACTTTGCACAAAAATCAAACGTGGAGGTTAAGGATTAATATTTATCCAGGAAAGAGGATTATCATCTCCTACCATTTGGTGGACTTGCCCATTGCTATGGGAAATCGCAGCTGCCTTATCCCTACCTATGTGTTTTCCAAACTGGACCGCCCGTATCCCGATAACAGCATGTCAGTACTTTACAAAGATACCAGTGCCCCCATCCTAGCCGTATTTGAAAACACCCTTAATAGTCCCCTAAAAAAATAGGTAATTCCCAGAAAATCTAAAAACTCAATTCCGGCCATTTACTCATTATTGCATCTGAGGGGGTGACAGCACTCATTGTGTTATTCCCAGCCACAAGCAAACCAATCATTAAAGAGTTGGAAGTTAGGAATACGGCAGAGCCGGAGTCCCCAGATTGGGAAAAATCCCCTGATTTGCCTATCACCTGAATTAGATTTCTAGCGATTTCCTCAGTGCCATCAAAGTTCTCCAGCTTGGCATTTAAGGTTATACTTTGGATGGTACCTTTTGTAACATCTGTTTTTATGCCGCTTTTACAAACTTCCTCCCCAATCAATTCAGCCCTTATACTAGGAACAAAGCCTAGAATGGGCTTGTCAACCCCGTATACTTTGCCAATGGTTACATTTCTAAACCACCCTTTCCGTGCTACGGCACAGTCAAGCCATGCTTCTATTGATTTGGATTCACGGACATAAGTAACGTTTTCATGGAAATATGCCTTCAGATCAGCACAGTTGTGACAGTAATCTAATGCGGTTTCCCACTTTGACTGCTGACACACGGCTGAGTTTAACAGGGTGTTTGTTCCAGCTAAAACGTGGGCACAGGTTATCAAATAAGGCCGGTCATCTCCGCTTTTATTTACCATAACCCCTAAAGTCCCACGAGTCTTACTTTTCACCCCTGCTACTTCTAACTCATAGTCTGGAGAAATGCTGACACCGCCTATCAGCGGGTCCGTTTTCTCAGTTCTTGAGGTCTCCAATTCACTGAATGATGGCATTAAACTATACTTTGGAATCTCAAACTCAATTACATCAGTTGGAAAGCCATCTATATTGGAAGGCAAGGGCTTCTCAACTTGCCCTTGTGGAAGCTTTTTCCTTACCCCAAATGTAAAACTCAGTCGATCAGTTAACTGACCATCAATTATTTTTATTGAAACACTGACAGAGGTTATATCCGGTCTTGTGAGATACTCTTTTATTAACTCAGGTAATTTATCTGCCATTTCATCATGTAATGCCAGTTCTTCTTTGCTTAGGTTCATGACTCGGTTTTAAACTTAATTTGCAATTACAATACCTTACACGGACTAGGGCAGGCAATGCCTGCCTAACTAAAGTAAAAATTCATCATAAGGATTCATGATGCCGCGTATGACATCATGAATCCTTATGATGCCCTCTGGGACCAGAGGTTAATTTAACTTAATAGTCCCCGAGGAAGGCGCTCCTCCCCCAGTGGGCGGTGGACCACCGGCGTTCGCTTGGTCAGCCAGCATGCGATACTGTGCCGTACCTTTCTCCGTCTTAATCGTTCCGGAAACGGTATAGAGATAAAGATCCCCGCTAACGGAATAGTCGTTTGCCGAATTATTGACATAGAAATCGATTTCCACGGTTGACATACTCTTTGCCCGCTCCAGGAAAGCGTCCATAAGCATTGTAATCTGCGCGTCACTGAGCCCCTTGGATTTCATTGTTTCCTTTGTCTTCTCATACGACGCAGAGGCGCCTCCCCCACCGAAGAACCATGACCAAACGGAGATATTAGCGCTCGCCGAAGTCTTCTCATACTCTTTTATTTCCTCTTTGTAAGAGGCGTCCAGCATGCCCAGTGCCAAATCATTCAGATTTTTCACATCGGCGCTTGACAGTGCAGAAATTTGCAGATTTGCTTTTATCCTGCCTTCAGAATGTGCTGGAACAGTGTAGGAGATCCCAGTCAGTTGGCCTAGGCCAGATACTTCAATAGAAAAGGACTCTGTGGCTTCCCCTTCGATAGGTTGGGAAACAACTGGCTGAAAAGGATCTTTAAAACTTACTTCGGTTTGTGTAATTTGAATAGTTTCCATTGTTTCAATTTTTAAATTCTACATGTAAATACTTTTCAGATTTCACCTCAGCCTTGTTCATAAACCTTCATGTCTAGGGGAGGCGGTGAAACCTATTCCAATTTTTGTTTTGTCACTAAGGGGGGTCAACCCTTTGTCATTCACTGACCTTCTGTTGTTAAAAGTTCCATGATTATTTTATAGGTATCCAGCTCTTTGCTTATTGACAGGCCCCAGGAATCAGCATTATTCTCGGAATTTTCTTCACACTGAATATTCTTCCATTAAAGGAATCATCTTGGAAGATTTGAAATACAGTAACCTGCCTTACAAAATTGTGTCCTTCTTTTGATGGCGCTCCAAATCAAAAAGCAGCCAGAATGATTAGCTTCAAGTAGTTTTGTGGCGTGCATTCCGGTAAGTATGGACTTTGGAGAGGCCTTTCCTTTTATTGAGGAAGCAGGGGCTAATAAAATGACTCTGATACTGGGCCGGGCTCTTGGCGCCCTTACACTCTATGCAATCAAAGGTTAAGTAACTAAAGTGCAGGAGAAGGCAGTAACACCCGGCAGCCTGAATGCATATGTAGCCTTTATGGCTCAGTTAGAGAAAGTGGATAGCATTCAATAGTATGTAAAAAGCTTAAATCCCCTTAAAGTTCTCTATCAGTATCTGACTAGAGCAGTGCAATGAAGTGAATATAAAACCTAGCAGCTTTTTTTTGCCGAAAAAATAAATCACTGGGCAAGAAAAGCCGCTAATAAACATGTCTATGCCTCAAACACCTCCAAATCTGCACACGTTTGGTTCTCCTTTTTTTGGAGGATAGATTTCTCCCTCTGTCAAATATGGGTTTCCTTCGCTTGGCTTGTACGACCACTTTCACCTATTGCAATATCAAATAGACGAAGCTCATGTGAACTATAAGAAGTGCGTTGTTTTTCACAGTTTAATGCGTGATTTTGCCGCCTAGTCATAGCTGTTATTCCTTTATGCGTCCCCCTTTGTTTGCCTTCCAAGATGCCTGCTTGATTTTAAGATAAACCATCCTAATCTTTCCCACTGACACTTTTTATCCACCCCTTCAACATCAACCGCCTCCCTATAGTTAGTAAATACCTATGGTAAAGGTCTGGTCTTCGTATTCAAACCCTACTTTGAGGTTTGCAAAGGAGTTTTTGACCTGGGTAAGGATTCCCCCTAGTTTAGTGATAGCAGATGCTGGAAATGCAAAACTTGGATACAAGGTGGTTAAAAACCCCAAGTGTAAATAAGCAGGTAAGACTCCCTTGCTGAAGTGTTGCGCGGCAGTCTCACCAGAAAGGGCATAGACTCCCAATCGCCGGGTAAACGCATCGTTCAGGTGCACCACCTATGCTTGAATGAAAGCCGTTGCTTCTTTGGGTAAGATATAGTATATTCCTTAAGGTGATTACTATATACCCTTTCCTTGCAACAACATTAGCCAAGAAACTCACGGTAAGCATATCGTTGTAAAGAGAAGGCGCATCCTGAGTAGGTCTACCTCCTGACAATCATTTCTTTCTGTATATACAACAACCAACGGAGGTGATTCGGGGTCTTTATGATTCCTGACTCAAAGAGAACAAGCCATTGGGCTCATCACCGTCGCTAAAAGAGTATTAGGGCGGAAATTAGCACTGTGTGAATTTTTGCATGTGCTTACTAATTTCATCTCAGGACATCAGTTGCCATTGACAAACGGGGTTTTACCTCATTGACAGTTTTGTTCAAGTCATCATGAGGATATTTTTGCACATAATTGGCCCTTGCTATGTTTTTTGCTTGGGTTTGGGTTTCCCCTTCGCACCAATCAGACCTGTGGTCACGATCCACTGTACTTTTCAACATTGCTTCGCACATCTTCTTCTGCTTTTTAAGACCTCCCTACTCATAAGGTTTTTCGGTTTCCACCTCTCGTTGAAACTTCTGAACGAGACCAGTCCGTTTTTTTAGTGGGTACTGCACCACTTTTGCTAGTCACATTAGGTGGTCAGCCCCTTGGCTTCCGCAGACCATGTTAATTCTTGAGCTTGCCTAAACGCCTTATCCAAATAGTGGAACTGGGCATTGAAAAGGAAAAAATGGTTAATCACGGTATCAATGCGCCTCAATGCAATTCCGCCATGCTAATTAGGCCAGGAGAGGAAGTTGATTCGAGGTGTTGCCCAGTTGTCTGAGCTTCATTTGGGAAGTTTAGGAATGAGCTTTGTACTTTCCGAACTGTGTTAGAAAGGGATTTTCCCATTCTGTCCTTGGAAGAAGGTTATTACTTGTGCCTGCAAGAAAGGAATCCTAAACCAAGCAGTAAATTATGTTTTCAACCTGTGGCAATATCTGATAACTGTACCAAAGGTGAAATACTAGAAAGGCGTGAATATTCACTATGAATCAAGTGATTCTGCTCTGGCTGATCTATATATATAGAAATGAAAACCCTTTTAAGGAGTATAAGAACAGTCAGTACCCGTCCACTTGGTTTGGAGAACATATTGTCTCCTGATTTTCAGGAAATCAGATGCATTTTAAGAATAAGTGTCAAACTTAATGGGTTTGAAATTGGCAGGGCCGACAATTTTTGGCGAACTAAACACCTCCATTGCCCAATTGCATAGGAATAGCTAAAGTGGACTCCCTATTCCCACGGCGGCTACCTTCTTGCCGTAAATAGGAAATTATATGGGATGGGTACTTTAGTGCCGTGCCTAACAATGAAAGAGAGAAAGAAATGTGATACTGCATATCTCTTTTGGCCAAGGGTAGTGTTAGGATTTTCAATCCAGAGAATTTCATTTGTTTCTATGTGCAATAGTATGATACTTATGCAGTTGCAATACCTACTTAGCTCAATTTTGAAACCAAATGTAAATACAGAGGCACTCTAGCAAAACTTTAGGCGATACGTTAATCTTACAAGTGAGAAAGAGTTGAAGAGTATATTGATAGTGCCACGGAAAACAACTGATGGAGATTCTATTAAGCCCGCTGGCTACCTGAGTGATGGAATGCATACTCTTTTCCTCACTGACATCAATAAGTTTAAAGCTGAGGATGAGGAGCTTTTCAACCTCATTTAAAAAAAGAAGCTACCGCCACCATGTTGTGGAAATGTTGGAAACCCGCAGAGGGTTTTCCATATTTCCACGGCTACCGCTTGGGTTGGGTAAAAGTAAATGTATGAGAAGGGTAGATGAGCAGCGCTGTTAAAAAAGGTCGCGTAAACATCACGGGGCAGAAGTATTTCCATTGGGCACCCCGATTCATCTAATGAAATTTATGCTATTCAGGAGATCTGAAACCGCAAGTTCCGCAGCGGATTCGACTATGCCCTTGAGGGCAAAGGGCATTTTTGTGGACAAAAATACATCTTGCCGAACACTCCTCGTGTTCGCGAATATCATGCAAAGCTTTAGACCAATGATCACAGGCCATCGACTTAACGGGCAAAAAAGAGGGGCTCATAAGAGCCCCTCGTCAGCGAAGGAGTAATATCCCTCACTGGTAAGGATGATGTGATCTAGGACAGCTATATCCAGAAGGCTGCCTCCCTCTTTTATTTTCTTTGTCAGTTGGATATCAGCTGCGCTTGGCTGCAAGTTGCCGGATGGATGGTTATGACACAGGATAATGGCAGAGGCACATGCTTTTAACGCGGCTACAAAGATGAGCTTAGGGTCAGCTACCGTTCCTGCCACTCCGCCTGTAGAAAGTTCATAAAGACCCAGCACCTTATTAGCTCGGTTAAGCAGCAGAACCTTGAATTGCTCCACAAACTCCAACTTGCCCTTGTCCCAGTTTTGTTCCAGCAACCCATAGATATCAACTGAGCAGGTAATCTTAGTCATGTCGGTCGGTCTCACCTTTGAACGGTAAGTCAATTTTACTTCTGCTACTCTGCAAGGCTCTGATTTTACAATGCGCTTTTCCATAATCGTACAGTTTTAAAGGTAGGAAATTGATTATGGTGCCCTATCAGCCCGCGGGATGGACTGAGGGCAAGGTGGAGACGCAGAAAATGCGGAGGGTCCCCGTCAGGGGATACCCATTTTCTGCGTACAACCTTGGCGCAGAGAACCCGTGTCCGGAACGCGGGCTAACTTCGCACCGGAATGAATGCCCTTCCTTCGCTTGGGAGTCATAGGCATTGACTGCCGGTAACAATGGTCATCCGCTTATTATAAAAACAGACACCACTTCTACTAAGCCGTGGCAATGTGGGACACCCAATCAAGGGTTCTCCACATTGCCACGGTTCTACTTAAGGCAAGCTTAGTTTTGTGTCTTTTGATGTAACTATGGATACCATGCCCATTAAATCGATCTCAACGAATCTGGCAAAACTCCTTTAGGTTTTGTAAATTAGCTGAAGTCCAAATCTTTATCTTATGAAGGCAGCTGATTTATACATAAGGGTAAGCACAGACGAACAGGCTGACAAAGGCTATTCCCAAAGAAGCCAGGAAGAGATTTTGCGTAAGTACTGCGAGTTCAACCAGATCACTATCAGAAAAGTCATCTATGAAGACCACTCTGCCAAGACCTTCCAGAGACCAGAATGGATGAAACTTCTGACCTATCTTAAAAAACACAAACATCAATCAGAGTTAATCCTGTTCACCAAATGGGACCGTTTCAGCCGTAACGCCCCAGATGCCTATCAGATGATTAATACGCTCCGCTCCCTGGGAGTGGAACCACAGGCTATTGAGCAGCCATTGGATACCAGCATCCCTGAGAATAAAATGATGCTGGCCATTTACCTGACCGCACCTGAGATTGAAAATGACCGCCGTGCACTGAACGTTTTCCATGGGATGCGCCGAGCCAGAAAAGAAGGCCGCTGGATGACAGGTGCACCAATTGGATACGCTAACAAAACAGGAGATAACGGTCGCAAACAGATTGTTCCGCAAGAGCCACAGGCGTCTATCATGAAGGGAGTCTTCAAGGACATAGCAGAGGGGATATTTACTGTTGAGCAGGTCTGGAAAAAGGCACTTCGGCTGGGACTGAAATGCAGTAAGACCAATTTCTGGCTCCTCATCCGCAACCCTGTCTATTGCGGGAAGGTGGTAGTCCCTAAATACAGGGACGAAGAAGAACAGCTGGTGCAAGGACAACATGAGCCCTTAATTTCTGAAACCCTATTTTATGAGGCGCAGCAGATGCTAAATGGCAAGAAGAGGGTATTAGCCACTAAAGTGGTTTCCATGGAGATGCTTCCCCTGCGTGGCTTTCTTACCTGCTCAAATTGCACCCGCACCCTTACTGGTAGTGCCTCTAGAGGACGTTATAAGCACTATTACTATTACCATTGTTCTACAGAGTGTGGCTGTCGCCATAAAGCGCCTGAGGTGAACCAGGCTTTTGTTAACGAACTCAAACGCTATATCCTCAACCCAGCGGTGGAGGAACTCTTTAAAATGGTAATTTTAGATACATACCATAACAGGAGCCAATACCAACAGGAAAGTCGCAAACAACACACAGTAGAGCTCGCACATCTCACAAACAAATTAGCCCGAGCGAGGGATTTATTATTGGCTGGAGATTTGGATGGGGCCGAGTACAGGAATATAAAAGCCGATTGCGAGCAGAAAATTAATCTACTAGAAGCACAGTTAGCAGAACTTGCAACCCCTGCATACAAACCTAGCAGGGCGAACCTTGAAACTTTAGTTGAAAAAGCAGTTAAAAACCTTACTCGGTTGGATGAAATCTTTGAGAATGCAGGGACTGAAGATAAAAGGGAGCTGATTGGTTCGATGTTTACGCAAAAATTCACGTTTGAGGATTTACTACATCGAACCACCTGCCCAAGCGATCCTTTCAAACTTACATACCTGATTAATAGCGAGTTAAATAGCAATAAAAAAGGACAAATCAGCAATAAAGCTAATTTGTCCTATAAGGTAGCGGGAACAGGACTCGAACCTGTGACCTTTGGGTTATGAGCCCAACGAGCTACCAACTGCTCCATCCCGCACTGTTTGTAATACAAATGTAGGGGCTTTTTCTATATCCTCCAAACGTTTTTTGCATCATTTTCAATTTAGAGGCTAAAAACGGCCTGTAATCCCGAAGTGAATCTTGCCTCTTGTTAGGCTAAACGGCTCCTGCGGCGTGCGCCCCACCGAGTAAACTAACTGAAACACACCCACTCCCGTGCTGAAGCTAATGCCGCCGCCCACGCCCGTCACCCACTGATAATTTTTTCCCTCCGGCAGGTCTCTTCGCAGATATCCCTGGTCATACAGCAGGAAAACATACGAATCTTCACCGGTATATTGCCGGTACTCCAGCGTACTGATGCCAAAAGACGAGGCGTAAAACGAATAATCATCAAAGCCGCGCAGAGAGGCCAGGCCACCCAGCCGGAACAACTCGTTCAAATACAGGCGTTGGTTCAGGAGCGCCTCGCCACGAAGACGGGTGAGCAGAACGCCGTTCCGGGTCACGGGCCAGTACCGCTCCACCCGCCCGGCCACCGAGAGTTGCGTGGTGCTTAGCTGCAATGTGTCATAGAAACTGCCTTCAATGCGGGCGTTGCGCAGAATCCGTTTCTGGCCCACGGCTCCCTGAAAATACGCCTGCGTGCCCTTGCGCGGAAAAAACAGGTCGTCCAGGTTGGCATAGGCATAAGACAGGCCATACGAAGTGAAGTTGGCGTCAATGGCCGAGGAATCTGAGGTGCGCTGCCGCAAAGCCTCCGGCGACAACAACTGACTGCTCAGCAACTCGCCAAACACCGTGACGCGGCTGGTGGTTGACAAAGGGTAGGCTACCTCTAGCCGCGGGCGCAAATTCAAAAACGAGGTATCTTGTTTATACAGATGGAACAGCGCGGCCACCTCAAAGGGCGTGGAAAAGAAATGCGGGTGCCGGTATTCCACGTCCATGAGCTGCGAATTGCGGTCCACCTTGCGCCAGTGCAGCCCAATCTGCTTGCCGCTGCCGCGCAGGTTGCGCACCTGCAGGTTCACTTCGCCGGTGATTAGCAGCTTGTTCTCTGTGGAGTTGGGGTCTGGCAAAAACCCGATGATGCCGTCAAACTGATTCGATTTTTTCTCTTCCAGGAAGAAATAGAGGCGGGCCTGGTTTTTGGCGAACAACACTTCGGGCTCCCGGCTAACGCGCACGAAGGGCAATTGCCTGAGCGCCCGCGCCGCCGCCTCCAAGCGCTGCTGCGAGAACGGCTGCCCCGGAAAAAGCTGCGTGTACCGGTACAACGCCGTTTGCTGCAACTTGCTTGTGCCAATAATCTGGATGGAATCAATGACCATGTGCGGCCCGCGTACCACGTGCAACACGCCGTCCAGGTGGTCGTCAAAAATCCGGAGGGAGTCTATTTTTACGGTAGCATAAGGGAAACCCGAGTTCTCGGCTTCGCGCAAGATAGCCTGCTGGAGCCGCGCAAATTCCGCCGGGCGGAATGGTGTGTTCTGGTACATCTTTTCCCGGAAACCCACGCTTTCCAGCAGACCTTCGCCTACGTTTCCGTTTCGAAGAGATGCCCACTGGTATTGCTGGCCGGTGTAGGCAAACACGCGCAAAGTGTCTTTTACCAGGCTGAGGCTGTCAATAGAAGCGGTGAGGTAACCTTCCTGGTGCAGTTGCAAGACCCAGTTCTGGAGTTCCTGCCGCGTGCCCAAAGAGTCTTTGGCGGTGAGTTTGGGTTGCCATTTCTTCCAGACGGTCATGGCCTGCGGGGTTTCAGCGAGAATCTGCACCACGCGGCGGTCTTGCTGGGCCTGCGCCAGAAAGCCGCACAGCCATAGGCCCAGAAACAGAGCCGTAATTCTGTATCTTTGCCGAAACTTCTTGTGGACGCAACCGGAACTCAGCCTTGCCTTCATGGTGTCTAAGGTACGGGTTGCCGCTTACATTAGATGGCGCTCCGCTGGAATACAACGTTTAAAAACCCCATTACCGCATTTTGGCCGGAATATATCTGCACATCCCTTTCTGTAAACAAGCCTGCCATTACTGCGACTTCCACTTCAGCACGTCCTTAAAGCTGAAAGAAGCCGTGCTGGCTGCCATGCACCAGGAAATTCGCCTGCAACAAAATTACCTGTCCGGCGAAACCATTGACACTATTTACTTCGGCGGTGGCACGCCTTCCATTTTATCAGTAGCGGAACTGCAAGGCCTGCTGGATACCATTCACCTCGTCTTCCCGATAAATCCAGCCGCAGAAATCACAGTGGAAGCCAACCCCGACGACCTTACGCCCGAAAAACTGCTATTACTCAGCCAATCACCCGTGAATAGATTAAGCATTGGCGTGCAGTCGTTCCACAACCCGCATCTACAGTTGATGAACCGTCCGCACACCGCTGGGGAGGCCGAGGGGTGCATTCAACTGGCGCAGGAACTAGGTTTTGATAACATATCTCTGGATTTGATCTACGGAATTCCCGCCGAAGACGAAGCGCTCTGGGAACAGGATTTGGCCAAGGCCTTCGCGCTGAACGTACAGCACCTTTCCTGCTACGCCCTCACCATTGAGCCCAACACCGTTCTGGGGCACAGGTTGAAAAAAGGAACGTTCACACCCGCCGAGGAAGAAAGCGTGGCGCAGCAGTTTGAACTCTTAATGACCCAGGCCAAAACCCACGGCTTCCTGCACTACGAAATCTCCAACTTCTGCCAGCCCGGTTTTGAAAGCAAGCATAACAGCAGCTACTGGCGGCAGACACCGTACGTCGGCATCGGGCCCAGTGCGCATTCCTTCAATGGCAAAAGCCGGCAGTTCAACGTGGCCCACAACCCACAGTACGTACAGGCACTGAGCCAGGGCCAACTGCCCTGCACCGTAGAAGAACTGACCGTAGAAGACCGCGTGAACGAATATGTGATGACCACCCTCAGAACCAGCTGGGGCTGTGACACGCATTATATAAGGTCGAAATGGAATGTGGATTTAGTAGCCTTGCACGCGTCGTACCTCCAGCAGATTATCGCCAAAGGCCTTATGCAAGAAAACGAAGGCGTGTTGCTTTTAACTGAGGAAGGGAAGTTGCTGGCCGATGAAATCGCCCTGGATTTGTTCTTACTGAAAGAAGAGTAAGATATGGCATTCAGTTTTCGGCTTCATTTCCAGAAACGAGCCCAAAAACGGGAAACCTGATAAATCCCCTCTCCCCCTGGGAGAGGGTTAGGGTGAGGGAGTACTTTAATAATGATTGAGATATATTTAACGCTCTATCACACTTTCAGATTTATCAATCCCCCCGTGCATGTGATTTCCCAATAGACCAGCAACGGGGATTAGTAAATCCCCGACAGAGTGGTTCGGGATTAGAAATCCCGAACAGCATGGGGCACGCAGATCGTCTCCTAAGAAGGCTCAAGATGTTTTTTTTCATTTGCCCACGCATTTCATGTAGGGGCGTATTGCATACGCCCTTGCGGTGGCAGCAGTAATGTTCCAAGTCATTTCTAAAATACAGTTCAATTACGAGCATCAATTGACCGGGAATGCGCAGGGCGTATGCAATACGCCCCTACAGTTTTCTACAAAGGCTCCTTAATTTGTACGCTTTGATAATCTTTGCTTTTCCAAATGCCTTTGTTTCTTGAAATCACCTTTATGCCCCAACTTCTTTAGAGAAAGTCGGAATGCATACAAATAAAAGCCAGCCTTAAAACCAACGTACCTGGTATCTTGCAGGGGGTAAACATTTTGCCTTGCTGCCAGTATGTCAAGAAACATTCAAGTGTAATGAAGAAATTTATGATTATTCTCTTTTCCATACTAGGGTCGGTGGCGGCGGGCGGGGCCTTGTTTATGGCGTTTGCGCCGGAGTTTGGGGCCGCGGCGCAGGGCCAGAGCCTGGATAGAATCAAGAAATCGAAGCAATACAAAGACGGCCGGTTTGAGAATGTGCACTACACGCCTATGATGGACGAGTCGTCGTTTGGGGAGAAGGCCAAGATTTTCGTTTCGTTCATGAAGGGCGTGGAAAATTCATCGCCCATAGACCAATTGCCCATGATGCGGCCCACGCAGGCGGAGTATCTGGCACCTTCTAGTAGTGCAGCGCCTGAGATTACGTGGTTTGGGCATTCGGCAGTGTTGATTGAACTGGACGGGAAACGCATTTTTGCAGATCCTATGCTGGGGAAACGGCCGTCGCCGGTGTCGTTTGTGGGTTCCAAGCGGTTCAGTGACGAATTGCCCATCAAGATAGAAGACCTGCCGCCGCTGGATGTGGTTCTGCTCTCGCATGACCATTATGACCACCTGGACCGCGGCTCCATTCGCAAGCTTAAAGACAAGACCGGCCATTTTGTGGTGCCGCTGGGCGTGAAGGCGCATCTGGTGAAATGGGGTGTGCCCGAAAACAAAATCACGGAGCTGGACTGGTGGGAAAACACCTCGGCGGCAGGCATTGAGTTTGTGGCCACGCCGGCGCGGCATTTCTCTGGCCGTAGCCTCACCGATAGAAACAAGACGCTTTGGTGTTCTTATGTGGTCAAGGGTCAGAACCATTCTATTTACTTCGGCGGAGATTCTGGCTATGACACGCACTTCAAAGAGATTGGCGACAAATACGGGCCTTTTGATTTGACAATGTTGGAGTGCGGGCAATATAATAAAGCCTGGCAGTACATACACATGATGCCCGAGCAGACCGCGCAGGCGCACCTTGATTTGAAAGGAAAAGTCTTAATGCCCACGCACTGGGGCGCTTTCTCCCTGGCCTTGCACCCCTGGAAAGAACCTATTGACCGCCTAAGCAAAGCCGCCGCGCAACAGAACATACAACTGGCCACACCCATTATTGGGCAGCGCTGGGCAGTGGGCGAAGTGACGCTCTTTAAGAAATGGTGGGCTACGCTTGAGTAGAAATTCCTGTTTTAGGCCTTGTTTCTGGAAATGAGCCCCAAAACAGAAAGGCCACAAACCGGTTAACTTTTGCAAACAACAATTAGCTGGCCATGCTTTTATCAGAAAATATCCCCTTTAGGTACATCTTCCAAAAAATACGGGTAGATGTGCTGCGGGTGCTGCTGTTCTCCATAACTTTTCACATTATCAAATCCATCTGGGCCGACAACTGGCCTCCCATTCCCTCGGCGCTGCCATCTGTGTTAGGTACGGGCATTTCTTTGCTGCTGGCCTTTAACCTGAACCAGTCGTACGAGCGTTGGTGGGAGGCCCGCATAGTCTGGGGCGCCATTGTGAATGACTCGCGCGCGCTGGTGCTGGAACTCAAGGCCTTCATTTCACCCGAAGACGCCGAACGGCCGCATATACAGGGCATTTTCAGGGGCATGGCGTTTAGGCAAATGGCGTGGTGTTACAGCCTGGGCCAGAGTTTGCGCAAGCTAGACCCGCTGGAAAACCTGCACCAATTCCTCTCTCCGCAGGAAATTGAGTACATTCAACCCCATTTAAACAAGCCGCTGGCCTTGCAGGTGCTGCACATGGAAGACCTGAACCAGTTGTTTAGGCACAAGGTGCTCAACCACATGCAACAGACCCAGTTGGCCGCCATTATCTCACGGCTCTGTGATTCTATGGGCAAGGCTGAACGCATCAATTCCACGGTTTTCCCGGCCACGTACAGCATGTTCATCCACTTTTTCATCTACCTGTTTCTGGTGATTCTGTCCATCACGCTGGTGGAAACTATTGGTGTGTATGAGATTCCTGTGCTCACGGCGGTGGCTTCCACGTTCTTTCTGGTGGAGAAAACGGCCCGCCACATGCAAGATCCCTTCCGGAACAAACCCACAGACACGCCTGTAACTGCCATCGCCCGCACTATTGAGATCAACCTCAAGCAAATCTTAGGCGAAAAAGAAATACCTGAGCCGCTCAAGCCAGACGGTTATTTCCTGATGTAATTCACTAGCGTTTATACCTTTTACGCAAACCCGTTTTGGGGCTCGTTTCTGGAAATGAGCCCCAAAACGGGTTTCTTTTTCTGAAAATTCTTGGTCATGGCTGCACCGACATGTGGGGAGAATCTGTAGTTTTGAACTGTTGGGTTTCCCTGGCTTTTCCGGTTTCTTATGATTTTTCTCAATTCGAGTTTTAGAAAATACTCCTTGCCGCTGCTGCTTTGGTGCGGCGCGTTTCTTGGCGGGTGTGCAGGCTCTAAATCAGTTTCTGTTTCCGCGCAAGACGAAAGATTAGCCTATATGGGCCGGGTGGGCAAACCAACGGCAGAAACTACGGAACTGTATTGGTCGGGCACGTCTGTCAAACTTAATTTTGAGGGAACAGGCGTGCAGGCGCGCCTGAAAGACAACACCGGCAACAGCTACTACAACGTGATTCTGGACGGCGACAGCATTACTGTTATTCAGCCAGACACCGTGCAGAAACTCTATGACTTGGCCGCGCAGCTACAACCCGGCAAACACACGCTGGAACTGTTCAAACGCACCGAATGGGACAAAGGCACCACCACGTTTTATGGCTTGGAACTGGCGCCCAACACCAAACTGCTGCCCGCGCCTGCCCCGCCCAAACGCCGAATTGAGTTCTACGGCAACTCCATCACAGCCGGCTACGCGGTGCATGACTACTCGGGCAAAGACTCGTGGCGCGGCCTCAACACCGACAATTACGTGAGTTACGCCGCCCTCACCGCCCGCCGCTTTAACGCTGATTACACCTGCATCTGCAAAAGCGGCATCGGTATTACCGTTAGTTGGGAGAAGGATATTATGCCAGAGCTGTTTAACCGCCTCAACCCGTCTGACCCCGCCAGCCAATATGATTTCAGCCGAAACCCCGCGCCAGATATTGTGGTCATCAACCTGCTCCAGAACGATTCTTGGATCATCAACCTGCCCAACAACGCCGAACACAAACGTCGGTTTGGGAACGCGCGGCCTTCGCCTGAAACCGTGGCGGCGGCGTACCAGAACTTCGTGAAGCAGATACGCGCCGTGTACCCCAACGCCCACATCATCGCCGCGCTGGGCAACATGGACATTGTTAAATCTGGCTCGGTGTGGCCAGCCCTGGTGCAGAAAGCCGTGGAAGATTTGCAGGATTCTAAAATCCACACCTTGGTCATGCCTTACAAAAATACGCCGGGCCACCCGCGGGTGGAAGAACAGCAGGCCATGGCCAATCAGTTGATTACCTTTATTGAAGAGAAGATACAGTGGTAAGACCGCTGGTTTTGTTTACATCGTTAAAAAAATCCCATGAAATTTTTTTTGCTAGCCCTGCCATTGTTTTTTCTTACCCTTTCTGCCTTTTGCCAGGCAGATAAAAAGAACCCAACTATTGATGTTATTGGCAGCGCAAAAATCACGGTGAAGCCAGACGTGGGCGTTTTGATTATCAGTATCAAAAACAATCACCTCAACTTCAGTGAAGCAATTACCGGTTTAAATACCAAGACAAAAGACATTACAAGTCAAATTGCCTCCATCGGATTTAAGGAAGACGATATTAAGACCACTGACTTTACTATCAATAAGCACACGGTCTATGTAAAGGAAAAAGAGATGGAAGTGGACAGTGGGTACGTGGCTATGCAGAGAATCAAAGTCGATTTCAAAAACAACAAGGAAACTATTACGAAAATCCTCAATACGTTTGCCAAGAGCAGAACAGACTTCACCCTGAATTTCGACTTTAAGCTCTCTGATGAACTGAGAACAAAAGTTCAGGACGAACTGATAAAACTTGCTATTGAAAACTCTAAACACAAAGCACAATTAATGGCTCAGTCTACCGGAGTTCGGTTAGGCAAAATTATAGACATCAGTTATGGCAACCGCTACTATGGTGGTATGCAGGATTTGGAAGACAAGGCTACTAGCGCAGATATGGTTGAGGCAAATGCTGTAGGAACTGGACCAATGATGGGCTTCACCCCAAATGATTTGGTATTTATTGATAATGTGTCTATCATCTGGTCAATAAAATAGGCTTTCCCCATGAAAGAAATCCTGCACGAAAACAAGGTATTTGAGAACATCACCTACGCCAACCAGGGCATTACCGGCCGCGAGTTTGACGGCTGCACGTTCAAAAACTGTGATTTCTCCCACACAGACCTGTCGCGTAACGGGTTTTCTGAGTGCGTGTTTGAGGCGTGCAACCTGAGCATGGTCAAGTTCGCAGACGCCAAATTGCAAGACGTGCGCTTTCTGAACTGCAAACTGATGGGCGTGGATTTCAGCGGTTGCCATGACTTTCTGTTTTCGGTGGCGTTCACGGGTTGTACGCTGGATTACGCGTACTTCGGGAAGAAGAATTTCAAGAAAACCACGTTCAAAAGCTGTAGCATCAAGGAAGCCAACTTCACTGACACCGACTTGACCAGCGCCGTTTTCCTGGACTGTGACCTGCAGCGCACCGTGTTCCAGCGGAGTAACCTGGAGAAAGCAGATTTCACCTCGGCGATTAACTACGCCCTGGACCCAGACCTCAACCGCATCAAGAAAGCCAAATTCTCCCAACAAGGCGCGCTGGGGTTGCTGGCCAAATATGACATTATCATCAAGTAAAGTTCGTGTACGCTGATTTTTCCGTTTTCGGCTTCATTTCCAGAAACGAGGCCGAAAACGGACATTCAGAAATTAATCCCTGGCCGCAGAAGCCTTTCCCCGCCAGAAACTGCTTATCTTTAACATCTTATTCCTGTAGAAGTTGAGATGATGCTTTCGTTTTTCCGGCAGCCGTACCCTTTGAGTGAATTGACCCTTTCCAGAACCCTGGTGTTGTCGGTGCTGTTTGGGGTCATTATTGCGTTTACCTTGATTGTGTTTCAGCCGTTCGGTTCCTACAACTGGCATGACCCGTCTAAGAACCTGATTCTGGCTGGCTACGGGTTGGTGGCAGCCGTGTCCGTTTTCCTCAATTTCTATGCGCTGCGGCGCCTGTTACCTACGCTCTTTGTGGAAGCCCGCTGGACGGTAGCCAAGGAAATCATCTGGAATCTGGCCCACTTCGGGACGGCCGGATTTCTGTGCACGGCGTACGGCGCGGCCGTGAAGGTGATGCCGTTCTCGCTGGCGCAGATCAGTTACATGACCATGATCGCGTTTTTCATGGGTCTGGTGCCGGCGGTGCTGCTGGTGCTGATCAACTACGTGTTCATGCTGCAGAGATACAAGCCGCTCACGCCGCTTCCGCACAAAGAACCTGCGCCACCGCTGGCCACGCCCGCCCAAGACCTGTTGCTCACCTCTGAAAACGAGAAAGACGCCCTTACCTTGCCTGCGCATAACCTGCTGTTCATTGAAGCCGATGACAACTATTGCACCGTGGTCTACCTGGAGCAGGGCAGCGTGCACAAGAAACTGTTGCGCACCAGCCTGAGCCGACTAGAGAGCCAGACAAGTGCGTTAAACATTGTGCGCTGCCACCGGTCTTACCTGGTGAATTTAGACAAAGTGGAATCGGTGAGCGGCAACGCGCAGGGTTACCGGCTTCACTTCCCGCACACGCCGGGCACGGTGCCGGTGGCAAGGGCATCTTCTGGTGTGGTGAAGGCGGCGTTTGCGCCTATCTAATCGCCCCAAGCGGCGTGCCGTTCGCCCCAAAACGTGCCTATAGCCCCAAAAAAGGCGCATTTTGCCCCATTGCCAAGCGTTGCGTTCTGGGCCGCCGTACTTTTGACGAAACGATTCACCAACCCTTCGTCATGAAAAAAGTACTTAAAAAAATCGCCCTCTTCCTTGTTCTCACCCCCGTTGTATTACTCCTGCTGGCCGGTCTGGCGTACGTGGTCTATGGCCTGGTGGCCGTGGGCGGCGAAAGCACTCCGCACCAAGCCTACCTGAACCAGCACAAGCAAAATGTGTCTTTCTCGGGCACGCCTTCGTTCCCTATTTTTGACGAAGCCTTCTACCAGAACCAGGTTTTCTTTCTGGGTGAGGCCCACGGCACGGCCGCCCCGCAGGAACTGGATTTTGCCTTGCTCCAGCACCTGCACCAGAAAGTGGGCCTGCGCTATTACCTCGCCGAAGTAGACCAAAGTCAGGCTTATTTCCTGAACCAATACCTGCGCACCGGACAGGAAGAAAACCTGCAGCAGGTATTCAACTTCTGGGCGAAGATCAATGCGCAGTGGGGCAATCAGAATTTCTATGACAAAGTCAAAAAGATCCATGCCTTCAACCAGACCCTTCCGCAAGACCAACAGATCCAGTTCCTGGGCATAGATAGAATTCAGGACACCGAAACCCTGCACCTTCACCTGAAAACGCTGTTACCAGAGACGGCTTCACCTGAACTGTCACCCGTAGCCCAACTGATTGATACTGACACGCTTAACCTTGACTCTTTGGTACAAGCCGCCAACCAAGTGCTGCCTGGTTTAACCACCGACACCGCCAACGCCGATCTCAGACACACCCTCCAAAACGTGGTGTACCTAGACCAGAAAGTAAAGCGCGACAGCGTGATGTACCTGAATTTGCACACGTTGGTGCAGGAGCAAGGCTTGCAGCAGGAGAAACTGTACGGCATGTGGGGCATTTTCCATACCATTCCGGTGAAGGTGGAGCGCGGCCTTCCGTTGGCGTATCTGTTGCAACAACCAGAATCTAGCTTCAAAGGCAAAACGGTGTCTATTGGCGTGTACACCCTAGACAGCGAAAGCATGATGCCGGCCGCCGCACTTCCGGCGTTCCTGAGCAAAGGCCAGCGCTTCGTGAACACCACCTGGGCGAACAATGATGGTCCCATGGTCTTTGTGAACGGCATCAAAGACCTGCGCGCCGCCGCCGGGGACAGCCCCATGACCATGTTTAAAACCGACGCTGCCGGTTCTCCTTATTTAACCTCGACACGGCTGGCCAGTTTTGAAGTGTTGATGCCCAACCAAAGCATTGCCTTCGCCGAGGCAAATCCCAGCATCACCAAGGTGTTCCCGTATGTGTGCCTGGTGCAGAAATCAGAGGCCACCACGCCGTACACGGCTAGGCTGTAACCTGAATTTTTGCGGGAGTGGCTGGCGCTGCTCCCGTTTTTGGCTTAGATTCGTGAAATGAGCACCAAAACGACGGCCATGCTTTCAACCTCCGCCACCATCACGTTCAGAGACAAAGTTTATCAGTTCAACCCACTGAAACCGCTGGATATTTCCCTGCCCTTAGCGCCGGGGCCAGAGAACGTAAACTGTTTCTGGGCCGAGCCCGTGAAGGTGGACACCATAGTAGTCGGGGATTTTGTGGGAAGCGTGGCCTTGGGCGGCTCCACCAATTACCAGCGCGTGCACCTTACCCCGCACGGCAACGGCACCCACACCGAGTGCTACGGCCACATCTCGCCAGATCCCGCGGCTACCTTAGACCAATGTTTGAAACGGTTTCTGTTTGCCGGGCAAGTGGTGTCTGTTGAACCTCGAGTTCAGAAGAACGGCGATTTGGTAGTGATGGCATCTGATGTTTTGACCGCATTAGACATTGATTACCTGCCAGAGGCCTTAGTGTTGCGTTCGTTGCCAAACTCAGAAAGCAAACGCACCGCGCAGTACTCCGGCACCAATCCTTGTTATTTAGAACCTGCCTTGGCTGCATTTCTAGCTGTTAATGGCATAGAACATTTGCTCGTGGACTTGCCCTCTGTGGACCGGGAAGAAGACGGCGGGGCTTTGCTGGCGCATCATGCGTTCTGGCAATATCCTGCTGCTACACGGGATTCTGCTACTATTACTGAATTAATTTTTGTGCCAGATGCCGTGGAAGATGGATGGTATTTATTGAACTTGCAGGTGACCAGTTTGGTGATGGATGCGAGCCCCAGCAAGCCCGTGTTGTATGCCTTGCGGCCAGTGCCTGCTGAAGGCGTCGTTTCCTTTGACCAACCTCCGCATTAAGGTTTTTTTGAATAGCTAGCAAAGGCTATAGCTCTGCCTACATGGGGATTCCCCCTTTGAAGAGGGTGAAGGGGATGTTTACACTAAATGGTTTTATGGATTTGCCTTTTGTAAGGCATCTACCATTAAATGATAAAATCATGCCTAAACTACTCACATTTTGCTTCGGGATTTTTCTTCTAATATCCTGCAGTAAAGAGAAGAATGTGGAATTTCATTTGCCATCTAATTCTGACGTTCAAGCAATAATAACAGCTATCATTAAACATGATAGTCTTCCTGTACTGTTAAATCACAAAGATTCTTATGCGCTAAGTTCTGATATATTGGAATTTAAACTTCTTACAAGTGATTCTATTACTCCACCTATCATGCCTGGGACAGGGATTAAATTGAAGGATTTATTGTTAGTCAAAGCTGATTCTTCAGGAAACCATTATCTTTTCTCACACAAGGATTCGACATATTTCAGGTTTCTAGAGAAAGCATGGTTAAGAAAGCGTACGGCTATCACAAACCTGAGAGAAAATGGCGTAAAAGTTGAATCACTTTTGCTTTTGGAAGAAGCATTAAATGAATCACAAGAGAAGGCGAATGCATTCTTCATTTTCTCAAATCCGGTTTTCTCACAAGATCAAACTAAAGCTTATATAGAATTAACTTTTGCTTGTGACAGGCTGTGTGGCTATGGCCATTCCTTTAGCTTAAAAAATGAGAAAGGTAAATGGCGAGTTGTGCATAAGGAAATAACCTATTTTGAATAAAAAAGCCGCTCCCAAAGGATCGGCTTTTTGCTGGCTGAGACTTTTCCATTCGCACATCAGCACATGAAAAAATCAGCACCTGAATTAGGCGTTGCGGTTGATGCAGTTCAAATCCTCGAAGGCTTCTTTCAGGCGGGCGATGAAGGTTTCTTCGCCTTTGCGCAGCCAGACACGCGGGTCATAGTGCTTCTTGTTGGGGCTGTCTTCGCCGTCTGGGTTACCGATCTGGCCTTGCAGGTAATCGCGCTTGCCTTCATAGTAATTCTTGATGCCGTCCCAGAACGCCCATTGCATGTCGGTGTCAATGTTCATTTTGATAGCACCGTACTCAATGGCTTCCTTGATTTTCTCCTTCTCAGAGCCAGAGCCGCCGTGGAACACAAAGTCTACCGGGTTAGGGCCTGTCTTGAATTTCTCCTGAATATATTCCTGTGAGTTACGCAGGATTTCAGGGCGTAATTCAACATTACCAGGCTTGTACACGCCGTGCACGTTCCCGAAAGCGGCGGCCACGGTAAAGCGGTTGCTCACTTTGCCTAATTGCTCGTAGGCGTGAGCCACGTGCTCGGGCTGGGTATAAAGGTGCTCGCTGTCTACGTCTGAGTTGTCCACGCCATCTTCTTCGCCGCCGGTCACGCCCAGTTCAATCTCAATGGTCATGCCCAGTTTGTTCATGCGCTCCAGGTAAGAAACGCAGGTAGAGATATTCTCTTCCAGGTCTTCCTCAGAAAGATCCAGCATGTGCGAGCTGAACAGCGGTTTGCCGTGCTGCGCGTGGAATTTCTCGCCGGCATCTAAGAGACCGTCAATCCAAGGAAGCAATTTACGGGCGGCATGGTCGGTGTGCAGGACCACGGGAACGCCGTAGGCCTCGGCCATCAAATGCACGTGCTGCGCACCGGAGATGGCCCCGGCAATAGCGGCGGCCTGACCGTCATTGTTTAAGCCTTTACCGGCAAAGAACTGGGCTCCGCCTTGAGAGAACTGGATGATAACCGGGGAATTCACCGCTTTGGCTGTTTCCAAGACCGCGTTGATGGAGTTGGTACCAATCACGTTGACAGCGGGCAGCGCAAAGTTATTGTCGTTGGCGTACTTGAACAGGTCCTGTACTTCGTCTCCGAACAGAACCCCAGATCTAAATGTAGGCATGGTTAGCTATTTTGGTCTATGTACAAAACTACCAAAATTACCTTTAGGTTTTCAAGAATTCTTCTTGTTGGTGAGTTTGGCGTATTCACGCTCAGTGGCGTCTTCGCCGTGGCTGTGGTAGGCGTCAAAGTAACTGAACAACACGGCCATGCCCCAGCCAAACGTGCCCCACACCGGCCACGGCACGCCCGCGTTCTGGTTGCCCCAGTCTTTGTTGAAGTACCACACGGCCCACAGGAAAAGATTCACCACCGCGTACGTGAACAGGTGCCGCTTGAACCCCACCCGTTTCTTGGCGATGCGCCACAGCGTTTTGTCTTTTTCCATTTCCATAGCCGAAAGTTTATATAGTGAAGAGTAAATATATAAGAATTTAGGATAAAGTTGTGCGACAGAAAGAAGAATATGGATTTCGTTTTTGGCCTCGTTTCCGGAAATGAGCCCGAAAACGCACCACCCCCAACCCCTCCTAGAACAGGAGGGGAGTTCTCTGGAATACGAGGGTGTGATCGGACACAATGCGTGGGAGACAAGGCGGTGCCTGGTCTCTACACACAATCCTAGTTTCGCCGCCATTTCCAATCCAGAGCCCGAAAACGCACCAGACCTCACAGGTGTCCAAAACCTGTGAGGTCTTTCCTTGCAGACTGCCTGCTAAGCGCGCACCTTTCCAGGCTTTCCCTCGAGCGCCTCGCGGGTTGGCCTTGTAAGGCAGTGCGATGAAACAAATATCAGAGTTGGCCAAGACGGGCAGTGCGAGAGGGGAAGGCGGGGCCTCGCGGCCGTGAGCGCTCGGAGCCCAGCTATGGAACAAGCCGTCTTGTAGAACTCAGGATCAAACTGTTATTTGGAAGGAAGGTGTATTGCGTGCACAAAAGCTGATTGAACCGCAGTTTTGGTTGTTGGTGATAACACCAACAACGGCGAAGGATTGCCTGCACTACTATAGAAATTGCGAAGGTGGAAAGCAAGAATCTTCGTTAGATCCTTCGACAAGCTCAGAATGACATTTTTGGGTTAATTGAAGCTGCTCAGAATAACAGCGGAAAAGAAATTCTCGTTTTCGGCTTCATTTCCGGAAACGAGCCCGAAAATGCAACCCAAACCTTTCCTACAAGCATCAGTTAAAAGAATCAAACCCGTTGCACAGCTTCTGCTTTGCCCGTACCTTCGCTAGCCTATGAGTACACCAGACAAACGCCTTTTTCTCTTAGACGCCATGGCGCTCATCTACCGCGCCCACTTCGCGTTCAGCAAGAACCCCCGCATCAATTCCAAGGGCATGAACACCGGCGCCGCGCTGGGTTTCACCAACACCCTGGTAGACTTGCTCAACCGCGAAAAGCCCACCCACATTGGTGTCTGTTATGATGCGCCCAGCAAGACCTTCCGGCACGACAACTTTGTGGAATACAAGGCCAACCGCCAGGCCATGCCCGAGGATATTTCCATCGCCATTCCGTACGTGAAAAAGATTGTGGAGGCGTTCGGAATCCCCGGCATGATGATGGACGGGTTTGAGGCCGATGACATCATAGGAACGCTTTCCTGTAAGGCCGAGAAAGCCGGGTTTGACGTCTTCATGATGACGCCCGACAAAGACTATTACCAACTGGTCACCGACCATGTGTTTGTCTACAAACCTGCGTTTCTAGGCAATGCCATCGAGATTATTGACAAACCCAAAGTCTTAGAGCGCTGGGAAATCAGTGACGTGAAACAGGTCATTGACATTCTAGGCTTGCAGGGCGATGCGGTGGATAATATTCCCGGAATCCCAGGCATCGGTGAGAAAACGGCCAAGACGTTGATTCAGAAATATGGCTCCGTGGAAAACCTAATTGCGCACTCCCATGAACTGAAAGGCAAGCAGAAGGAGAACGTTGAGACCTTCGCGGAGCAGGGTTTAATGTCCAAGGAATTGGCCACTATTCACCTAGACGTGCCCATTGACTTCGACGAAGACGGCCTGCGCTATGACGGCCCGGATATGGACAAACTGGCCGCGCTGTTTGACGAACTGGAGTTCCGGCAGTTGGCGACGCGCGTGTTGGGCACGGCTTCGCCGGCCGTCCCGAAGCCCATTTCCAACAAACCCACCGTGGGCAAAGGCGTCAAGTCAGACAAACCCATGGGACAAACCTCGCTGTTTGACATGCCTGCCGCCGAGACCGTGGCCTTTGAAGACGGTACCGTAGAGGCTGACAATTCCGGCTACGTCACGGGCACCCGCAAAACCATTGACACCACGCTGCACGAATACCATCTGCTCACCACGCCCGAGCAACGCGCGCAGCTTCTGAAATACCTAAAACTGCAGAAAGAAGTCTCCTTTGACACCGAAACCACCAGCATTGACGCCATTACGGCGCGTTTGGTGGGAATCTCGTTCTGCTATATCCCCGGTGAGGCGTACTATATTCCCGTGCCGGCCGATGATTATGAAACCACCCTGGAGATAGTGCAGGAGTTCAAGGAAGTGTTGGAAAGCCCCAGCATCACCAAGATTGGCCAGAACATAAAGTATGACCTGGTGGTGTTGCAGCGCTACGGCATTGACGTGCAGGGCCCGCTCTATGACACCATGCTGGCGCACTACCTGCTGGAGCCCGACATGCGCCACAACATGGATTTGCTGTCAGAGACCTATCTGCATTACACACCCATTTCTATTGAGACGCTGCTGGGCAAAGGCAAACACCAACTCACCATGGACAAATTGCCGCCGCTGCAGGTCTATGAATATGCCTGTGAAGACGCCGATGTCACCCTGCAACTCAAGAATTACTTTGACCCGCTGCTGGAAAAACAAGGCCTGAAAAAGCTGTTTAACGAAGTGGAAAATCCGCTGCTGCGCGTGCTGGGTCACATGGAGCGCGCCGGCGTAAGCATTGACGCCGAAGCCTTGGCCGAGTCCTCCATTTCCCTGGAAAGCAGCATTAAGGAGATTGAGCAGAAGATTTTTGAGCACGCGGGCATGGAGTTCAACATCGGGTCACCTAAACAACTGGGCGAAGTCTTGTTTGACCGCATGAACCTGGGCGGAAGCAAAATCAAGAAAACCAAGACCGGCCAATACGCCACCGGTGAGGAAATCTTGTCTAAACTGGCCTTTGAGCACGAGATAGTGCAGCTGATTCTGGACCATCGGCAGCTGACCAAACTCAAGAGCACGTACGTAGATGCGCTTCCGCAATTGATTTGCCGCGAGGATAACCGTCTGCATACGTCGTACAACCAAGCCGTAGCCGCTACGGGCCGTTTAAGTTCTACTAACCCCAACCTGCAGAACATTCCTATCAGAACCGAGAAAGGCCGCGAAATCAGGAAAGCGTTTGTGCCCAGGGATGAAAACCACGTGCTGCTTTCCGCGGATTACTCGCAGATTGAATTGAGAATCATGGCGCATTTCAGCAATGACGCTACCATGAAAGAGGCTTTCCAGAACGGGTTGGACATTCACGCCAGCACCGCGGCCAAAGTTTTTCATGTGCCCGTTGACCAGGTAGATTCTGATATGCGCCGGAAAGCCAAGACCATCAACTTCGGGATTATCTACGGTATTTCAGCGTTTGGTTTGGCTGAAAGATTAGCCATTCCGCGCCGCGAAGCCGCGGAGATTATTGAAGCCTATTTTCAGGAATTCCCTGCCGTGAAACAGTACATGGACAGCGCCATCAATGAAGCCCGCGAGCAGGAGTTTGTGGAAACTTTGCTAGGCCGGAGACGCTACCTCAGAGACATCAACAGTCGCAACCAGAACGTGCGCGGCTACGCCGAACGCAACGCCATCAACGCGCCTATTCAAGGAACGGCCGCCGACATCATCAAGATTGCCATGATCAACATTGACCAGTGGCTGAGAGATGAGAAACTGGCCAGCCGCATGATCCTGCAGGTACATGATGAATTGGTGTTTGACGTGCTCAAAGAGGAATTGCCGCTGGTACAGGCCAAAGTGGAGGAACTGATGAAAAACGCCTTCCCGCTGACCGTACCCATGGAAGTGGGCCTGGGCACCGGTGAGAACTGGCTGCAGGCGCACTAGGCGTTTTCGGGCTCATTTCTGGAAATGAGCCCGAAAACAGGAATTACCTAAACAGGAAGAGGCGACCCCAAAGGTCGCCTCTTCCTGTTTGTAAGCTATCTTAATTTCCTGAAAGCAATTCTATACCCATCACTGGAACTTATGTCAAGCTTAGAACTTGTGAGCGTGTTAATGGTGAAGGTTTCCCGGTCTGGCCCGTCTGAGATGGTTAGCTTTTTCCCGCTGATTGAATATTCAAAGGACTCGTCAAAATCTCCGTCATCATACCAGGTCAGTTCGCCGTCATCAAAAACCCAGGTATAGTTGTCAGATTCATCTACCCCGTCGGTTTCCTGGGTGATCAACCATTCGCCTTCAATGGCAGACGCGTTGATGTCATCATCTTCATCATCGTCTTTGCTGCAGGCCGTGAAGACCAGGGCAAACGCCGCTAGCAACATAAAAAGTAAATTCTTTTTCATAGCATAAGTACTTTAAAGTGTGACAGTTTTGGTCTCTTTTGAAGAGAGCCCAAATATGAAATATTTTACAGAAAGCTAAAAAGAACCAAGAGGCAAATGTGCCTGCCCGGCAGCAAAATACCTACTTCTGAGTAATGGAAACGCTAAATATGGTGCCTTTACCATAGCAATGAAAGCCTCCCGTTTTTGGGCTCAATTCTGAAAATGAGCCCAAAACGAGAAAGGTTTTAAACAAAGCGGGGCAACCTGGTGGCTGCCCCGCTTTTATGGGTTGTGTGTAGGCGTGTTGCTTACAGTTTCCTGAAGGTCATTCTATACGTGCCCGTTTGCCCTCCGCCTGACACAATAAAACTGAGTTTTAACGAAGTGCTAGACACGGAGTCAATGGTCCAGGTTTGCGCAGGGCTGCCATCTGTGGGCTTGATGGTGATTTTGTCACCGCTAATGGTGTACGGCGCGGGGTCATCCGGAACGCCCTCATTGTAGATGGTGGCCTTTCCGTTTTTGAATTCAAAGATAACGTCTTCCCCTTCCAGCATGTCTGCGGTGTTGGTTCCCACAGAGAGCGTGAAGGCAGTCATCTGCCAACGGCCTTCAATGTTTGATGTTTTTACATCATCATCCTCGTCGTCGTCATCATCGCCGCAGGCGGAAAACACCAGCGCGAAGGCCGTGAGCAACAAAAACAAGTAGTTCTTTTTCATGGGGTTGCGGTTAATAGGTGAGCAATGTTTCTGAAAGAGTTGTTTGTGTTACAAGATAGAAATCTCTCTCTTTCCCTTCTTAACATAATGCTCCCTTTTTTCATAAATGCCTTAAAAATACCTACTTATAGGTATCCATTCCTCGGTTCTTATTCTGACATAGGCCCATAAAAAAACCCGGCACTGGCCGGGTTTTTATTTGAATAGGAAGTTGGTGTCTGCCTAAGGAATGCGCACCGCTCTGAACTGGGTTACGTCAATGGTAGGCACGGTAGCACCGTATTTGGCATTTATGATTTTCAGCAACTCATTGGCAACAATGGCATAGCCTCTAGGCGTAAGGTGTACTCCGTCTAAAGAGAAGATATTGCCAGTAATGAAAGCCGGTGTATGTCTTACGCCGTTGATTACCAAACCGGGTTTAATGGAGTTAAAATACGCGTTCATGTCTGCGTAGGCTACATTTTTAGCAGTGGCAGCGGTAGAAAGCATGGTATTGAACCGCGTAGTGGCGTTTTTCACGTTGGTCACCTCTGCCGCGTCTAATACCTCGCCGTTGCCTAGCGGGTTGTTTGGCGTGAAACCGTGCGGAACCTGGGTACCTCCTAAGTTGTCTGGCTCTCCCACTCTGGAGGTAAGCAGCACATAATCTTCAGCGGTGGCTGGTCTCACGGCACCGTCACCGGCGGTGATGAACAACCGGGTTCCGGCCGCCTGGGCTTGGGCCATAATGGCAGCCGTGGCTTTGGTGGTAAAGAAAGGAACCGACGTCACATCTGGAATATTGATTACCACGCCTTTGGCAGGAAGCACAGACATGATGGCATTTAAACTTCCCTGGAAATTGGCGTCTGAGGTGATAGCTACTTGTCCACCAGAGGTAGCGTAGCCTAACACGTCATTGTTGCCTAACCACATGGTAAAGAAAGTAGCACCGCTGGCGGCAACTCGCTGCACATAAGATTGCAAAGGGGCCGTAGGATTAGTAGCCGTACCGTCTGCCGTAATTCTCTCAAAATACGGATTGCCCTGTGAACTGCCGTAGCCTGCCACGGTCACGTGCTCCATTCTAATGCCTGGTATGCCTAGATTCTGTACGGGGCCGGTATACTCATCTTTGAAGAAAGGATTGCTGGCAGACTCAGTGGCTAAGTTATTGGTAACCGGCTGCAAAATAGGCAAGCCAGAAGAGGTGAAACCCGAAAGCCGAATATAGCCTGAGCCATTTTCTTGCCCCGCCGAAAACAGCGGCTGCGTAAAGTCGCCGCCGCCAACATACCTGAACTGGTTAGCCAGAATGTTAGGGTAAGACTGCAGCTGTCCTTCTAAATAAAGCCCGTTGTCTTGGTAACCCGCGGTCAGCGAGTTACCGATGGCCACATACTTGCTCAGGTCCAGGGACCCTTGGCTTACAACAACATCGTCTTCAAATTCCGGCTCACAACCGGCAAACAGAAAGGCGGCAGACAGTAAGGTGGCCGTGCCTATTTTATGGAATAAATTTTTCATGGTGTCTTACAGGAAAGAAATTAAAACTTATAGTTCACGCCCAAGCCAGGGATGTACGCCACAGATTTGTAGGTACCCGCCACGCCGCCAGAAAGGTCAGCTCTGTCTGAACGCTCTTTTTTGTTGAGGTACAGGAAAGAAGCGTCAAGGTCAATTTTCTCAGTCAAGGCCAGGGTTAAACCTACAGAAACACCTCTGGAGTCAGCGTCTGGGGTTTCTGGGGTGAGGTAACCGTCTTGTACTGGTGACTGGTCATAATAAGCACCGGCCCGCACAGTAAGCAGGTCAGAAGCCTGGTACTGCACACCACCTCTAAAGATGAAGGCATCTTCATAGTTACGGGCACTGGTGCTGCTGGTCACTCCTTGGCCACCGGCGTTGCCGTTGAACTCAAACGTAAGGGCTTTGTAGGCGCTCCACTCCACGCGTTGCACGTCAAAGGCAAACGTCAATTTGTCGGTTGGTTTAATGCCCACGCCCAAGGTGATATTAGCAGGCATGGGTAGTTCCGCGTTGAATTGGGTAGCGGTGAAGTTAGAAGCCACCGGCGCGGCGCTAGGAATTCTAAACGTCACATCGCCTTCGTCTACTTTCATGTCAACTCTGGAGCGGTAATTCAAACCCACAGAGATTTTCTCTGACGGGGCAAAGTACACCCCCAGGTTAAACCCGATGCCGCTGGCCGAACCGTCCAACTCCAAACCGCCTTCCTGGCCATTGGCCAAATCCAGCGGAATGCTGCGTTGCAGGTTCACGCCGCCCAGGGCGTACACAAACCCGGCGCCAATCCCCAACTTGTCAGAAATGCGGTAACTTACGGTTGGCTGCACAAAAATAGCCTGCAATGTCAGTTCATTCAGACCGAAACGGCCCTGCCAGGAGTCTCCCCAGTTCACAGAAGAACCGTACGGTGTGTACACGCCCAAACCAAAACGCAAAGCGCTCTCTGCCTGCCCAAAGGAGGCATACACCTGAAACGGCGTGCTCAAAGGGTTGTCTGTGTAAGATTGTGCAATGCCGGGGCTAGGCTCGCGGTACGCTATTTTGGCATTCAGCGCACTGATGCCCAGCTGAATACCGTTCTGGCGCAAATGGGCCAACGCCCCAGGGTTAAAGAAGATACTGCTCTGGTCCAAGGCCAGGCCGGTACCTGCGTGGCCCATGCCTATTTGCTTCTGCCCTTGCAGGTTGGCCTGGTAACCGCCGGCGTTCACTACGCCCGCCGTGAGCATTGCGCCCCCTAAAAAGGCTAAAAATTTACTTTTCATGCGCTTATTCTGTTAAAAGATACGTGTTTACAGGTCTTGACAATTTGTTAATCAAATATAGAAAAACGGAATAGATTTTCTAATAATAGTATGCATGGGCACTATCTTTTTTTTGAATTTAATTTTTTACCCGCTTTCCGTCACTGGTGCGCCGGCTGGTCTGCCCCCGCTTATTTCCGTTTTCCTGGAAAAAAAAGAACCGCAGCCCATCTCTTTTAAACCAGTTGCGTTAACCATGGTCTGGTAAAGATGAAAAGGTATGTATGATGTTCTTATTGTAGGGGGCGGACCCGCCGGCCTGAGCGCGGCCATGCTGCTGGGCCGCTGCATGCGCAAAGTGGCGCTGTTTGACACCGGGGTCTATAGAAACTCCTATTCGCACGCTATGAACGGGTTCATTACCCGTGACGGCACCCCGCCCCAGGAGTTCCTGCAACTGGCCCGCGAAGACTTGGTCAAGTACGAGGTGGCTTTCAAGCAGAAGCGCATCATGAAAATCACCAAGGAAGGCGATATGTTCCAGGCTTATGACGAGGACGAACAAGTCTACCTTTCGCGCAAAGTGCTGCTGGCCACCGGCCTCTGCGACCGCTGGCCCAAACTAGAGGGCGCCGAACCTTTTTACGGTACCAGCATTCACCACTGCCCGTACTGTGACGGTTTTGAGTCGAAGAACAAGCCGTTGGCCGCCTACGGCCTTGACCGGAAAGCCATAGGATTGTCTTTGTCCCTGAAAACCTGGAGCAGTGACGTAATGCTCTTCACAGACGGCACCAACAAACTCACCCGCGAAGACCGTGACCTGCTGGCCCGCAACAAAGTAGACATCTGCACCACCGCCATTGAACGTTTAGAGGGCGAAGGCACCGAACTCAAACGCATTGTGCTCAAGAACGGCACCGTAGAAAACCGCGAGGCCCTGTTCTTCGCCACCGGTTCTGACCAGCACTCAGACCTGGCCCGGCAACTCAACTGCGACTTCACCAGCAAAGGCGTAGTCAAAACCTACAAGCACCAGCAGACCAACGTACCCGGCCTCTACGTAGCCGGCGATGCCGCCCGTGACATGCAATTAGTGATTGTAGCCGCCGCCGAAGGCACCAAAGCCGGCGTGGCCATCAACATGGAACTGCAACAGGAATTCAGGTGCTGAGTTTTATAGACTGATGCTTTCAAGGAATTCCCGTTTTCGGCTTCATTTCCAGAAATGAGCCCGAAAACGGGAATTTTCTTTTATTCTTGGCCAGATTCCGCGCAATAGAACATCTTTATTTCCCAGGAATAACACGCATTTCGTCCCCCTTTGAAGGGGGTAGGGGGATGAAAAGGACGCTTGGAAAACCATCAGCTAAAGAAATTCTAAAAGAAAATGATTCTCGGGAAATCCCAACATCTGCAAGAGTCATCATCCCCCTACCCCCTTCAAAGGGGGACGAAATGCGTAAAACTCCCGTTAGGGCAATACTCAAGGGAAAAAGTTGCCATTAGTATTTTGAATTTCAACTTCCCGTTTTCGGGCTCATTTCTGAAAATGAGCCCGAAAACAGGAAATTCAATCTAGGCTTGTACGTTCTTTTTCTGTTGGGAAAGTTTGCGGAAGCTTCGGTCTGTGAGGCAGTATTCGTGGCCTTCCACCAGCAGGTGCATGGTGAGGTTCTCAATGGCAATGGGGTCGCCTTCGTCCACTTCGCTTAAATTAGAGTAGCGCACCTTGGAGCCGTCCATGATGGTGACCACACCGGTACCAAACACCTCTACGTGGTTGCCGTTCTTGATGATGATGCCCGTTTCCTCGCCTAAGCCAATGCCCACAAACTCGGGCCTTTTAGAGACCGCGTGCGCCAACCGGCCAAACCGGCCGCGCTCGGTGAAATGCGTGTCAATAAACACGTTCTCAATAAAAGAGAGGCCGTCGGTGGTTTTTACTTCGCCTTTCATGAGAGAATAAGAACCGTAGCCTTCATAAATCATGCGGTTTGACATGGCCGCCGCGCCGGCGCTGGTACCCGAAATGGTGATTTCCTCTTCCTGGAACCGCTTTTGCATGAGTTGGTGCAGTTGGGTGCCGCTCAAGAATTCCTTTAACCTGAGTTGGTTGCCGCCGGTGAAAAAAATGACTTCGGCGCGGGCTATGCGGGCCAGGTTCTCTGGTTTGTCGGCCAGGTTGTCTTCATCAATGTGCATGAAGCGCACGCTGCTGCAGCCCAGTTCCTCAAAGGCTTCTTTGTAGGCCTGGCCAGATTCCATGGGTTCCAGCGTGGCGGTAGTGATCACTTCTATGTGCGAGTCTATGCTGCAGATCTCTGACCTGATGAGTTGAATCAATCCGTCGTCATCGCCGCCGCCCAGGGCAATGAGGGTTCCTTTGGCATTTTCCATTGTGTCAAACTAAAAATAAAGGTGGGCGCTTCTGAAATTGAAAGAACCACCTGAGGGAAATAAACGGGTCTGGCGCCTGGCACCACCAGGTATAACCGGCAAACAGAGGCGCATGTTACAAAATCATGAAGGAAAACCCACCATTGCTTTCGGCAAGGCCGAAGGTACGAAAACCCTGGCGCACCCACCTCGCCTAAAAAACCAGTGGCAGATGACCATCAAATTTCTGACATTCACGTTTAATGTCCACAGCCAGCCTTACGCGCGGCGCAATCCCCCTACGGTTATGAAAATAGAGCAGTTTGAAGATAAAAACCTGGCCCAGTTCTCTTACATTCTCATGAGCGACGCCGAGATTGCGGTCATTGACCCGGCCAGGGACCCCAAGCCCTATGAGGAATACGCCATGCTGCATGACGCCAAGATCACCGCCATCATAGAAACGCACCCGCACGCCGACTTCGTGAGCGGCCACCTGGAGCTCTCTGAGGCCAAGCAGACGCCCATTTACGTGAGTTCCAAGCTGGGAGCCACCTACAAACACACACCTTTTAACCACGGCGATGAACTGAAGATTGGCAACCTCACGCTGCGCGCCCTGGAAACGCCCGGCCATTCGCCCGACAGCATTTCTGTGTTGGTGCTGGACGAAAACGGAAAAGAACAAGCTGTGTTCACCGGCGACGCCCTCTTGCTGGGTGATGTTGGCCGGCCAGATTTACGGGAAACGGTGGGCCATGAAACCAGCTCACGCGACCAGTTGGCCCGCCAGATGTACCACACCACCCGTGAGATCTTCATGAAACTGCCCGATGACGTGCTGGTGTACCCCGCCCACGGCGCTGGCAGCCTCTGCGGAAAATCCATGAGCAAAGCCAAATCCAGCACCATTGGGGAAGAGAAAGCAACCAACGCCGCGCTGCAACCCATGACCCAAGACGAGTTTGTGACCTACCTCACCTCTGAGCTTCCGTTTGTGCCCAAGTACTTTGGCCACGCCGTGGAACTGAACCGAACCGGCGCGCCCAAATATGACTCGGCTATCAAAAAAGTGCCTATTCTGGGTCCAGACCACAAACTGGAACAAGAGCCTTTGGTCATTGACACGCGGCCCCAGGACCAGTTCAGACAAGGCCACCTGGACAGCTCCATCAACCTGCCAGACGGGCCCAAGTTTGAGACCTGGCTGGGATCAGTGGTGTGGCCAGATGAACCGTTCTACCTTATTGCCAGAGACGAAGACCAGCTGCGCGAACTCATTTGCCGCACGGCCAGCATTGGCTATGAAGGCAACATACGCGGTGCCATTCTCACGCCGCCGGCCGCCGTGGAAACCGCCCCTACTTTAGATTTGGCCCACTTCAAAGCCAACCCAGACCACTACACCATCCTGGACATAAGAAACACCAATGAGGTAAAGGAGAAACCCATTTTTGCCAACGCCCTGGCCATTCCGTTGCCAGAACTACGGGAGCATCTGCAGGAAGTCCCCACCGACAAGCCCATTGTGGTGCACTGCGCCAGCGGCTACCGGTCTGCCGTAGGGGCCAGCATTTTGACCGCCGTGGTAGAAGACGTGTCCGTGTATGATTTAGGCGATGCCGTGACTCAGTTTATGCCTAGCTCGGGCCAAGCGTAACCTCCCTTCACCGGTTTTATAAAAGCTGGAAACAAGTCGGCTGGTTCATCTAGTATTCCATTTTCGTTTTGGGGCTCATTTCTGGAAATGAGCCCCAAAACGGCGCCATGTTGAGCCGCGTTCACAGCGGCTTTTTTTATTCTTGGGCGGCGGGGCGTATCTTTGCGGCGAATCAGTTCCGCCTTCCTCGGCTTTTAGTGCGTATGTCTTTTGCCCGTTTTTGCCTTTTCTTGTTTTGTTTTCTGCTGTTTGTATTTCGGGCGCCAGCCCAGATTCTGAATGTGGAGAAAGTGCGGGTGGAACGGGATTCCTCTAACTATTTCACGGGCAAGCTGGGCGTGAACCTCAACCTGTTCAACCGCCCCGTGGGCCGTGAAGGCCAGACCGATCATTTCATTGGCCTGAACGGCGTGGGCAACATTGGCTACGTGTCTGAGCACAACACGTATCTGCTGTTAGGCTCCTACAACTACGTGCGCCTGCGCGGCGAAACCCAGATAGAAACCGGTTACGTGCACGGGCGCGTCACGTTCCAGCGCAAGAAGCGGCTGTCGTATGAAGCCTTCGGGCAGGTGCAGTATGACTATAACCGGGGCCTGGAACTCAGGGCTTTGGGTGGCGCGGGCATCAGGTTTGCGGTGGTACGAAAAGAGAACATCAGGTTTAACGTGGGCACCGGCCTAATGTACGAGCATGAGCGCTGGCGCAACCTGCAGGAAGATTTCTACCTCAAAAAACACATTCCCAAGCTCTCTAATTACGCCAGCGTGCGGTGGCCGGTGAATCCGTTTCTGGAGGTGAGCACCATTCATTACTACCAGGTGGGCTATGACCAGCCAGACGGCATGATGCGGCACCGCTTCTCGGGCGATGTGTCGGTGACCATGAAGATTAACACGCGGTTCCAGCTGGTGAACACGTTCAGCCATTCCTACGAGAACCGACCGCTGGTGCCCATTCCCAATTACCTCTACAGCCTCAATAACGGCATTCAGGTCAGTTTCTAACGCGGGTTTTTATTGACGTCGAAGTTCTGTTTTCGGGCTCATTTCTGGAAACGAGGGCAAAAACGGCTCTTACTCATCTGACGGCCCGGCGCGGCGGTTGGCTTTCTTCTGGCCTTGTTTCTGTTTGCTAGCCAAACGTTTCTGCACCGCTGACTTAGAAGGTCTGGTTTTCTTTCTAGGTTTGGGCCGATGCAATGCTTTTTCTAGCGTTTCATAGAGCTTGGCTACCACCAATTCTTTGTTGGCGAGCTGGCTTCTATCTTCCTGGCTGGCCAGGTGCAGAAATCCTTCTTTGTTCAATTTTCCGCTCAGTTTCTCCAGCAGCAGGTCTTTCTGTTCCTGGCTCAGCAGCGCCGAGTTCGCAATATGGAACCACACTTCCACGCGGCTGGCCACCTTGTTCACGTTCTGCCCGCCCGGCCCGCTGCTCCTTGATGTCTGGAACGCCAATTCTGTGGTTAAGTCTGGTAGCATAATTTTCTCTGGGCAATTCTCTTTTTCCTGTAGCGGCTTACAAAATACAGGGTGCATTCTGCCCGCACACCTGTTCACTTCTGAACGAATTCTGTCCGACGCTGGACAATTCTACACGCCCCAAATCAGCAGATAAATTTACAATAAACTGAATTTCAATCATTTATAAACGTGGCATGTGTTTGGCAAATATAGTTGGCACAGGAGGCAACGGCTAACGCTTGTTCTGCATCTTTCAAGTGAGGCTGGCAAGGAAGCGAACTTGCCAGTTTAAAAACATAGAAGTGTGGCAGATGCAACCCTTCTAAAACCAGAAAGTCTATCTCTCAAACATAAAACAAGTCATGAAAATCATCGTCCTTTTATTCGCCATTTGTGCTGGAACCGGTTACGCCCTGCAAGATTCTTTGAGCGTGCCCGCGCCCAAGCAAGAAATCATTTACGTGGACCAGTACGGAAATCCGGTGCCTCCTTCTTACGGCATCACCACTTACGTAGAGGCTGCGTAAGCTGAGCGTAACGCTTATTCTGTAGGCGTTTTGGGGCTCATTTCTGAAAATGAAGCCAAAAACGCTTGCCACCCGTCTGGCTTAGTCTTTCTTTTTCTTCTTGCCGGGTGTAAAAATGCCTTTGATGATCTCCAGCGGGGTGGGGGCTTTTTCCTTCACCAGCACGTACCTAATGGAGAACGCCGCGCCCAGATTGAACCACTCCTCGTGCTTTACATGAAAGGCCGGTTTAATGTCGCCGGACAGCAGAAACGGCAGGCCGTTGATTTTGTACTCAATGCCCATGATGCCGTCAAACCCGTAAATGGCGCCGTAGTCTTTCAGTCTTCCGCCGTGCGCGCCGGCGCCCAGGTAATAATTAAACCGCTGCCCCAGCATGGGCCAATGCCGCTGGGCCAGGGCTGTGAGCTTAATCTCGCGCGGAGCCGCCGAGGCAATGCCTTCAATGGTGGTTTTCTCCCAGACCTTTTGCTGCAGCGTGAACCCAATCTCTTCGCCACCCAGGCGTATGCCCGCCGCCGTTTTGTAACGCTGCGCCAGGGCCGGCAAACTGCCCATCAGGCCGCAAAAGAGCAAAACCGCTAATTTCTTATTCATAAAAAAGGGTACGCAGGAACGGGGCACGCAGCCAATGATTCCTGTTGGTTTTCGGTTGGGCAAGTTGGCTAGCGGTGACCACATTTTCATTTCCTTTCGGTTTTTCTTCGTCATAAATAGTTGGGTTGCACGCACTTTTAGAATGGTTGAAGGATTTTTAAACCTCATCTACGAAATATTTCGTGTTAAAATTTTCTTTTTACGAAACTGTTCGTATACTTGCTACGAAACAAGTCGTAGATAACGGAGAGCGCAAGATACCATGGAGAACAAGACCCCATTGAAACCAACGGACACCGAGCTGGAGATATTACAGATTCTCTGGCAGCACGGCCCCTGCACAGTGCGCCTGGTGAACGAAGAACAGAACAAAACCAAGGAAACCGGCTACACCACTACCCTCAAGCTGCTGCAGATCATGTTTGAGAAAAACCTTGTCACCCGTGACGAAGAAAGCCGGTCGCACCTCTACCAAGCCGCCGTCACCGAGGAAGACACGCAGAAACACTTGCTGGACCGCTTTTTAGACACCACGTTCCGGGGATCGGCCATGAAACTGGTCATGCAAGCCCTGGGAAACCGAAAAACCACCTCAGCAGAACTAGACCAAATCAGAAACCTTTTAAAGAAACTGGAAGATGACTCCTCAGAACCTCGTCTTTGATCTGTTGCCGCAGGCCGTCATGCACGCCCTGGGCTGGACCCTGCTGCACTCTTTGTGGCAAGGCGCGCTTCTTGCCGTGGTGCTGGCGGCGGTGTTGGCGCTCATGCACCGGCATTCGGCGGCCACGCGCTACTACGTAGCCGGGGCCGGGCTGGTGGTGTTGCTGGGTCTTGCCGTTATCACATTTCTACAAGTGTATGAACCGAATGGCGGCGCCTATCTGATGAACCACGCCGAAGGTGCTGCGGGAAGTGTTACCGCCACCGTGAGTTTGCCAGATGCTGAGGCTTCCAGCGGCTATTTCGCTTCTGTCTGGGCGCAGAGCCAGGCGTATTTCAACCAGCATTTGCCGGCCGTGGTGGCGCTCTGGCTTCTGGGCATGGTCATGATGGGGCTGCGTTTGCTTGGTGGCTGGGCGTACGTGCAGCGGCTCAAGACCTACAGAACCCGTCCCGTACCCGAGGCCTGGCAGCACAAAGCGCAAGAACTGAGCCGCCAGCTGGGCATTACGCAGCTGGTGCGCGTGGTGGAGTCTGCCATGGTGAAAGTGCCCTTGGTGATCGGTCATTTCAAACCCATTGTGCTGCTGCCCATTGGTGCCTTAACCGGCCTTTCCACGGCGCAGATTGAAGCTGTGCTGGCCCATGAACTGGCCCACGTGCACCGCCGCGACTACCTCATGAACCTGTTGCAGAGCCTGGTGGAAACCTTGTTTTTCTTTCACCCGGCCGTGTGGTGGATCTCAGACTGCGTGCGCACCGAGCGCGAGCACGCCTGTGATGACCTGGCCATTGCTCTCTGCGGCGATTCGCTCACTTATGCCTATGCCTTAACCACCTTAGAAGAACTCACCATGAAAAAGAATGAAAAATCGCCCCGTATGGCTATGGCGTTTTCTGGCCGCCGCCGCTCCCTGCTGAGCCGCATCACCCGCGTGGTGCAGAAATCTACTTTAAGACCTTCGTTTTCTGAAGGCTTTCTGGCCAGCTGCGCCGTGATTGCAGGTGTGCTGGTGTTCTCGGCCAGTGCCTGGGCTAAGTACCCTGCCAAAATGGAGAAGTGGTCACTGAGAAGCAGACTGCCCCCGCCATAAAAGATTCGGCTGCGCCGATAATCACGCAACTTGCGGCAGAACCCCAGGACGAGGATTTAGGGCTGCAAGATTTAGGCGATGGCTTGGTGATTGTGCAGAACAAGAAAGGCAAGGTGGTAGACCTGTACGTGAACGGCCGCCGCGTGCCCAAAGACCAGATCAGCAAATACCAGGACCGCATTGACCGCCAACTGACCGCCGCTAAAAACGCCAAACCGCTGCGCAACAAAGAAGAGATTGAAGAAGCCATGGACCGCGCCGAAGCCTCTCTGGAACGATTGGCCGATGGCACCGCCCGCATGGCACCGCTCCCGCCTATGCCACCCATGCCGCCCATGCACGGCATGGCAGAAGCGCCGCCTGCACCCGTCGCCCCAAATAGGTTGGGAAATCCGCCCACGCCTCCCGTGCCGCCGGTTACGCCGCGCCCCGATGACGAAGACGGCCTTCGGCGGTTCAAGGATTCCATGAAGCGCTACGAAGACCGCATGCAGGACTACCACGCCAGAATGGAGCAATACCATGACCGCCAGGAAGAATTCCATGCCAGGCAGGAGGCTACCCACACCAACCGCCAGGAAGCCCAAATACGCCGCGCCGCCGAGCACGCCCTCCGGATGAAAGACCATGAAAAGCGGCAGGCCGAACATGCCATTAGAATGAAGGAGCACGAGAAACGCATGGTGCTGCACAACGAACGCATGAAAAAGCACGAGGCCATGATGACCGAACTCAAAGCCGCCCTGGCAGCCGACGGACTCATCACTTCGCCGGAGGCAGACTACACGTTCAAGATGGACAAGACCGGCCTGTACGTGAACGAGAAGAAGCAGTCAGAGGCCCTTTTCCAGAAGTACAAAGCCCTCATGCAGCGCACCACCGGCGAAGACGTGGACCTCATGTTCAAGAAAGAAGGCAGCAGTTTCACCATCAGGTCTAACAACAACACCTCCACCAAAAAGTAACGGATTATCCATTACTGCAAAGTCCTTCCGGCCGGGTTTTCTCCTCAACAGAGCAGAACCCCAACCGGAAGGGCTTTTTGCTTTCAGCCCATGTCTAAAAGTGCGTTTTTGGCTTCGTTTTCAGAAATGAGCCCCAAAACGCACGTACGCGCCTACGGGTAAATCTGTACCTTTGCCCTTGGTTTTACAGGAGATTGTATGCGCGAGAACACCTTTCAGGAATTAGAGAATTTACCAGGTTTGCCGTTCACCAAGGCCACCCGCCTGGGCCAGGTCCAGTTTTTCCACTTCGGGCGGGCGCACGTGACCAACGCGCAGGGCCTTATTCTGGATGTAGGCGCCTGGACCCTGGAGGTAGCCTGTTTCTGGCAACTGGAGAAAGCCGGCAAAGTGGCCATTGCCTACCAAGACGCCGCCATTGCCCGTGACGCCCAGGCCCTCGCCAACCCAGACTTTGACCCGCTGGTGCCCGGCAGCAACCTCAGAGACCGAAAACTGCAGGAACTGGTGCGCCAGGGCGAAACCCATGTAAAAGTATCAAAAGTCACCGCCTCGCCCGCTGGGGAGGTTCTGATTTCATTGGGCGCTGATCTGGTGTTGCGCGTTGCCCCCAGCCAAGGCATTCAAAAGGAAACCACCTATTTCTGGCGACTTTTCTCCAACACCGGCACAAACCAAACCTTAGCCTTCGGACTAGACGGCGCCCAGCCTTCCTGATAAGCTACTGCGTTTTTGGCCTCGTTTCTGGAAATGAGCCTGAAAACGGACATAATGAAAGGGGGCTCCTTGCGCCTTGCGCGTGATTAGGTATATTGCTTGTTCTATATATATTGTCATAGATTAAGCCATGGCCAAGCATCGGCGGAAATACCCTGTCTGCACCAATTGCGAATTCGCGTTCACAGAAACCCAACCAGATAATTTCTGCCCCAAGTGCGGGCAGGAGAACCATGACCTGAACGTGCCGTTCCAGCACGTGGCCCTGGAACTGCTGGAAGGCACGGTACACTATGACTCCAAGTTCTGGACCACGGTCAAGTATCTGCTCTTTTACCCGGGCAGACTCACCAATGAGTTCCACCGCGGCCGGCGCATGGGCTACGTGCCGCCCATCAGGCTGTATGTGTTCATCAGTTTCCTGTTTTTCTTTCTGCTGTCTGTGCGCGTTGGCCAGATTAAAGGTGGAGAGCAAGTCTTAGGAAGCCAATTAAGAAAGTTTCCAATGCAGGTAGACAGCCTCATGGTGAAGGCCGGACCTCAAGCGACAGATTCCCTCCGGAGGAACCTGGAACAGAACGATCTCAAGATGGACAGTCTCTTGGTGGCAGATTCACAGGAAGAACTAATTAATTTTTCAACGCTGGACAGCATTCCGCCGCATGCCTCCACCGCTCAGTTAAACGCTGCCCTTACAACGTTTGAGGTTACTAATCACACTTGGTTTACGCGCGGGGTCTTACAGAAATTCGCTGATTTTCAGCGGTTAACTAAAAAAGAACTGGTCTTAAAGGCGCTCAAATATCTGTCAATCATGATGTTTGTGCTTATGCCGCTGTTCGCGCTGGTGCTCAAGCTGGTGTTCTTCAGAGCCCGTCGGTTTTACATGGAGCACCTCATGTTCAGCATTCACCTGCACAGCTTTCTGTTCATGGTCATGAGCGTGTACTTGCTGCTGCAGTTTCTGCACCTGCCGCTGGATCTGGAAGGCTGGTTTTTCTTGCTAGGGCTGCTGTACCTGTTCCTGGGCTTGAAACGCGTGTTTAAGAGAAGCAATCTGCGCACCTTCGGGAATATGGGCCTGGTGCTGTTGTTGTACTCGTTGGTGGGCCTGACCACGTTGACGCTGGGCTTGGTGGTAAGCGTGGCGTTTTAGATAGGCGGCGCGAGGTGGGGTTTTGCCGGCGGTGGCGTGAAAAATTCTTACCCAAGCCAAGCAACCATCTGGTGGTTTCTGCATCTATGAAAGAAAGAACCTAGAAACCAACCCATGAAAAAGACCTTCGCCCTGCTGTTCACCTTGCTCCTCTGCACCTGCGCTTTTACAGGCTTCGCCCAGAATGACAAAATAGAAGGCAACGGAAAAATCTCTACCCAAACCAGGCAAGTGGGCACCTTTACCGTCCTGAGCATTAGTGGCGGCTTTGAGGTGGTGCTCACCCAAGGCAACACCGAAAGCCTGAAACTGGAGGCCGATGAAAACGTGCTGCCCCGCATTACCTCTGAGGTGGAGAACGGCGTGCTGCGCATCAGTTCCAAGAACATCAGAAACGCCAAGCGCCTCAAAGCCTACGTCACCGTGCGCGACCTCAACAGCCTGAGACTGGCCGGCGGCATTAAACTGAGAGGCACCAACACGCTTACCGGCGGTACCCTGAAGTTTGAATTTGCCGGCGGCATAGACGTACAGATGGCCCTGCAGGTGAAAGAACTTGTAGCCGATGTGGCCGGTGGCACCAACATCACCTTAACCGGACAAGCCCAAACCGTGCGCCTGGACCTGGCCGGGGCTTCCACCTTTAAAGCCGCGGACCTCAAAACCGAAGTTTTCACCCTGGACGCCGCTGGTGCCAGCCACGCCGAAGTGCATGTGACCAAGCAACTAAACGTAGACGCCGCCGGCATTGTAAGCGTGGACTACAAAGGATCACCCAAAATCAACCACTCTGGCATGGGCAAAGTGAGACCAATGTAATTCTTGCTTCCTGTAAACTCTACAACAGAAATCCCCGGTACGCGCTGTGCCGGGGATTTTGTTTTCAAGCCGAAGCTGGACATTCCGTTTTGAGCCTCATTTCTGAAAATGAGCCCGAAAACGGGAAATCTTGCGGAGAGAACTTTAGAGGGAATTACGGGATTTGGCTATTTCTTACGTGCGGGTTTGAGCACTTTCATCTCTACGGGGGTGACGCCTGCGCCCATCATGTCCAGTTTTTTGGCGGCATATTTGGAGAGGTCAATGATGCGGCCGCTCACAAACGGGCCACGGTCGGTGATTTTCACTTTCACAGATTTGCCGTTGGTGGGGTTCACCACTTTCACCCGCGTGCCAAAGGGGAGTTTCTTGTGCGCCGCCGTTTTCTTGCCGGGTTGGTAGCGGTCGCCGTTGGCCATTTTGTTGCCTTTGAGTTTGTCTGAGTAGTAAGAAGCCTTACCGGTTTCGGTGTAGCCACGTTCGCCAAAAGCGGGTTTACTGGCGGAGCAAGACGTTAGCCACAACAGTAAGGCCAAGCCAAAAAAGGAGAAAAAGCGGGGGAAAGTAAGCATAGAATTACGCATAATTGAAAAAATGGAGCAGCGCCTGGGCCAACTGCGGCCAGTGTACTTGCTCCAATGGGTGTTTTGTGTCTGGAAAAACCTGCAACTGGGCTTGGGGCAGATTCTGGTAAGCGTGTAGAGTTTCCTCCAGGGTCACCATCTGGTCACGGTCGCCCACGGCTACGCGCACCGGCACCAAAATCTGCTGCAACGCCTCATGGGTAAGCACCGGGTTCTGGCCCAGGTCCAGCATCATCTGCGCCGTTTTCCGCATCACCTCGGCCCAGTCTTGCGGGGCATGCCGGTCTTGGAGCGCCTGGGCAAAGGCGGGCACTTTCTGCTGAAGGACCTCGGGGTTCAGGCGACTGGTTTCATGCCGGGCACTTTCTGGGTACCATGCAAATTTGGTGGCCAGCGTGAAAAGGGCTGCAAACTTGTCTGGCTGCTGCCGGGCGGCCTCCAGGGCAACGTACCCACCCATGCTGTAGCCAAAAACATTCACTGGGGGCAGGTTTTTCTCTTCCAGCCACGCCAACAACTTCGCTACAAACGTCTTCATCTGAAAAGGACCTTCCGGCAAAACAGTGCCACCGTGCCCGGGTAAGTTGAACGTGTACACCGGCAACTGGGCAGGCAACAACGGCAGCAAAGGGTCAAACTGGTTCTGGGCACCCAGCGCGCCATGCAGGAGCAAAAGAGGTTTCATACGGTCAAGTTACTTTTTTCTGGCGGAAGCCGGGTGCGTGCATGCCGTTTTCGGGCTCATTTTCAGAAACGAAGCCAAAAACAGAAATAGCCCTACCGCAGCTGCTGCCTGAGTACAAAACAAGCTAGAGGCTTTTCAGGAAATGGAAGCCTTTGATCACAAACCCTTCACGCAGGTAGAATTTATGGGCGGCGTGGTTAACCACGTACGCATCCAGCATCATGGTTTCACAGCCTTGGTTTTGGGCGTGGGCGGTGAGCCAATCCAGCAAAAGTTTGCCTACACCCTTGGACCGGTACGCCTCATGCACCACAAAATTGTCCACCTCCAGGTAAGGCCCGCTGTAGAGTTTGGTGCCCAGCCAAAACCCCGACAACCCCACGCAGGCATCGGCGGCAAAAACACCCACCATGTGGTAGCGGTGCGGCAGCATTTGCTCCAGCAGTTCCTGGTAGCGGGCCGGCGTCATCTTGGGGTTCAGGTATTGAATAAGCGGGAACTGCGCCAGCATCTGCCGGAGGTCCGTGATTTCATGAATCTGTAAGGAAGGGTGCATGGCAACAACTAATGAAGCAGCAAAGATACACAGAAGAAGGCACGCCCAAAGACCCGCCAAATGTTAAGGAATTTAACAGATTAGGTGCTCAAGGTTAAATAATTGTTAATCAAGCAAACGCCTGCTGTTTTGGCAATTTAGGCCGCTATATTTGTCACGTCAATAACTCCTATTTTCAAGGAATAAGGGATTGATGCAAACAATAATTAACGGCGTGCTATATGAGTTTATTTCATTCAAATACATAAAAATTTTCAGTCCGGTTTTATGTTAAATGGCATGGAATTGAACCAGGAATTTAAAAGCGTTCGGAAGTAAAACAACAGTGTTCACAAATGAACTATAGCTCAACATGACTACAGAGGCAAATTATTGGTTTACAGTTAGTTAAAAACCTGGCACGCGGCTTGTAATCTACTTGAAAGATTCTTTGATTACGTATTCAGTAACCTAAATAAAAATTCAATGCCAAGCGCAGAATATTTTTAGAAGTTTTTTTCTTATGCCAAGCAACTCTTTTAAAATTTCTGCATCTATTAATTAAACTCCTACTACCACATACACTTAAATAGTTACCAGGCAATTATTGCCCTTTATGCGCGCGCCCTTTTCTTTAGTGAAACCTGTTGTGTTTGTCTTTTAGTGCCACTTTCAATTGTTCGTTATTTATTTCTAACCTAATTTATTTTTACCGCTATGAAACGTATTATCCTTCTTTCTGCCATGCTGTTAATGCAAGTAATGTTTGTATTTGCGCAAGAGCCCGCCACCCATGTGAACACCAACAAAGTAGGAATGTACCGTCAGCCAGACGCTAAAGGTGAAGTAATGCGCCTCTTGAACGTGGAAGACGAAATCAAAGTAGTGCGCAAGCTCAACAGTGACTGGTCTTTGGTCCAGATTGACGGCGAAGGCGGGTATGTGCTCAACGCGTATCTCAAAGCCAGGAAAGGCAAGAAAGCCACAGCCGCCAAAGCCGCCGCAGATGCTTCCAGAGCCAGCCTTTAAGCCTACTAAAACTCTCTTACAGCAGAAAGGGCCAGCGCATGCGCTGGCCCTTTCTGCTGTTAAGCAGCATACTTTTTTCTTAGTTGGACGGGGTAAAGTTGTAGACCTCAATGGCCTCGGTGAGCCGGTCCTTCTTCCCGAAGTTGATCAACGTAGGCAGCAAGGTCACGCCCAGGCCCACAAACAGCAACGGCGAAGTGCCGCCGCCATTGCCCTTGAACTGCTGCTGCAACCCGGCAAAGATAAGCCCGGCACCCAGCACGTAGGCGGCCGTCTGTATGTTCTGCCCGCGTTTGTATTGCTGCAGGCTTTCCAGGCTTCCGGGGTTGTCTGCCAGGGCGGTACGCAGGTTGCGGTAATTCATGGGCTCCAGCGGACCATCATCTTTAGAGAAGTAATAGACCCGGCGCTGGCTGGGGTAACCGTAGCCGCCGCCCATTCCTACTCCCACGCCGCCCATGCCCATGCCAAACCCAGGACCCATGCTGTTATACTCGGTGCGCAGCACAAAATAGGTGGAGACTTTACCGGCCCGTTCACGCTGCGCGAAATCACTGTAGCGCCGTCCGGCATTCAGCCGCGCGAAGAAGCCGTCCTGGTTGTAAAAATACTTTACAGACTCCGGGGCGTATTTCAGGGAATCATCTAGCTGAAAGAAATTCTGCTTAAAGACGGGGCTTCGGTACTGTATCTTGCTGGCGTACACGCGCTCGCCGTTGTGCAGTTCCACGTAATAGGGCGTGCCACTGCTGGTGCCAATTTCCTGGGCCCAGGCGCTGCTAACCGCCATTCCCCAGGCTATCATTATGAGTAAAGTGAGTTTTCTCTTGATCATGGTATGTAAACGTACAGGAAGGCCAAACTATTGATAAAACGCCTGAAAAAATCACAGGTTGCCCGCCCACTTATGAGGTAGGCGCTGTAAAAAGCAAAAAAGCAGGCCCGGTATTCCCAAGCCTGCTTTCCTTATAAAGAAGTAGCCGTTACTGGCCGTTTTGAGTGAGCGTCTGCGGCTCTTTCTTTTCGCCGTTCAAAGAAGGGGTGCCGTTCTTTTTAGAGGCGGTGCGCAAGGTGTTGTCTTGCGACAGCTGCACCGTGTGGGCGCTGCCGTCCCGCACCTCAATGCGGCGGGTGGCGGTCTTGCGTTCGTCTTTCGGGACGGTCACATGCAAAATGCCTTCCTCAAAAACCGCTTCTATGCGCTCCGGGTCAATGGTGTCGGGGAGTTGGAAAGACCGCGAGAATGTGCCGTACTGGCTCTCAATAAGGTGGTACTTCTTGTCCTTCTCTTCTTTCTTGAACTGCCGTTCACCGGAGATGGTCAGTTGCCCTTGCCTAACGTCTAGGGTAATGTCTTCTTTCTTGAGACCGGGCAAGGCCACGTCAATCTGGTACCCGTCTTGGGTTTCACAGGTGTCTACTAAAGGCTGGAACCGGTTCATGCGCTCCCTGGAATTCACTGAATCCTGGAAAAAGCGGTCCAACATACTGCTGAAGGATTGCGGCATGAAGTCCTCAAAGCCGCTTCCTGTTCTCTGGATAGCCATAACAACTCCTTTCTTGGTTAAGAGCATGTTTAAATTTGTCTTTTGCGCTGCAAAAAGGCATCACAAGAACCTGACTTTGCCTTTTTCTCGCACCATAGCGCTGCTATGCTGCTCAAAAAACGCTTCGCCAGAACCTTTTGCTACCTTTTTTCGCCTACAAAATCAAAATGTAAACAAGCTCTAAGAGAATTGAATTGAAAAACTGCAACGCCAATGAACACGGGGGCCGCGCGGGCCAGGAGACTTATTTCCCCGCCAGGTTTTGACACCTGGCAGGGAGAAGAATCAATTACAGCTGTTCTATGGGCAACACGCGTGGGCCTTTGGGCAAATACGGCATAATCACCCGCAACTCGGCCCCTGCATGCTCCACCCGCAGCCGCTGATAATCTATGTGCGGCGGCAACAAAAAGTTGTGATGGAACAACGGGATGTGCGTGGCCGGGTTTGGCTCGCTTTGCACAAAAGCCGCCACCGTGAGTTGGTTTTTATCTAAGGTAACCTGGAACTGTTCGGCGTGCACGCCTGGCAGCAAGACTTGCAGCACCGCTCCTTTTTCGCGCTTGTCTACCTTTACCTGGGGTTGCGCAATACCACCACCCAACGTATTGGTGATGTCTATGAACTGCGCTATGTTATGTAAGAACTTTTTATCTTTTATCAGTTTCATGGGGTATCTTCTCTTTCTGGTTGTTCACCTGCGTACCACAAAGCAAAGCGGGTGCCAAGGCAGAGAGCACGCTTTTAAACCACGTTACCCAGACAGATTGACAAACAACCCTACCACCCAAAATGGCATTTTGTCAGGATTTCCGTTTTAGGCCTCAATTCTGGAAATGAAGGCAAAAACAGAAACCCACGCGCCCGCAGGAGCCTGGCCTAGTAAAAGCGAACTAAACATGAAATAAGAAGGAAATTGAGGATTACAGACTGGCCAACCACTCCTCGGCGTCTGCCTTGAATTCAAAGAGCCTAATGGTCACTTTGTCTACCAGGCGGGGTTGCAGGGCTTCCATGGAGAGCTTGCCGTAAAAACCGGGGGCCAGCACGTGGGCCACGTAGCGCATGCCCGCATCAACGGCTCTGGGAGTCCATTCTTCGGCCAGCCAGTCATTGGCAGTGTCCCAGCCACCCACCAGGTTGGAGTTGTCACTGAGGTACTTGGGGGCGCCCGTCTCCTGAAACCACTCCAGCAGCACGCCCATGCCTTTTTGTATGCTCACCAGCGAGTGCACCCCTATCCAATCGGCGTAAATCCAGTTTTGGTTAAGGTTGTAGCTAAGCGTAACAGAGGCTTGGCCATAAGTAAGGGTAGTTGCTTTTTCCTGAAGGTCCATGATGGCAAGAAAGGTACGCAAAGAATTTTAAGGTTGAAAATCTGAAGAGGCGGGTAATACGCCTTTCAAGGGTTTTACAGGCGTTTTTGCCCTCATTTCTGGAAATGAGCCCGAAAACGGAACCACACCTGCCCCCATGCAAAACCGTTGAACGCAGCCATTGTTTTGCGTCTGGCGTCTTTCCAGAATCCGCCTCTGGAATAATTTTGGGCCAATACTTTCTTCAGGCTAAAAAATCTATGGTTTTTTGGAAAAAATTGGTAGTTCTCCTACGTATTTACACGTATACGCAGAAGATCAATCTTTACCCGCTGCCAACCACAGTGCCATGACTATAACCTACTTTCAGAACCACGGGGTAACCATTACCTATGATGAGCAGCAGCAGCTGGGCATTGCAGAATGGAACGGTTTTCTCAATGGCCAGGAATTCAGGGAAGCCATTACCGCCTGCCTGCAACTCATGGAAGAGCACAAACCCCTGCGGTGGCTGGGCGACAACAGAAAGATGAAGGCCATGCGCCAGGCAGACCAGGAATGGTTTGTGACGGAAATCATGCCCAAGCTGCATGCCAGTTCCCTGCTCCGGAACGCGGTGGTGGTGTCTGAGGATTTTTTCAACAGGGCAGCCGTAGAACAGATGTACAAACGCGCCGCCGGCCTGGGAGATCTGGTCACCAGGGAGTTCCAAACCCGGCTAGACGCGCTGCAGTGGCTGTCAGAAGCGGCCTTGCCCCGGGCCCAGGAGCAACAACAAGGCTAAAACCTTCAACTGTGGTATAAATTGAAGGAGGATTTCAGGTGTCTGGTTTTCAATATTTGAACAAATAGCATCATCTGTCCTGCGCTGTCAGGAGCCTTTAGAAGAGTGACTTTTGGCAGCGGAAATTCAGGCAGAACTATCCATCAGACATTTTATACCACCACCAAAATTTCTTAAACTGCTCGCCAGTTCATAATTTAGCAAACCCTACAGGGGTTCCACGGTTCTGCGGAAGACAGTTCTGCCAACCACGGCCCTTGTGAAAGGGCGTTCCGGCGTTTGCCATACACCTTAGTAATCAGCGCTTTGAAACAGACATATTTCCAGAACCATGTACTTGACCTGTCTTTTAACAAAGAGACCGGCACTGCCTACGCCGTCTGGAATGGTTTTCTTTCCACAGATGAGTTCAGGGAGGCTACCCTTGTCTGTGCCAAGCTTCTGCAGGAGCACCACATACAGTTCTGGCTAGCCGACAACCGCAAGATGAAAGCCATCAAGCAGGCCGACCAGGTTTGGTTCATGGAGCACATCTGGCCTATTATCTTCCGGCACCTCAAACGCATGGCCACGCTGGTCTCTGAAGATGTGTTCAACAAAATGGCGGTGGAGCAGATGATCTCACGGGCAGGCGACCTGGGTAATTTAATGCTCTGTGATTTTGAGGACGAAGCCCTGGCCCTGGCCTGGCTGTCGGCGGCACACGCGGTGGACTCGGCTCCTCAGGTTCTCTAAGCAGCGCCGCATTTACCCCAAAATTTTACAAGAACATACTTTTATGCCCTTAACGCTCCCGCAGGTCTATTTTGAAAGCCCGTGCATTACCATTTGTTTTGATGCCGATGAGCGTTTGGGCATGGCAGTCTGGACCGGGCACGTCAATGGCCAGGAACTGCGCGAGGCGCTGCTGCTCTGCACGCACGTGACAGACCACTACAAACTCACCCGCTGGCTAGCCGACAACCGCAAGATGAAGGCCTTCACCCCAGATGACCAGCAATGGATGGCCGACAACATTGTACCCCACATCATAAACAGTTCCTTGCGCCGCATGGCCACCCTGGTCTCTGAAGACGAAGAACAGGTAGCTGCCCTTGAACAACTGGTGCAGCGGGCCGGCACCCTGCCAGACTTGAGCCTGCGCGATTTCACAGATGAGGAAGAAGCCCGCCAGTGGCTTATGCAAGACTAACTTTTACCAACTACTCGTAAGGCAGGAAAGGGGGGAAAGGCGTTTTCGGGCTCATTTCCAGAAATGAGCCTAAAAACAGAAATGCGCCTGGGTTGAACTAAGCACTGTCAGAACTGTGTCTAAACGGTTGCCGTGAAAACTGTTGAACGGGAAGTCTGAACGACCGGGCTGAGAAAAAACGAAAAGAACTTGCCTTAGCTTGAGGACAACGGAAGCTGCTCCACTAGTTTCTGCTGCATGGCCAGTTTCACCAATTCGGCGGTGTTCTTGACCTTGAGTTTCTGGTGAATGTTGCGGCGGTGCGTCTCTACCGTGAACACAGACAGAAACAGCTTGTCTGCGATCTCGCCGCTGGTAAGGCCCTTGATCACCAGTTGCAACACCTCCACCTCACGCTTAGACAGCTTGTAGGCATTCACGAAATCATCTTTAAACGCTTCTTTCTGGGTGTCTGCCGTGGTGGGCAGGTAGTGTTTGAACTGGTAGGTGCCGCCCACCACTTCTTTAATGGTCTGGATCACGGTGTCGGGCTCCTGGTCTTTGAGCAGGTAGGCGTCAATGCCCAGGGAGATGCAGCTCTTGAGCAGGCCTTCATCGGCGTACATGGTGATCACTATTTTCTTGCAGGCAAGGCCCACCTCATTCATTCTGGCCAGCGTGCTTTCGCCGTTGAACAGGGGCATGTTGAGGTCTATGAGCGCCACCTGGGCTTTCTGGTTCTGCAGGTAGTCAATCATGGACCGGCCATCATTGAAAATAGCTTTCACTTCCAGGTCAGGGTCCTTGTTCAGGATGTTGGCCAGGCCTTGGGCAAACAGTTTGTGGTCATCGGCTATGACAATCTCAATTTTGCTCATGTAACGGTGGGGCAGTGGTGGTCTGCTGACACGGGAATCGAACTTCTACACGGGTGCCGCGCTGGAGCCGGGAAACAATCTCTACCTGGCCCTGTATGACCTCCATGCGTTTGCGCATGTTGGTGAGGCCAGAGCCCGCAGACGCCTGCGCCGGCTCAAAGCCCACGCCGTTGTCTGTGATCTCCAAGATACAGGATTCTTCCCCTTCTGCCAAATGGAAATTCACGGTGACCCAGGTGGCCTGCGCGTGCTTGATGCAGTTGTTGAGACTTTCCTGAAACACCCGAAACACAATGAGCTTGTTTTTGCTGTGCAGCGGGCAGTCAAAGCCGTCATAGAGGAACTCGGTTTTGAGCACGTTGCTTTTCTCCAGCTTGTCCAGTTCCCGTGAAAGCAGCTCGGGCAGGGAGATGTCTTCGGCCCAGTCTGTGTTGAGCGTTTTGGAGAGCCCGCGCACGTCGGCAATGGCCCCGGAGAGCAGGTCTTTGGCGTGGCCCACCTGGTCTGGGTTCTGCGAATCATGCAAGTGCAGTTTTACCAGGGAGAGAATCTGGCCAATGTTGTCATGCAGCTCACGGCCCACGTAGCGCAGGGTTTCTTCCTGTATCTCCAGCTGTGACTCATTGATGGCCCGTTCATAGTCCAGCTTGAGCTGCTGTTTCTCTTTGATGTGCAGCAGCTGCCGTTTCTGGTAAATGAACAGGAAAGACACAATGAAAAAGACCAGCAGCAGCAGAATGGCGGTGCCCGCTAGTAAGACGGTGACAACTTCTGAGGGCGTCTCAAGCATAGCAGCGCAATTCCGAAGATAGTGTAAAGCATGATGTTCATGAGCTGCAGGATAATGGCCACCCGCACCAGCCAGTCTGGGCCCAACCGGTGTAAGTAATGCAGAAACCCGAAGTAAAGCAAGGTGCCCGTAAAATACATGATTAGGCCGGTGCTGGCCCAGAACCGCCAGCTTTTTAACAGGTCTTCCTGGGGCGTCTCAAAGCGGCTCTTGAAATACAGCATGCAGAACAGAATAATGAGCGTGGCCCCCAGCAGAATGGTGTAGTTGTTGAACTGCCGCATGCCCTGCAGCACCGCAAAATTAGCCAAACCCGCCAGCAGGAACAGGCCTATCACATACACCGTGAGTTTTCTGTATTTGGCTGGCAGGCTTTCCAGCAACAGCCACAAATAAAGCGGCACAATGGCCAGGTTATACAGGTTATACACCACCAGGTACTTGATCTTGTACCATCTGGCTGCCAAGGCCACTATCTCTACCCCAGCACTTAAAATCAACGCGAACGCCAACAGCTGCCCCCCGTTCTTTCTGATGGTTTTGAATGTAATGAGGGCATAGAGCGTCACTGAAAACAACAGGCAATAGTAGACTGTCTTTAAAATATCATACATTGAGGCTACAGCTTGTCTACTTTGTGCAGGAAGGAATTGGTGTCATGGTCGCCGCAGTCTGGTGGGCAGAGAGAGCCCCAGTCATAGAGCAGATCGGGGTCTTCGTCTTTGCCCGGGTTTTTGACAAGCGCCACGTAGTCATCATCATTGAGGGCGTCTTGCTTGTTTCTGGTGCCCACCAGCATGAGCGTGTGGTAGTACTTGCCGTCTTTCTCCTGCCGAAGGCCGTAATAGGTCCTGATGCCGTCACATTTCTCCAGTATTTTGGCGTACACCTCGGCGGCCAGGTAACAGGTGCGGGCGTCGTTGGGGTTGTTGCCGTGTTTGGCAATGAGGGCGTGCCGGTGGTTGCGGTAGTCCAGGGCCATCTGGATCAGCTCGCCTTCGGTGATTTCGTGGTCCTCGGTGGCGCCGTGGCCCTGCAGGTTTATGAGTTTAGGCATGGGTGTAGGTTGGTGAGTTCAGGCTAAAATTGCAGGAACGTTTGGAGGAAAGCAATACCTGCTTCATGGTATTCTTGAAAGACAAAACAACCGTTCCTGTTTTTGGCCTCCGTTCTGGAAATGAGCCCCAAAACGCGAATCTGTGCGGCCCAAACATGGAGAAAAAACATGCCCGTGCAACCTTTGCCCCCGTTTTAGAATCCTGTTAAGAGATACCTTATTCCTTTTATCACATGAAACATCTTTTCACGGGTGTGTTGCCTGCCTTCTTGGCCGTAGTTCTCTTGACCGGTTGCCTCCAGGACCCCGATCCCCAACCCCAGAAACCGGGCGCCATCTTGCTCCAGAAAGCCACCACCTCATCTGGCGACAGCCGCGAATTTGTCTACAACAACCAGGGCTGGCTCACTCAGATCAAAGGCACGGGCTACCTGGCGCTCAATGAAAACCAGCAGTCTACCAGCACGCCTATCTTTGACAATTGGGGCCGCCTGGCCTACCTGCAAACCGACGGGCCCGACCTGGACACCGAGAACGCCTATTTCTACACCGCAGACAACAAACTCTACCGCCTGGATGAACTCATCAATGACCAGCTCCAGAGTTACCACACCTTTGCCTATGACGCCCAGAAGCGCCTGGCCACCCGCATCAGTTTTTACCCCGGCCCCGCCGCCAACCCCGCCCTGCGCGAAACCAACAAATACACCTATACTTACAACCCAGAAGGCAACGTTACCGAAATCAAAGTCTACCAGAAACCCGATGCCACCCAGGACTGGCAATTGACCCAGACCAGAACATATGAAAACTATGACACCAAGGTCAGCGTGGCGCACCTCACAGACTTTTTGTTCACGCCCACCATCACGCTGCACAAAAATAACCCCGGCAAAGTGACCACCACCAACGTGGGCGGCTCGGTGCACACGGCTACTTACACCTATGACTACAACGCGCAAAACCTGCCCGTAAAGAAAACCACTTCGCCCAGCACGGGCACCGCCTTCACCACCGAGTACACGTATCTGTTCTAAGAAACAGGCATGCATACTAACCAGGAAGCCATTTTAGGGCTCATTTTTAGAAATGAGCCCCAAAACGGCTTTTCCAGGCAGTGTTGATTTTAAAGAGTTAGCTGGAATTCTGGTTTAAGCAAAGCTTGCAAACGGTCATACGGCAGCAGCAGCTTGGTGGCCCCGAAGGCGTAGGCATTCACTTCATAAGCGTTGTAATACAGCAGCAAGCCTTCTTTGGTGAGCGCCGCGTTCTCCGGGAACGGCAACCTACCCGCCTGCGTGTAAAAGCCCTGCGCCTCCAAAGAGGTGGCCTCCAGTTGGCGTTCCTTCCTGAATTCCTGCTCCACCAGTTCCTTCAGGGCCAGCGTATCTGTCACCATTTCGATGACTTTCAGCGCGTGCCCATCAGGAGAAAACGTTTGCAGCGTGGTCATGGCATAGCCGTGCGCGCCGCCGCTGTAGCCTTCGCTCTTGATCTCCAGGGAAACCAATGCCGATGTTTGGTGAAGCACCTGCGAGTTTACGTTCAGGTACCAGCCCGCCCTGGCGCCGGCGTCTGGGTTCTCCCGCAGAAATTTGGCTTGTTCGGTTAGAAAAACCGCTGCCACTAATTCGGCGGCGTTAGGGTTAGGCTGCAGGTTGGCGTCTGGGTTGTTGGTGAGCTGCAGCCTGAGCAAATAGTCTTGCACGTACCGGTTGATGGAATCTCTGAGCACCGCCGGTTCGCCCTGCGCCACCAGATACTGCAAGGCCACCGTAGCGCATGAATCTCCCTGGCAATTGGCCTGCTGCTTCATCACGCTCCTGGGTTGAAACGTAAGCCCTGCCGAAGTGGCGGTTGGTGGTTCTGCCGTAGTGGTAGGGCTCTCTGACTTAGGCTGGCAGGAAAACACAAGGGCGCTCCCCAGCAGAAGCACCGCCGACTGGAATTTGTTCATGGTACGTTGGTGGCGTGGTCTGCGGTTACTACGGAGAAAGGCCGGTTTTCGTGTGTGGCTGGGGAAGGAATTTTGAGGTTGCCGGGCGTTTTCGGGCTCGTTTCTGGAAATGGGGCCGAAAACGGGGCTAGATGTAAGGTGCCTTTGCCTACTTAGGGTATTTGCAGAATTAAACTTTTAAGAAAGCATTACATGAAACATTTTCTACCTTAAATTTGTATTTAAGGAAAGAAAGTTATTCTTTTGAATCAATAATACCTGCCACGCCTCTGACTTAAGCGCACCCGGGCAGGTTTTTTTTTGCCCTTTCCTATGTCTATTCCTTATAATAAACCACCACTGCATATTGCTGACCAGATTCAGAAGTTGCAATCTCGTGGCTTGAAGATTACAGACAGTATCAAGGCAGATCATTGTCTCTCTACAGTTAGCTACTATCGGTTAAGTGCCTATATGTTGCCTTTCCAGGTGAAGGGGGACAACAATCACACATTTCTACCGGGTACTACCTTTGACCAAGTATTTGATTTATATGTATTTGACCGTGAATTACGTCTAATCATCTTTGATGCCATTGAGAAAATAGAAGTGGCTCTACGGACACAGATTATTTACCAGCTTTCTATTGTACATGGCGCATGGTGGTTTGAAGACCTTGCACTTTTTACCAATACAAGTCATCAAACTCAGAACTTACAGAAGCTTGCGGAGGAAGTGAACCGTTCCCATGAAGTCTTCATTGACCATTACCGTAATAAGTACAGTCAAACACAAAGTCCACCGGCTTGGATGTCTTTGGAAGTGACTACCATGGGACTACTCTCTAAAATTTTTAGGAATTTGAAAATGTCACTAGAGAAGAAGGCCGTTGCTGCTTATTTTGGTTTGAGCCCCTATATATTAGAAAGCTGGATGCAAAGCATTACGTATGTGCGAAACAACTGCGCGCATCATAGTAGACTGTGGAATAGAACTCTAACAATTAAGCCTACTCTACCTAACAAGCCCTTGAAGCCTTGGCTGGCTAACGATGATATTCTTTCACACAAACTCTACGCCTTTCTTAGCTGTTTGCTTTATCTCTTGCAGACCATTGCCCCTGAAAATACTTGTGCTGCAAGAATCAAAGCATTAACTGTTTCTTACCCATTGGTACCGTTGAGCAGAATGGGGTTCCATGAAAATTGGGAGCACGAGGTTTTATGGTCTAAATAGTTTTTGGCTTCATTTTCAGAAATGGGGCTGAAAACGTAAAAGTTTTAGATAAATAAAAAGCCCCAAACATAGTCTGGGGCTTTTATCACTTTAGTTAGGAGTTGAACGTTTGTGTTGTCCTACTTTGATTGTTTTACCGTTTTGTCTTCTTGTGTAAGAAGGAACTGAAACAATCTTTTTGCCACCTTGGGTCTTAGCCATAGCTTTAAAAAGTTAAAGGTTCCTGCGCCTAGCCAGTACTAGGAATTTCTCTTTTTAAAACAAACGCGTATATTCGCAAAGGAAGAGCTAGTAACGCGTCCAGAAAGAGTGGAAGTAATTCCAACACCTACTTTCTGATTAGCTGATTTAAGTGTGCGAAACTTCAATCAACTAATTGTTTCTAGTTTGGCAATCCTCTATCCTAGATGGAGAATTGCCTAGGACTTTGGCCTATTTCTTGGGTAATGCGCAAAACCTGAAGAACTTTTTAGATTTTGGATAAATCTTTTTGCCTTTCACGGTTATGAACCGGCAAAAAACTTCCACATATCCTTCAGGACATCCGCATGTCTGACTTTTGTCTTTCATGTGTTTGTAGTAAGAATTACACAGCTAACATAAAGCCAAAGCTGACTTGGCAAGGCCTCGACATTGCCGAGGCTTTTTCATTATTAATAAGTAATAAAACCAAGATGGAATGATAAGCACGAATCGGCTCGAAGAGAGGGAATAAAAGATTAGGATAAGTGACCTAACCTTTTACCTTTGTATCGTATAATACAAAGCCCCAGATATCGAATAGATTCTGGCTTAACATGTGCAACATTGTTAAGAAACTGGAGAGCCGGTGAGTCCCTGAGAAGATTGCCGGCTTTTCTATTTCTTATTGTTTTAAAATTAATAAAAAAACTTCTTTAATGCTAATTTTTATTTAGCTTTTAATACACTGTCACTAAATTAATTAGCCTTCCATTGTTAAAGTATTGATTTAAGTAAAAAGAAAGGGAGGCGAAATCGCCTCCCTTTCTTTTTTAAGATCCACAAGCCTCGCAGGCATCCGGATTATCCAGGCTACACGCCATGTCGCTTTGGTTCTGCTCTACGTTGCTATACATAGGCGCCAGAGTCTCGGCGGCTTGTTTCTCCACGGTGAACTTGATGGCGTCGGCGGCGGCTTTGGTGCGCAGGTAGTACATACCGGTTTTGAGGCCGCGCTTCCAGCTGTGGAAGTGCATAGACGTCAGCTTCCCGAAGTTCACGTTAGACACGTGCAGGTTCAGGCTTTGGCTTTGGCAGATGTACGCGCCGCGGTCGGCAGACATGTCAATGATGGTACGCTGGCTGATTTCCCACACCGTCTTGTACAGGTCTTTGATGTTCTGCGGAATGTTAGGGATGTTCTGCACCGAACCGTTGGCCGAAATGATGGCGTTCTTCATCTGGTCGTTCCAGAGGTTGAGCGCAATCAGGTCATTGAGCAAGTGCTTGTTCACAATCATGAACTCACCGCTCAGCACACGGCGCACGTAGATGTTAGACGTGTATGGCTCAAACCCTTCGTTGTTCCCCAGAATCTGCGAGGTAGAAGCCGTAGGCATAGGCGCTACCAACAGAGAGTTGCGCACACCGTGCTCCAATACTTCATTGCGCAAGGCTTCCCAGTCCCAACGACCGCTTTCTGGCTTCACGCCCCACATGTCAAACTGGAAGATACCGCGGCTGATAGGTGAGCCTTCATACGTTTCATAGGTGCCTTCTACTTTAGCCAAATCCTTAGAGGCCGTCATAGCCGCGAAGTAGATGGTCTCAAAGATTTCCTTGTTCAGGCGGGCAGCTTCTTCGCTTTCAAACGGCATTCTCAACAACAAGAACGCATCTGCCAAGCCTTGTACACCCAACCCAATAGGGCGGTGGCGCATGTTAGACTTCTTGGCTTCAGGCACCGGATAGTAGTTCACGTCAATTACCTTGTTCAGGTTCTTGGTGACGGTGTAGGTAACCTCGTATAGTTTGTCGTGGTCAAATTTCTTAACCCCGTTTTCTTCTTTGATGTAGCGCGGAAGGGCCAGAGACGCCAGGTTACACACCGCAATCTCGTCTGCGTCTGTGTACTCAATAATCTCCGTACACAGGTTAGAGCTCTTGATGGTGCCTAAGTTCTGCTGGTTAGACTTGCCGTTGGCGTGGTCCTTGAACAGCATGTACGGCGTACCAGTTTCAGTCTGTGCTTCTAGAATTGCGAACCACAGTTCCTGCGCTTTGATGGTTTTGCGGGCCTTGCCTTCTTTCTCGTATTTTTCATACAGACGCTCGAAGTCCTTGCCCCAGGTGTCAGAAAGGCCTGGGCATTCGTTCGGGCACATCAGGCTCCAGTCACCGTTGGCTTCCACGCGCTTCATGAACAAGTCTGGCGTCCAGAGGGCCAGGAACAAATCGCGGGCGCGCATCTCGTCTTTGCCGTGGTTCTTGCGCAGTTCCAGGAAATCAAAGATATCGGCATGCCAAGGCTCCAGGTAAATAGCGAAGGCGCCTTTGCGTTTTCCGCCGCCTTGATCCACGTAACGGGCCGTGTCATTGAACACCTTCAGCATTGGTACAAGTCCGTTAGACGTACCGTTGGTGCCTTTGATGTAAGAACCCGTGGCTCTGATGTTGTGGGCAGCCAAACCAATACCACCCGCACTCTGCGAAATCAAGGCACAGTTTTTAAGCGTGTCATAGATGCCCGGAATGCTGTCTTCCTTCATGGTCAACAGGAAGCAGCTAGACAACTGCGGCTTAGGCGTGCCGGCGTTGAAAAGGGTGGGCGTAGCGTGCGTGAACCACTTCTCAGACATTAAGTTGTAGGTGATAATGGCCGCGTCAATATCCTCTTTGTGAATGCCCACGGCCACGCGCATGAGCATGTGCTGCGGACGCTCCACTACTTTGCCATGCAGGCGCAGCAAGTAAGAACGCTCCAGGGTTTTATACCCGAAGTAGTCATAGTTGTAGTCACGGTCATAGATAATGCTGGAATCCAGCGCCGCCGCGTTTTTCTTGATAATGTCGAAAACCTCTTTGGCGATCAATGACGCATTCTCACCCGTCTTGGGGTCTGTGTAGGTGTAGAGCTGCTTCATGGTGTTGAAGAACGACTTCTGGGTCACCTTGTGCAGACTGGAGATGGCAATACGCGCCGCCAGAATAGCATAGTCTGGGTGCTTGGTGGTCATAGACGCTGCCGTCTCTGCCGCCAGGTTGTCCAGTTCCACCGTGGTCACGCCGTCATAAATGCCGTCAATCACCTTCTTGGCCACCTCAATGGGGCTCACGAAGTTCATGTTCAGGCCGTAGCACAACTTCTCAATGCGGGCCGTGATCTTATCAAACTTGACCGATTCCCGACGGCCATCTCTCTTTACTACTAACATACGCTTCTATCTATATGGGTGATGAATGGGGGGAGCCATTCAAATGCTTTTCCTCCTCCGGCTAAAGCCGAAGGCATTTTCATAGGTTTACTCTGTACGGGTTGCCTGGCCAACTGCCAGACGTTTTCGGCTTCGTTTCTGTTTTTGGCCTCATTTCTGAAAACAAGCCCGAAAACGGGGTTTTATTTCTGCTACTCTTTCGTCCCCTTTGAAGGGGGTAGGGGGATGATTTACTCTTGCTGATCAATCACATTCCCGAGAATCAATCTTGCATTCAAAATAGCCTACGCTTTTATCTTCTTGTAACTGCCTTTATCATCCCGGGCCTTCAAAGGGGGACGAGAAAGAAAATACAGTTAGAAAGTAAATACTCTGTCTTAAACAGAAACCCAACCGGTTGCCGGGCGTTTTTGGCTCCATTTCTGAAAATGAGCCCGAAAACGCCTTGGGCCCATGGGGGGATGCCTAAAAATCTTCGTCTAAAGAGAACACGTTAGAATCGCGGTCGCTCATGACGCCAGATTTCTGGTACTCGGCTACGCGTTTCTCAAAGAAGTTGGTTTTGCCTTGCAGGGAGATCATCTCCATGAAGTCGAAAGGATTGGTGGAATTGTAGATTTTGCTGTAGCCCAAAGACACCAGCAGGCGGTCTGCCACAAACTCAATGTATTGCGCCATCAGTTTCGCGTTCATGCCAATGAGGTCAACGGGCAGCGCACTGGTCACAAATTCCTGCTCAATGCTCACCGCGTCTCTAATGATGCTATGTACGCGCTCCTCAGGCAACTTGTTCTGCAACATGCTGTACAACAGGCACGCGAAATCACAGTGCAATCCTTCGTCGCGGGAGATCAATTCATTGGAGAAGGTAAGGCCCGGCATCAAGCCACGTTTCTTGAGCCAGAACAAAGAGCAGAACGAGCCCGAGAAGAAAATTCCCTCCACGGCGGCAAAGGCAATCAGGCGCTCAGTGAAATTCTCAGAGTTAATCCATTTCAAGGCCCACTCGCCTTTTTTCTTTACGCAGTCAATGGTTTCCAGCGCGTTGAACAGGCGGTCTTTCTCCTGCGGGTCTTTGATGTAGGTGTCAATCAACAGCGAATACGTCTCAGAGTGGATGTTCTCCATCATGATCTGGAAACCGTAGAAGCAGCGCGCCTCGGGTAACTGCACCTCCTGCATGAAGTTGATGGCCAGATTCTCGTTCACAATTCCGTCTGAGGCCGCAAAAAAGGCCAGCACGTGGCTGATGAAATGGCGCTCGCCGTCGTTCAGTTTCTCCCAGTCCTTGTTGTCTTGCGTGAGGTCAATCTCCTCGGCGGTCCAGAAGCTGGCTTCGGCCTGTTTGTACATCTGCCACACGGCATCATTCTGGATGGGGAACAGCACAAAGCGGTTGGGGTTCTCTTGTAATAATGGCTCCATAACTCAACGGTTGATTACTCTTAATTATTAACGATGCATAGGCCAGAAAACGCTGGTTCTGCCGGGGGCCTTAGCAAGCACCTTCTCTAGAGGAAGCAGCTGTGCGGCGGGCTTGAGAATTCAAATATAGGCACAAATATGTAGTTCCCTTGAAAGTGGAGGTTGATTTTATACAAACTTTACCCACGCGTAATCCACATTACAACCTATTGATAGTCAGATTATTAAATATTTATCAAAATTAGAAACCCACAATATAGCAAATCTTATATTGTTAAATTCCACCCCGAAACTCGCCTGTGGCGCTGCTGAGGCAGTTGTCAGCAGCGCCCAATTGTTTGCGGGGTTTCAATATAAAAGATGTTTGCGAGAAGCCTCCATTGCCTGGCCGTGTTTTACGGCCCGTTTCTGAAAATGAGGGCAAAAACGGCCTGGCGCGCAGGTATCCTTTGCGTAACCTGTTTTCTTTCTTTCGCCTGGCCGCCGGCTTTTAGTTCGCAATTAATTCAATGCTTCTTTCTCTGAAAAAAATACGCCGCCAACGCTTGACTTTTTACCTGAAAGCCAGTACGTTTATCTCTCTCAACTGGGGGTTGGCCCGTGCCGTTGGTCTTACAAATTGCCCGTCTTTTTTCTGCCCCGTTCTGGGGGAGCTGTCTTTGTTTTGACTTTTCCACGTGTAACTGCCTGAGCATCAGTAGTGATTTGGTTTATCCACATGATTAATCCACAGCCCGTGGAAATCTGGCAACGCGTTCTAAACCAAGCGGCTAGAGGGGCTCACTTCCATTAAAAATAAAAGCAGACGGGGTTGCATCTTACGGCTAAGGTTTTTACCTTTGCGGTTCAATTTTTTAAAAAATATCGTAAGCTGATGTACGCAATTGTAGAAATCGCTGGGGTCCAGACGAAAGTAGAGAGCGGTAAGTTCTTCTACACTAACAAGCTTTCCGGCAATGAGGGTGACGCCGTAGAGTTCGCCAATGTTCTTTTAACTGATGACAACGGTTCTTTATCTGTAGGTGCCCCGTTCCTTGACAACATCAAGGTGACTGGTACTATCCAAGGCCACGCCAAGGGTGACAAAGTGATTGTTTTCAAGAAGAAAAGAAGAAAAGGCTACAAGAAGAAAAACGGTCACCGCCAACAATACACCAAAGTGTTGATCAACACCATTGGTTAATTTTTGAAGGAAGCAGAAAATTATTGTAGAACCTATTTCCGGGGTTTTTGACCGGAATTAAAATAGAAACGAAATGGCTCACAAAAAAGGTGTCGGTAGTTCTAACAACGGCCGCGAATCACATTCCAAACGTCTAGGCGTTAAAATCTTTGGTGGTCAAACCATCATTGCGGGTAACATCATCGTGCGTCAGCGCGGTACTGCCCACCACCCAGGTGCCAACGTAGGCATGGGCAAAGACCATACGCTGTTTGCTATGACAGACGGCGTGGTGGCTTTCAAGAAAGGTGCGAAAAACCGCTCTTACGTATCAGTGCTTCCAAGAGAAGTAGAGGCCGCTCAGGTTTCTACCACTCCTTCTGAAGAAGTGACTGCTTAATTTATTTGCTGGCCGCAAGGCTGGTTCAGATTACAACATAGGCTGCCCCAGGGCAGCCTATGTTTGTTTCAGGGGTTTCTGTCTGTCTCCGGAGTTTTTGGATTTTGGTATTTTACACGAAAGGCGATTGGCAGAAGACACTCGTAGGAGCTTCGCACACTACGAGGTCTTTTGAGTGAGCGATTGTCGGGTCCTCCACCGTAGAGACAAGGCAGTGCCTGGTCTCTACTATGTAATCTGCCGCAAGTTACGCTGTCGCTAAACTTGCGGTAGAGAATGATACTCGCGTTTCCGCCTCCATTTCCAATCCAGAGCCCGAAAACGCAATTTACAGAAAGGCTCCCCTCCTGTTGCAGGAGGGGCTGGGGGTGGTTACCATTTCCAGCCTTTCCTTCGAGCGCCTCGCGGGTTGGCCTTGAATAGCAGGGGCGATGAAACAAACATCAGTTATGGCCAAGACGGGCAGTGCGAGAGGGGAAGGCGGGGCCTCGCGGCCGTGAGCGCTCGGAGCCCAGATATGGAAAAGGCCGTCTTGTAGAACTCGGGATGCAGCGGTCATTTGGAAGGAAGGCAAACTGCATGCACAATGGCAGTTAGAACCGCCGTTTAAAGAAGGTGGTGGTTGCTTATTCGAAAGGTAGTCTTAGTTGTTGGTGAGAACACCAACAACAGCGGAGAAAACGGCGCAGTAAACGAAAGGAAATCAATGCAAAAATCTTCGTTAGATCCTTCGACAAGCTCAGGATGACCGTGAGAAAGTAAATCAGTTTGTGTAAACATCCCCCTTCGCCCCCTTCAAAGGGGGAATCTGCGCGTGGCAAAGGGCTAATCCTGCATTCAGCTTTGGATATTGAAAGCCCAAGCCCTTGCAGACAATCCACATTTAACAACCAGCAAATCCTCTGCAATGCTCTATCAACAATTCTAAAGCAATCCTCCGTTTTCAGCCTCATTTGCCAAAACGAAGCCAAAAACGGAAACCCCTATTCCACCACTGCCAGAAAATCAAAATGCTTCTTGTCTAGCATCTGGGCGGGCGTCTCAATCTTTGTCATAGAATGGCTGAACAAGCCTTCCAGGCGGTAAAGTTGGTAACCCAGGCCGGTGAGCAGGTTAAAATAGTCGGTGCGCTCTTCTTTAGACAAGGCATGGTAGCATTCACCCAGGATGGTGGGGTGGAACTGGGCCAGCAAGGGCTGCAGGCTGCGTACTATCTCCTTGTCATAGCCTTCGGCGTCTACTTTGAGAAAGGTGAAGCGGGGCAAGAGATGCGCATAGTTGGCCTGCAGGTAAGAAAGCAGGTTCTTGCCGGTTACCTCCAGCGTGTAGGCATGCTGCTTCTTGTTGATGCGGCCGGGGTCGCCGCCGTTGCAGAACGAGGCGTCTGAGTAATGGAACACCACGGGTCCGTCTGTGGCAGTAGCGGCGAAGTTAAGTGGAACGATGTTGGTTTTCTCTGGGTTGAGCGCCGCATTCTGCTGCAGAATCTTGAATACGTAAGGGTTGGGTTCCAGCGCCAGCAAGGTGCCGGTTTTCCCGCAGGCCAGCGCCATGGGCACTGCCGTGTCGCCGGTGTGCGCGCCAATGTCAAGGGCAAGATCGCCGGGCTGTATGAATTGCCGGATGAAGGCCACTTCCTGGGCATTGATTTCCTTTTCGCCCTCAAACGGGTGCAGCCACTGGGCGTAGTGCACGGCACCGTCATGGGGGAGTTGGAACGTCTTGACCTGCGCGCCATATTCCTGGAACGTTCTCTTGAGTTGGTGCTTCTGCAGCTTGCGCTTTATAAAGTTGAACATGCGTAGAAAATAAGAAACCGGGCAGAAACCCTAAAGATAACACCCCTGGGTCTAGTTAGTGGTTTTAATACGCTTTGTGCCAGCCCAAGCCAAAAGACACACCTACGCCATAATAACTTCTTCTGGAGATATTCCCGAAGACTTTGATGCCAATGCTTCGGCCAAAACCAATTGGTTTACCAATAGGCACCAAACCGTACAGAATCCTGAACTGCTCTTTTTCGGCTTTGAAAAGCTTAAAGTCCAGTTCTACCGGTAATCCCCAATAGCGCTCATGAAACGTATGCGTTTTATTCTCTTCATCTCGGGCCGTAGCCGTAAACCAAGCATGCGAAACCCCTGCCGAGAGGCTCACAGAAACCGGTCCTTCCGTCAGCCGCAGGCCGTACAGCAGAGATAACTCTTCAACGGTATTGCTGGCTTTGACTAGCGGCAAAGGGACAAAGGGCATTCCCGGAAAGTCAACCGACCAATTGATCAGCCCCAGATACTTACCCGAAAACAGATGTTGCTTGTGCTGCCGGTACAGGCCAAGCCCCGATGCAAAGCCTCCCATTTTACCGGTGGCACCGCCCAAGAAAAAATCGCCGAACAGGACGGGGTTCGTGCGAAGGGAATCTTGCGCTTGGGAAGGCAAAACCAGAAACCCAACAAAGAAGGCCATTCCAACTATTACTTTGGCAAAACATGCACGGGCAGCAAACATTGATATCATGGGAAGGCAGAAGCTACCAAGGAAAGGTACACATCTCCAGCCATGGGCGCAAGTGAACTTGTAGCAGCAGGCAATTGTCTGAAAGAGAGATGCCCATTCCAAAAGATGCGCTCAAATAATCTCGTATCTTTGCCCCCTTATTTCAGAACTACATGATCTCAGTTGACGCAGTAACCGTTGAGTTTAACGGCTCGGCCCTTTTCAGCAACATTGGCTTCAATATCAATGAAACCGACCGCATAGCCCTCATGGGCAAGAACGGCGCTGGTAAATCTACCCTCCTTAAAATCATTGCCGGCGTGAGCAAACCCACGCGCGGCAAAGTGTCAGCGCCCAAAGACGCGGTGATTGCCTATTTACCGCAGCACTTGCTTACCAAAGACGAGAGTACCGTTTTTGAGGAAGCGTCCAAGGCGTTCGGGCAGATTCTGGAGATGAAACGCCAGATGGATGACCTCAACCACCAGCTGGAAACCCGCACCGACTACGAGTCTGACGCCTACATGAAACTCATTGAGGACGTCTCTGAGCTGAGCGAAAAATACTACTCCATTGAGGAAATCAACTTTGACGCTGAGGTGGAGAAAACGCTTCTGGGTCTCGGTTTCCTGCGGTCAGATTTCACGCGGTCAACCAGTGAGTTCTCCGGTGGCTGGCGCATGCGCATTGAACTGGCCAAGATCTTGTTGCAGAAGCCTGATTTGATTTTGCTGGATGAGCCCACCAACCACTTAGACATTGAATCTGTGCAGTGGCTGGAAGATTTCTTGGTGAACAACGCCAAGGCCGTGATTGTGATTTCGCACGACAAGACCTTTGTGGACAACATCACCAACCGCACCATTGAGGTGACCATGGGCCGCATCTATGACTATAAAGTAAACTACAGCCAGTATTTACAGTTGCGCAAAGAACGCCGCGAGCAGCAGCAGCGTCAGTTTGAAGACCAGGCCAAAGAGATAGCTGATATTCAGGGCTTTATTGACCGGTTCAAAGGCACGTATTCCAAGACCTTGCAGGTACAGTCACGGGTGAAGATGCTAGAGAAGATTGAGATTATTCAGGTAGACGAAGTAGATACCAGCGCCTTAAACCTCAAGTTTCCGCCGGCGCCGCGCTCCGGTAATTACCCGGTAATTGTAGAGGAACTCACCAAAAAATACGGCGACCATACCGTGTTCAAAGATGCGTCGCTCACCATTGAACGCGGCGAAAAGATTGCGTTTGTGGGCAAGAACGGCGAAGGAAAATCTACGCTCATCAAAGCCATTATGGGCGAGATTGACTATGAAGGCAAGCTGCAGCTGGGGCATAACTGTATGATTGGCTACTTCGCGCAGAACCAGGCTTCTTTGCTGGATGGCGAGCTCACCATTTTCCAGACCATTGACCAGATTGCCGTGGGCGACATGCGCACGCGTATCAAAGATTTGCTAGGTGCCTTCATGTTCAGCGGCGATGCCGTAGAGAAGAAAGTAAAAATGCTTTCCGGTGGGGAGAAAACGCGTCTAGCCATGATCAAGCTGCTCTTACAACCCGTGAACCTGCTCATTCTGGATGAGCCCACCAACCACCTGGACATCAAAACCAAAGACATACTCAAAGACGCTCTCAAATCCTTCGACGGTACGTTGATCCTGGTTTCCCACGACCGTGATTTCCTGGACGGTTTGGCTACCAAAGTATTTGAGTTCGGGAACAAGCGCATACGGGAGCACTTTGAGGACATCAACGGGTTCCTGCGCAACAAGAAAATGGAGAACCTGCGCGAGATTGAACGTACCGTGGCGAAGTAGAAACTTGCACTGTTTGTTATGAAGAAGGCCCTTGCTACCGCGTAGCAAGGGCCTTCTGTATTTTGGTGGATTCCTGTTTTCGGCTTCATTTCTAGAAATGAAGCCGAAAACAGGAATAGACGGTTTATTTGATGGTATAGCTTTTGAGCGAAACCGTTCCTGAAGATCCTAACTCAGACATGATCTGGCCCACCCCTTTGGCGAAGTAGTAATTGAACGGTTGGTCAAACGGAATCTCCATGCCCTGGAAAAGTACCACCGTCGCCAATTTTACCTGAATCACATTTTTATATTCCTTACCCAACACGGTTTTGGTGAGACCTTTTTTTACAAGTGTATACGTGTACCTGGTAGTAAGACCGTTTATTACAGTAGTGGTGCTCCAGCTACCGCCTTCGGGCTCGTTCTCCTTTAAAACGGTCAACTCAATGTTCCCTACACCAGCGACAGCTGTATAGAGGGTATATGAACCAGCTTCCTTGAAAACATAAATTGTACTAATGGTACCGTTCTGGTTCTGCTCAAACTCAGTATATGATTTGCCATTGATGACTTTTTTAGTGCCCAATGACTTGTAAGAATACGTCAAATCCCCTTCATAAGACCAGGTAGAACCCGCAGTGGTAGGGAAATAGTCCAGTCCGGCCGCGGCAGTAGTGGTTTCTTCAGGCGCGGGGTCTTCTTCTTTGTCTGAGCAGGCCGTAAACACGCAGAGAAAGGCAAGCCACAGCAAGAGGTTTTTGGTGGTGGTCATGGGAGGTGGTTTGAAATGGATGAAGGTGTACCGCGGAATGAAATATAGAATATGTTAAATATGACTGTTTCCTTTCAGAATGCCAAGAGGAGCTAGCCTGTTTAAGTGATTTTATTTATAAAGAAGGGAACGCCAGGAAAACGCAATTCCGTTTTCGGGCTCATTTCTGTAAATGAGCCTGAAAACGGGAAATACCAAAGCGCCTTTATCTGAAAGAATTTTGATTGCGCTGTTATCTGATGCTGGACATGCCGCCATCTATCGCCAGAATTTGTCCGGTCATCCAAGATGATTTATCGGTTAATAGAAACAAGGCGGCCGAAGCCACGTCTTCTGGCGAACCAATTTTCTTGAGCGGGTGGCGCTGGGCATTGGCTTGTTTCTTGTCTTCGGTGTTCAGGAATTTGGCGGCCAGGGGCGTGTCTGTGATAGAGGGCGCCACGGCGTTCACGCGTATAGTGGGCGCTAACTCCGCTGCCAGAGCGCGGGTCAGTCCTTCAATAGCACCTTTAGATGCTGCCACCTGCGCATGAAAGGTAAAGCCTGTCTGCACCGCCACCGTAGAGAAGAACACCACCGAGGCAAAACCGGCTGCCTTTAACCGCGGCAGCACCGCCTGCAACACTTTGATAGCCCCGCCCACCTGCAACTGGAAATCCTGCACAAACGCCTCTGGTTTTATGCGCGCGAAGGGCAGCAAATTCACACTGCCCGGGCAGTACGCCACGCCGTCCAGCGTTTCCGGTAGAAAGGAAAGATCCAGTGTGTCGGCCAATACGTCTAAGGGATGAAAGGTGACACCAGCACTTCCAGTTTGGGGTTCATTTTGGAAATAGGTACCAAAAACGCGGTGTCCTTCTGCAGCCAGTAGTTGGGTTAATGCCTGACCAATGCCGGAGGAGCCGCCTATGATTAAGTAATTTTTCATGCAAGGTGTGTGGTTTGCATGATAACCGGGAAGGTGGCTACAAGTTTGGGAGATGGGTTTATTGGGCTTGCTGATAAAGGGACAATTTATTTTGGAGAATCTGGTCTTTTACCAATGACAAGCAAGGCTATTAATCTATATGGTGTTAGCAGGTCATCTTATTTCATGGCTGTGTCAATGTCAGATCCATTAAGGAATGGCTTGAAACCTTCTAAAGAGTTTAACTGCCATTTGTCGGCTGATTTGATTGCAGTTGCTCTAACTTTATGCTGATTAGGGCTTGACTTCTTATCCCAAGTCCAATAAAAAGAAGCGGTGGTATTTTTGACTGTTAAGCTATCAATAGTAATCAACTCCCAATAATCGTCTGGATAATCTTGGCAAAGACACCAATCATCTGCGCCTGACTCCCATATAGTTATGCCGTCTCGTATGTTTCTGTAAGTGATGTCTGTTTTCTTTATAGAGGAATCAATGCTTACAGCTATGTCTTTGTGATTCAATAGAAATGCCTCTGAAAATAATTGTGTTTTCCTGAATTCTTTTAAGTTCTTATTAAATTCCCCCCAGTCAATTCCAGTGAAAATACTGTCATTCTGTTTTCTGTATTTATAGGGAAAATCGTCTGTCCTTTTAGTCTCATGCCAAGTATATACTGCCCTAACAAGTGCTGTTAATTCCAAACTGTCTTTAGTTTTACCAGTAGCAGGAAATTTCTTTTCGCTGGGTCTAAGGCTGGATGAGATATCGCTACTGTCCACGTTTGACTCCATAGTGGCAAGCGACTTTTCACCGGTCTCCAATTTGGTAGCGTCATTACAAGCAGTCAGATACATTGACACAGCAAAAAGAATGCAGAAGTAATATTTTGTATTTATTGCCAAGTGGTTAAATCTGGTTAAGAGTTATTGATATGTAATTTCTATAAATGACTAACCGAGCAAAAACAGCAATTTCCCCATTAACTACCTATAGATTTCCTATGATGTTTTATAACCAACCTCAAGAATACAACATAAGGAAGAGGATTAGCTGTTAACTAAATCGTTTACTACGTTTTGAGTCTCATTTCCCCAAACAAAGCCCAAAACGCATTACGTCAACAGACTCTCAATATCTTCTTTGGTGAGCTTTTTAATCACGGCTTCATCCGTAGAAATCAAGTCATTCACCAAAGCCAGTTTCTTGTCTTGTAGGGCCAGGATTTTCTCTTCCACGCTGTTCTTAGTGATGAACTTGTAGGTGAAGACGGTGTTCTGCTGCCCAATGCGGTGGGCGCGGTCAATGGCTTGGGCCTCTACGGCGGGGTTCCACCAGGGGTCTAGGATGAACACATAGTCAGCGGCGGTGAGGTTGAGGCCCACGCCCCCGGCTTTGAGCGAAATTAAAAAAATAGGCAGTTTGGGGTCATTCTGGAAGTTGTTGACCTGCGCCTGGCGGTCTTTGGTGGAACCATCCAGATAGGCGTACTTGATTTTACGTTCATCCAGGGCGGCGCGCACAATGTCTAAATGCTTCACAAATTGGCTGAAGATTAACACCTTGTGCCCTTTGCTGACTACGTTCTTGGTCAGACGCAACACCTCGCCCAGCTTCCCAGATTCTGCTTCTGAGTTAGGGTCGGCCATGCGCGGGTGGTTGGCAATCTGCCTGAGTTTCATCAAGCCCTGCAAGAGCATGAACTGACTTTTGGCCGCGCCGTGCTCCTCAATGTTCTTCAGAATCTTGTTGCGGTAGTAAGACTTGGTTTCCTCGTAGGCGTGCTCCTGCTCTTCGGTCATCTTGCAGTAGGTCACGTGCTCAATCTTCTCGGGAAGTTCTTTGGCCACCTGGCTTTTATGCCGGCGCAAAATGAACGGTTTTATCAAGGCGTGCAGTCTTCGGGTTTTGTGTTCGTCTTTCAGCTTTTCAATTGGCCGCAAAAACTCTTTCTTGAAGAAATTCTGCGTACCCAACAAGCCCGGATTGATGAACGACATCTGGCTCCACAAATCCAGGGTGCTGTTCTCCACGGGCGTACCGGTCAAAATCAGGCGGTGCTTGGACTTGAGCTCGCGCATGCTGATGGACGTATTGGAATTGGGGTTTTTGATGGCCTGGCTTTCGTCCAGAATCACGTAGTCAAACACGTATTTCTGCAAGATTTGGTGGTCCAGGCGCACAATTCCGTAGCTGGTCAGAATCAAGTCATAGTGCTTGAACTGCGACACACTTTTGTTGCGGTACGTGCCCGTATAAGTGAGAATACGAAGCTGCGGCGTAAACTTCTGGGCCTCGGCCAGCCAATTGTAAATCAAAGACGTGGGCATGACCAGCAATGAGGCCGTTTGCGCGCCGTTCTCTTTGCGGTGTTGCAGCATGGCCAAGGTCTGCACAGTTTTCCCCAAGCCCATGTCATCGGCCAGACAACCCCCGAAGTGGAATTCCTGCACAAAATGAAGCCAGTTATAGCCTGCTTTCTGGTACGGCCTGAGTTCGCCTTTAAAGCCCAGCGGCATTGGTTTGTCTTCCACGGTCTCAAACTCGCGGAGCTTCTCCAGTTTGCGGCTCATGGTCACGCTGGCGAGGTTTCCGTTTTGCAAATCACTTACCAGAGAAAGGTGGTGCTTGCGAAGCTTCAGTTCATCCTCGCCCTCAGAAAACGCGAAGAGCTCCAGATACTGCGTAAACCATTCCTCCGGGATGATGGCGATTTGGCCGTTGGGCAGCTTGTATTCGCGGCGCTTGGTGAGAATGTGGTTCCGGAGCTTGATGAACGGAATTTCATACGGCCCGAATTTGACCGTTCCGTAAATATCAAACCAGTCGTTACTCTCCGAGATGCCAACGCTCACGCTGGTTTCGCCAATGAAATAGTTCTTGTCGGTTTGGCTCTGCTGCAGCGTGAAGCCCAGTTCTTCCAGCGCCTTGGCGTAAGTATTCAGCCACCCGAACGCCTTGGGCTTGTCTACCACCGCTTTTCCGTTTCTAATTTCCAGGCCACGGCTGGCCAGTTCCCGGTGAAACGAGCGCTCAAGTTCCAGGTCACGGTGCAGGCGGTAAAACACGTAAGAGTCTTCGGTTTTCTCCACGTTCACACTGATTTTCTTAGATTCCTGCGTGCCCAAATTGTAGTCGCCGTACTGGAACTGCAGCTGGAACACAATTTTGTCTCCGTCTGAAGAACCTCTCTTAGGCCTTTCCTCTTCTTCGTCCTCGCCAACGGTAGAAAACAAAACAGGCGCGGGCTCTGCCATGGCCAGTTCAGAAATCAGGAGCTGCGGCTGCGGCACAAAGCGCTGTGATTTTATCAGGAAACCTTTGGCGAACACGTCGAACTGCTCTACCAGCGGGGCCACAAACTTGCGGTAATAGCTTTCCTCCACGTTGCGCGGCACCACAATGAATTTCTTGTTCAGAAACGGCTGTAGTTTCTTGCCATCTACCTGTTTCTCAAAACTGTAGAGCACGTCATTGAGTAGCAGCCAGGCCGGTTCTTTGCAGACCAACACCGCATTTTTATACTGAAACTCCAGCAGTTCACCTTTGTACTTAATAGTGGGGAAATAGTGGGTGTTTTCGTCGTTGCGCCGGAAGTGGAATAAAACCGTGGCTTTTTCAGTGGCCATCTGCAGCTTCTTCCAGGTAGGTTCGCCGTCTTTGCCCATCACAAACACCATTTTGTCCTGCAGCAAATCCAAAATCTTAGACATGCGGCCCTGCACGTAATGCTCTATGCTTTCCTGCAGCAGCTTGTCGCCTTTGGCGGGGTCATAGGTCTTGAAGAAGAAGTCGGCCAGCGTGGTTTTCTTTACGGCAAATTTCTTGAACACCGCGTCCTGCTGAATCTGGTCCATCAGCTCAATGAGTTGATAGTCGGTTTCATTGAGGCGGGCCGAAAACTCAGCGGCGTTTTTGCTGGAGATGTTCTGGTGCTGGAGCGTGAGCTGGCGTTTAGAGTTGACTTGCACCACAAAAGACTCAAACAGATAGCCCAGGTATTCATGCTCAAAGAGCGAATAAACTACTTGAAAAGGCTGCGTGGTGAATACTTTCATGGTAGAGTCTGACTATCCCAATCTTGAAAGTACAACAAAATCTTTGCACGCCCACAAAGAATAGTAAAAATTTTAGCCGATTCTGTTCAAGTTAGCAATACTCGTTTTCGGCCCCGTTTCCGAAAATGAGCCCGAAAACGGGAATGCAAAAAATTCCCTCTCCCTCTGGGAGAGGGCTTGGGTGAGGATGAATTATTCACGCATTCCTGAATTGTAGGGGCGTATTGCATACGCCCAATGCGCTAGCCACCGTAATACTGTCAGCTTAAAGCGAAAGCATTAACACCTGAAATTGAGTGCACAGATTTCTTTGGCCAGCAATGGGAAATGGAATATAATCAGATATGTGTAGGGCGTATGCAATACGCCCCTACAAACCAGGAATGCGCGTGTTATAATATGAATTCGCCCTCATCCTAACCTTCTCCCAGAGGGAGAAGGGACTGCGCTATTCTGGTTTGAAATGGAATGGCTTTGAAGATTGGTTGGAATATAAAATTCCCGTTTTCGGCTTCATTTCTGAAAATGAGCCCCAAAACGGCTTTTACAGATTGTCTCTGATGGAAAGTGCGGCGGCCTTGCGGGCGGGCCTGATGGACACCAGCAGCGTAATCACAATAATAGCCGTGGCCGTGAGCAGAAAGTCAGAAGGGCGCATAAGCACCGGGTACGCTTCTACCACTGAGGTGGTCATGCCCATAGACACAATGCCAAATGTCTGTTGCGCCCAGCAGATGGCTCCGCCCACCACCAAGCCCACTATTGCACCGGTAAAGGCTACAATGGCGCCCTCCAAGAGGAATATACGCCTAATTGTTCCGGCATCGGCACCCAATGAGGCCAGAATGGCGATGTCTTTCTGCTTATCCAGCACCAGCATAGAGAGGCTGAAGAAAATGTTGATAGAGGCGATGAGCAAGACAAAGGTAAACGTCACAAACACAAACAGTTTCTCCACTTTCACGGCGCGCAGCAAACTCACGTGCTGTTCCTCGCTGTTGAGCACCTGAAAGTCGGGGCCCAGGCTTTTCTGCAGGGAGGCTTTTACTTTGTCAATTTGGTCTGGGTTTTTGGTTTTGACTTCAATGGAAGTGCGCTTGTTTTCATAGCCCAGCAATTCCTGCGCGAAGGTCAGGGGCACAAACACGTATTGGTCGTCATACTGCCGCTCAATGGCGAACACGCCGCCCGCCTGAATGCCCAATTGCCTAAACGCGTTCTCTGGGTTGATTACCGTTTTCTTGCCAGCCTTGGGGTACAGAAACTGCAACGGTGAGAATGGGTTCTCTGGCCTGATGGACAATTGGTATTGCACGCCACGGCCAATGAGCGCGTATTGCTGGTTGTCGCGTTTGAGGCGGTAATGGCCGTCTACAATGGCAGAGTCAATCTGGTTCTGCTGAAAGAAATTGTCGCTCACGCCTTTGATTTTAACTACCATCTGGCGGTCATTGTAGCGCAGCAGGCAGTTATCTTCTATGACTTCGGTGTAGAGCGCCACGCCCGGCGTGTTCTTGATCTTGGCCAGAAAATCGGCGTTCGCCTCAAACGATTTGCCCTGTAGCGCGGTGATTTTTATTTCGGGGTCAAACTTGCCGTAGAGGGACTTGATCAAATCTTCCAGCCCGTTGAACACCGACAGCACCACAATGAGCGCCATGGTACCCACGCCCACGCCAATCATGGCAATGATGGAGATGATGTTGATGATGTTGCGCTTCTTCTTGGAGAAGAAGTACCGCCGGGCGATCAGAAGGGCAACGTTCATCTTTGGGGTTTGGTGGGGTTGGTTGTGAGGTTAACGGCAAGCCGTTTAAAAGTGTTTTTACTACTTCTGAGGTGCGATTTGGCTTTTTAAAGTTACTGGCCGTGGATTAACTATAGCCTTGTTTTTCGCATTCTTGGCTTTAATTTTATTCATCTCCTTCCTGAAATCGGTCAATTCTTGCTCTGTCCAAGGTTCAGATTTAATGATGAAATCTATATTCTTCGGTTCCCTTATAAGTCCCATAAGCTTAGTCTCTAAAGTATTGGTTCACCAGTTTTGTGGCGGCAGTTGTTTCAAGGAACATTCTTTGCCCTCTGAAATGTGTTGCCCCCAAGGTACGCTGGTAATGTTCTATTAACGCTGTTTTTGAATCAAAAGCTACAAATCCTTGGTAACTTCGTTCAAAGGCCACTTTGCAGGCATACGCTACCAAGTTGCCCGGCACGCCCAGATAAACCTTATTTTGGCCCTTGTTAAAATTAGAGCTTTCAATAAGGTGCATGAAAATGTGGTCTTGCTTGTCTTCAATGCTTAGCAGCCCTTGTATAATGGCTGGGTTATTGGCAGAAGTCAGTTTATAAACCTCTTTTGTGGAATCTTTCAATTCTTTCTTCCAATCAAACAGCCACTCTGCTTTCTTAATACTCCTGTTGTCTTTCGCTGAAAGCCGCGTTATTTCTGTGTCAAAAACCTCTCCAGTTACTGCATTCTCAATAGAATTAGTCAGTTTGTCAACATCAAATTCAAGACCCGTTACTTTTACCTTACCCACGCGTTGTACAATAAATTCACTTAGTGCATTAAAAAGAGCCAGGCTTCTCTGGTTATGAAGTAGAACAATTCTGTGCCCTCTACTCCCGTTTTCGGGCTCATTTCCAGAATTGAGCCCGAAAACGGAAATTCTTGCCCTAGGCTTCCACGTTTTCCGGCAGCTTGTTCAGCTTCTTTTTCATGCAGACGCTGTTGTCAATGTTCTGGTACTGGCCGTAGTTGGGAATAATGTGGAAACCGCTTTTGGTGTAGAGCCTGATGGCTTCGGGTTGGGCTTTGCCGGTCTCCAGCACCAGTTCTTTGTAGCCCAGTTCAGCGGCCCAGCGTTCCAGTTCAATCAATAGTTTATGGGCCACGCCGCGGTTTCTAAATTCGGGCAAGACAAACATGCGCTTCACTTCCACCACGCTGTCGTCAGTAAATTCTTTAATGGCGCCGCAGCCCACCGGTTGGCCTTTCACGTAGGCCAGCACCACGTGCCTAATGGCGTGGAGTTTGTTGAACTGCGCGTAGAACGAGTGGTCGTCGCCGTCGCGCACGTGCAGGTCAGCGTCCAGGAGCATCACCAGTTCTGTGAAATCTGGGTGCGTGGCGTTGGTTCTGAGGAATTCTGTCATGTGGTAACAGTTTCGGTTAAACTAGGCACTTCCAAGGGTTTCCGTTTTTGGCTTCATTTCTGAAAACGAGCCCTAAAACGGAAATGCTATTTTCTTGCCTGTTTATTTCCAGGCTTTCACAATAAGGCCGGTGCCGGTGGCGTGCTTGCCGTGGGTGTCTAAGTAATTCAGCAAGAGGCAGAACGGATACACCAACAAATAATAAAACGGCAGCACCAGAAAGAACAGCTTTGAAAAACCCAACATCAGAATAGGGTATTTCATGCTCAGGCGCCACGAGATTTTGCCCGGTGCGCCGTACGAATAATGGGCTTCGGTACGACTGAAACCGGCGCTGCGCAATTTCTCCTGAATCTCCTGGATGTTGTAGCCATCGCGCACGTGTTCTTCAATGAACGAGCTTTCATCATCGCCGTGCACGTCTGAGCCGCCCTGGTCTGAGGGTGTGGAAATCAGCAGCATGCCGCCTTTCTTCATGGACGCATGGAAGTTCTTGAACACCTCCACGTCTTCCAGAATGTGCTCCATCACGTCAACGCTCAACACCAGATCAAAAGCCTCCGGGTCTTGGAACGTGACCAGATCCTCTACCCTGAACAGCACGTTGCGGCGCTTGATCTGCTGGAAAAAGTTATTGCAGTCTGCCACCTGCTCGTCTTTTACGTCTACGGCCAGCACGCGCCAGTTCTCGCTCATGCCAGAGAGATAATAACTGTATTGCCCGAAGCCGGAACCGGCGTCCAGAATCTGCACGGGCTGCTGGCGCTTGCCTTTCGCCCAGGCGCGCAATTCTTTGTGAATGTGCCAGGTGCGCAGCAGCAGCAAGTCCAGCAGGTTGTAGAATACTTTGCGCAGGAAAGGCGTTTGGTTGAACGCTTCGCCCAGGACGCGTTTAATGGGATCGTACTGCATTGGGTGGGTTTAGTAGCGGGTTGGCTTAGCGCTTGTCGTCTTCAGATTCTTCGTCTTCCTGGTCATCCACATCGTCGTCATCTTCTTCCAGGCCTTCCTCGTCATAAAGGTCATCTTCCTCTTCGTCGTCTGGGTTAGTGAACGGGTTGGTAGGGTCTTCTTTTGACTCAGACGGAATGTGGAGCTCGTTGATGATTTTGTCCATTTTGGCGGCGTACTCGGCGGTGTCATCCAGATAAAAAATCAGCTCTGGGATCACGCGCACCTGGTTTCTGATGCGCTTGGCCATCTCGTGCCGGATGGTCTTACTGTTTACTTTGATTTCATTGAGCAAATCGCGGCCGTTGGGGTTGAGCAGCAGGCTCAAATGCACTTTGGCCACGCCCAAATCTGGCGACACGCGCACGCCGCTCACTGATATATACGCCCCCGGAAACAGGTGCGAGCACTCACGCTGGAAGATTTCAGCGAGCTCTTTCTGGATCAGGCGGGCAAATTTTTGTTGGCGTTTACTTTCCATGGTTCCGCAAATATCGTATTAATTTCACATTTTTACCCCACAAACCGCCGCTCTCTTTCTGGAGTGGCTCAGCCGCGTCTACCCTTGATACGATTCTTTAGAAGTTTGTTCCCGTCTAGGTGGGTGGTGTTGGTGCTGCTTTTTCTCCTGATTAGGCTCCCACTGGTGCTGGTGGGCATGCCCGCCACTTTGTCTGAACTCCACCACATGCTCCTGGGCGAACGCCTGGCGGCCGGCTTCATGCATTACCAGGACGTTTATGACACCACCGCCCCGCTGAGCGCCGCCGTCTACTGGCTCCTGGATCTGGTGGCGGGCCGTTCTTATCTGGTGCATAGATTATTGGCCACGTTGCTGATAGGCTACCAAGCGTTTCTGCTCAACTACATCTTCAACCGCAACCAGGTACATCCGCAGAAATCTTACGTGCCGGCGCTGTTCTACATGTTGTTCGGGAGTATATTCTTTGAACTGGATGTACTTTCGCCGCTCTTACTGGGGCATACGTTTGTACTGCTGGCCGTTTCCAGCCTTACCTCTATTTCCAAAGATGCCGCCAACGCGGGCCGTCTATTTAAGGCCGGGTTCATGTTAGGGCTGGCCGCGCTCTGTTATTTGCCGCTGGTGTGGTTTCTGGTGCTGGGCTTTTTTGCGATTATCTACTTTGCGTCGGGCGCGTTCAGGAGCACGTTGTTGATGCTCACCGGCTTTGCGTTCCCCTTCAGTGTGGTGTTCACGTTCTTTCTGTACCAAGACGCGCTGGGGCCGTTTCTGGAGTTGGGCCTGGCCTGGAGCTGGCAGTTCAAGTTCACATTTGTGCTGCCCTTCTGGCAAGTGGTAAAAGTGGCGGCCGTGCCGATGCTGGTGCTGGTGCTGTCTTTCCTGAGTTTGCCCTTGGTGAATTTAGGCGCCAATTACCAAGCCCGTTTCCTGCAGTTCATGCTCATCTGGCTCATTGTGGTGGCGCTAGTGTTGGTCAGCGGGCACGACGGTTCGGCCAAAGGCCTGATCATGGTGTTGCCCTTGCTGGCGTATTTTGGCGTGTTCCTGTTCACCTGGAGCGGCAAGAAATTCTGGATTGCTGATATTCTGTTTCTGGTGATTGTGGCCAGCGTGGTGGCCATGCGCTACAACCCGCTGGGCCTGGTGTACTTGCCGCTGGGCATTGACCCAGAACTGGTACAAGTGCGCGAAGCCCCGCGTTACCGCAACATCCAAAACGAAGAAATCTTAGTCCTGGGCCCCGACTTAAATTACTACCAGCACAACCGCCTCGGCTCCCCATATTTGCGCTGGGATTTAGCGAAACCTTTTTTTGGACGACGAAATCATTATGACGCGCTGTTTACCATTTTCACTGATTTGCGCCACCGTCCGCCTGCTTATATCATTGACCAGAAAGGCTTGATGCCTGAGCTTCAGTACAAATTGCCAGCGGTTTTTGGGCGGTATGAACGGCAGGAGAACGGTCCGTTTTATAAGCGGACACGGTAAAAAATAGGGAGAAGAGTGTCTGGGTCAGAGCAGATGTACCTTAAACCAAAAAGCGTTTTCGGGCTCATTTCTGGAAATGAAGCCGAAAACGCTTTTTCAATTCAACCTTCCGCAGAGCGGAAACAAGGCAAAATCTTACCAACTAGACCCGGCGCCGCCGCCACCGAAGCTTCCGCCGCCAAAGCCGCCGAAACCACCGCCTCCTCCTCCAAAGTCGCCGCCGCCGCCCCCAAACATGCCGCGGCCGCCAGAGAAATCCCCGAAGATAACGGGTGGGAAGAACGGTCCGCCCAGGGTACGGCTACGACGGCCGCCTTTGCCGCCACCGCCTCTTCGGCTGATAATGAAGACCAGAATCATGACGCCAATGATGATCCAGAGAATGGGAATGCCACCTTCGCCCTCACTGCGTTGGGCTTTGGGGTCGGCTTTGTATTCGCCAGAGGCTACGTCAATGATAAAACTAGTGCCTTTGTCAAGGCCAGTATAATAATCGCCTTTCTGGTATTCGGGTTTGATGGTGTACTCCGTGATGCGCTTGGCAATGCCGTCTGGCACCGCGCCTTCCAAGCCGTAGCCTACCGCAATAAAGACTTTTCTCTCCTTTACGGCGGTCAAAATCAAGATGCCGTTGTTCTTGCCTTTCTCCCCCACGCCCCACGCCTCGGCCAGTTTCACCGCGTAGTCTGAGATGTCATAGCCGCCAATGGAGGTGATATTGACCACGGCAATCTGGGTAGAGGTGCTGTCATTGTAGTTGACCAGTTTCTGCTCCAGCGCCTGCTCCTGCTCGGGGCTCAGAATGTTGGCCAGGTCATTGACCAGCCGCGGCGGACTGGGCCTGGGCGGAAAATCCTGCGCCTGCAAAGACAGCGCAAAAAGCAACAGCGAACATAAAAGCCAAAAGTGTTTTCTCATGTCTGCTGGTCTTTGTTCAGATTGGAGCCGAAGGAAATATCATTAGGCAACTCATTGATGTCTTTGTGGTCGCCGGCGTACGGGAAATACGCCTTGAGCTGGTCGCCGGCCATGGTAATGCCTTTTTTCAGGCCGTCGGCGTAATGGCCCAGCTTGAAATCTGCAATAACCACCTGGTTGATCTCCTCCCAGAAATTCTTGGGCACCACGGCGTTGATTCCGCCATCGCCCAGCACGGCAAACTTGTGGCTTTTGAGCGCCACGTAGAACAGCACGCCGTTCCTTAGTTTGGTCTGGTGCATATGCAGATACGCGAAGACTTGCGTGGCGCGGTCCAGCACTTCGCCGTCACAGGTGTCTTCTATGTGCACCCGTATCTCGCCGGAGGTGTTGCGCTCGGCTTCCTCAATGGCCTTGGTGATGACGGCCTCGTCGGCCTCAGTGATGATATCGCGTGCCATTCTTGGGTTAATTAAGAATTAGGAATGGGGAATTAAGAATTGGCAGAAAATGCGTTTTCGGGCTCATTTCTGAAAACGAGCCCGAAAACGGAAATCTAGCCTTGAGGTAAATAGGCGCAAACTTTCACAAGTCTTGCTACCTGATACCTGCTACTTGATACTAACCTAAAACTGAACGGTAGGCGCCTTGTTGGCACCGGCTTCGGCTTCAAAGTAGCCTTTCTTCTCAAAGTCAAACATGCCAGCAAAGAGGTTGCGCGGGAAAGCCCTGATGTAGCCGTTGTAGTCTTGCACCGCGGTGTTGAACTTCTGGCGCTCCACGGTAATCCGGTTCTCGGTACCAGAAAGTTCGGCCTGCAGTTCCAGGAAGTTTTGGTTGGATTTAAGGTCTGGATAGGCTTCTACGGTGGCCATTAACCTTGACAGTGAACCGCTCAGCTGGCTTTGCGCGGCCTGGAACTTCTGCATGTTCTCGGGGGTCAAATCATCGGCGCTGAGGTTAATGCTGGTGGCTTTGGCGCGGGCTTCCATCACGGCGGTAAGGGTCTCTCTTTCGTTGGCGGCGGCGCCTTTCACGGTGTTCACCAGGTTGGGCACCAGGTCGGCGCGGCGTTGGTACACGTTCTGCACCTGCGCCCATTGGCTGGACACGGCTTCGTCTTTGGCCACCATGTCATTGTAACCGCAGGAACTCTGTGAGGCCAGAATCACCAGACCGAAGAAGTAAAGCAAGAATTTTTTCATAGCGTGGGTTGGTTTAAGGAATTGCGTTGTCATTTTTGGTTTGTGAGTGAAAGCACCTTCTATACGTACTATCCGCAGAAAATATGCGTTTTGGGGCTCATTTCTAGAAACGAGGCCAAAAACGCACGTGGGCAGCGCCGCTGTCTGTGCTTTCTAAAGGTAGCAAGGTTGCGCAGATATATTCAAAAATGCTAATAGAATATTTTGTCTTGTGGGCCCGGTGCCCGGTTAAGTGCACGCTGGAGTGCAGGTAAAATCAGCAAGATTGCGTAGCTTGGGTTGGCAAAGCTCCTTTGAGATTTATGAAAGCAATTATACCGGTGGCGGGCATGGGCGCCCGCCTGAGACCGCACACGCACACCCAACCCAAAGCCTTGGTGCCCATTGCGGGCAAAGCCATTCTGGGCCACATCATTGAAAACCTGCAGGCCGCGGGCATTACGCAGTTTGTGCTGGTGGTGGGTTACCTGGGCGAAAAAATCATGCATTACGTGCAGCGCAAATACCCAGACCTACAGGTGGAATTTGTGGTGCAGCAACCCCGCGAAGGCCTGGGCCACGCGCTCTGGGCCGCCCGCGACACGTTTCAGCACGAAGAAAGCGTCTTGATTCAGCTAGGCGACACCATTGTGGACGTGGACATGCAGAAAGTGCTCACCGGTGACCAAACCCTGCTGGCCGTCAAGCCCGTGAAAACGCCCAGCCTCTTCGGCATAGCTGAAATGGATAACCAGGGTTTTATCACGAAGGTGGTGGAAAAACCTAAAATCCCGAAGAGCAATTTCGCGCTGGTAGGCCTTTACAAGATTGCCAACCCCGCCAAACTGGTGCATTCGCTGGAGCACATCATCACCAATGACATAAGAACCCAGAACGAGTACCACCTCACCGATGCGCTCATGCACATGCTTCAGGAAGGCGAGAAAATGGTGTCGCTCACTGTGGACCACTGGTTTGACTGCGGCCGCAAAGACACGCTCCTGCAGGCCAACGCCACGCTCCTCAACCGCCCCGAGTTCAAACGCGCCCAGTACCCCGAGTTCCCCAACACCATCATCATTCCGCCGGTGAGCTTTGGCAAAGGCGTACAGATTTCCAACTCCATAGTGGGCCCCAACGTGGCCATTGGCGAGAGCGCCATTCTCAACTACACCATTGTCCGCAACTCCATCATTGGCGGCTACGCCGAACTGGGCTACGCCGTGCTGGAAGACTCACTGGTTGGTTCAGATTCTTCTTTGAAAGGACTTAGTCAGCGCTTGAATATTGGCGATAGCACGGAGATTGATTTTAGTAATTGAGGGGAAATCAAAGAAGATAAAATAGGCTTTGCAGATTAGTCACCTGCTTAGAATCTCCGTAAATTAGAGATGTGGGAAAGAGAAAAGAAACCGGCCTTGATTTTACCATAGACAAGCTGACCAACAGCATTGAGAATGTAGTCACTGGTGACAGTTTTGCTACTGATATTTCGGTTCTCACAACGTCAGATTTAAAAACCGTAAGCAAGAAGAATAGCTGGATTTTCAATTGGCGAAACGAATTCAAGGAACCCGCCCGGGATGTTTACAAGTTAACGATAGTAAATAATCCTACTATTATTCAAGGGCTTATTTGCCTTGAAGTAAAGGCAGATCATGTGTACATGCACTTAGTGGAGAGTGCTCCGTTCAACAAAGGCGCCTCTAAAATGTATGCTGGTGTTCCCGGGAACTTGGTAGCATTTGCGTGCAAACTTTCCTTTCAGCGAGGGCATGATGGCAACGTTTCTTTTATTTCTAAAACCCAGTTGATAGAGCATTATGAAAAGACGCTTGGTGCTTTTCATTTTGGCGGCCGTTTGATGATTATAGAAACCACAGCTGCCCTTAAACTTATTAATAAGTACTTTCAAAATTCATAGATATGAAAGCGAAGAAACAGGAATTAGATGTAGATTTTATTGGCGGTCAAACTCCATTGACTACCGAGGAAGAAAAAGCACTTAGCGATTTTTTTAAAAGCAAAAAACTTTCAACTAAGAAAGCTAGAAACACTAAAAAAGTATCAGGAGTAAAACAATCTATTCGGCCAACTTCTGGTCTCTGAAAAATGCCTTTCTAATAACGCTTTTCTGCCCTTTTTGGTGCTCTCACCCAAAAGGGCAGCTGTTATCTTGCTACCTGATACGCGATACTTGACACCAACCAATGACCAACAGAATCACACAACTTTTCAACATCCAATACCCCATCATACAAGCCGGCATGATTTGGTGCAGCGGCTGGAAACTGGCGTCGGCGGTGAGCAACGCGGGCGGACTGGGCCTGATTGGCGCGGGCTCCATGTACCCAGACACGCTGCGCGAACACATCCAGAAGTGCAAAAAAGCCACTGACAAACCCTTCGGTGTGAACGTGCCCTTGCTGTACCCCAACCTGGAAGAGCATTTCAAGATTATCATGGAAGAGAAAGTACCTGTGGTCGTCACCTCGGCAGGCAACCCGAAGACCTGGACGAAGCTACTCCAAGACAACGGTGCCAAAGTCATCCATGTGGTGAGCAACGTCAAGTTCGCGCGCAAATGCGAGGAAGCCGGGGTAGACGCCATCGTGGCGGAAGGGTTTGAAGCCGGTGGCCACAATGGCCGCGAAGAAACCACCACCTTCTGCTTAATTCCCATGGTGCGCCAAGCCGTAAACCTACCCTTAATTGCGGCGGGCGGAATTGCGAACGGAGCCGGTATCTTCGGGGCGTTGGCCTTGGGGGCCGAGGGCGTGCAAGTAGGCAGTAGGTTTGTGGCCAGTCTGGAAAGCAGCGCGCACCAAGCCTTCAAAGACCTTGTAGTCTCTGCCCAGGAAGGCGACACCGAACTTTCCCTAAAACAACTCACGCCCGTGCGCCTGCTCAAAAACAAATTCTACCAAGACGTGAAAGCCGCTGAACTGCGCGGAGCGTCTACCTTAGAATTAGCAGAACTCCTCGGCTCCCGGCGCTCCAAACGCGGCATGTATGAAGGTGACCTGGAAGAAGGTGAACTGGAAATTGGCCAGATTGCCGCCCTGGTGAAAGACATCAAACCCGCCGGGGAGATTGTGCAGGAGATGTGGCAGGAGTTCCTAGACGCTAAGCAGAAGTTCTGTGGAGAGTGGCAATAAAATCTGTTTTAGGCTTCATTTCAGAAACAAAGCCCAAAAACGGAAACCGAATCCCTAAAACCTTCGCCAAGATCGGATTCCCCCTTTGAAGGGGGCAGGGGGATGTTTACACCTGCTGATGGTACATTCCTGATTTGTAGGGGCGTATTGCATACGCCCTATGCGGTGGCCCTGGCAAACCTTTTCCTACAATGAAATGGCCGAATGCATTTATCTGGCATGTGTAGGGCGTATGCAATACGCCCCTACAATATCAACAACCTTAGACCACCTGATGTAAACACCCCTCTTATCTCCCCTCAAGGGGAGAATTTGCGACTTGCTTGCGTTCATGAACAACTCAATAGTTATTAATACTTTATTACCAACAACTTAACACTCACACCACCTTGCCACCCACCGCCATCATCACTGCCCTTGCCCAACATGCCGCACTTTCCCCAGAAGAGGAAGCGGCGTTTCTGGCTATTTGTGAGACCAAAGAGGCGAAGAAGAAAGAATTTCTGCTGCGTACCGGCGAGTTAAACCATGCTTTATATTTTGTGAACAGCGGCTGCCTTCGGTCTTTTATTGTAGACCAAAGTGGCAAGGAAGTAAACTTGGAATTTGCCGTGGAAAGTTACTGGATTAGTGATGTGGCGTTCAACAAACCGGCGCTGCTATCTATTCAAGCACTTGAATCCACGCAGTTTGTGCAGATTAACATTCAGGCCTTTGAAGCGCTCACGCAGGAATTCCCAGTATTCAATCTGTTCTTTAGAAAATTGCTGCAGAACGGGTACTTCGCGTTCAAGAAACGAATGCTGAGTGGCATGACCCAGACCGCCGCCCAAAATTACAGAGACTTCCTTCTTAAATTCCCCAGTTTGAGCCAGCGCATTCCGCAGTACCACATCGCCTCTTACTTGGGCATCACGCCAGAGTTTTTCAGCACTATCAAGTCTGATGGTCTGGATTTGTACCAGCAATCCATTTCGTAGCTTTAATTCTCCTCGAAGTAAAATTTATCTGCATTGGCACGCATTCCGTCCCCCCTTTGAATGGGGTAGGGGGATGATTTACTTTTGCTGATTTCCCATTCCCAACTCTATGGCGCGGAAGTTACTTCCGTGCCTTTTAGAAATGCAAGGCACGGAAGTAACTTCCGCGCCATATATCTTTTAACAGAAACTCTTCCTTCTGCCGCAAGTCTAGCGCTAGCCTAAATGTGGAAGGTCAGCTACTAGCAGAAGTCATCATTCCACCCCCCTTCAAAGGGGACGAAATGCGTGCAAATCCATTTCTTAAACTACCTTATTCTTTTCCGGCGGCGGGTGCCCGACCTTTGTATGGTGAATGGGAAGTTGCGCCAATCCTGTTTTAAAATGGACCGCACCTCCGTTCACGCTTCACTTAGTTTTTTGACTACCGTGGAAAGAAGGAAATTTATAAAACTGGCCGCTGGAGGGGCTATGGCTATGACTACGTTATCAGCATTCAAGAAATTTACAGATACTTTATCACCGCAAGACTATACCATGCCGATTCTGTTTGTGGGCCACGGCTCACCCATGAACGGTATTGAAGACAATGAATTCAGCCAGCATTGGAGCAGAATGGCGCAGGAAATACCAGTGCCCACCGCGGTTTTGGTGATTTCGGCGCACTGGTTCACGAAGGGTACTAAAATCACGGCCATGGATTTCCCGCAGACCATCCATGACTTCGGCGGCTTCCCGAAGGCCTTGTTTGACGTGCAGTACCCGGCGCCCGGAGATGCGGCATTGGCGAAAGAAACAGCGGCCTTGATTAAATCTACGGAAGTGGAACTAGACCATGACTGGGGCCTGGACCACGGCACCTGGACCATCGTTCGGCATATGTTTCCAGAGGCGAATGTGCCAGTCTTGCAGTTGAGCATTGATTATACCAAACGTCCGCAGTACCACTATGACCTAGCCCAAGAACTGCAGGCGCTGCGCAAGAAAGGCGTCTTGATTATGGGCAGCGGCAACATGGTGCACAACCTGCGCATGATGGACTGGAACCTGATTAACGGCGGCGGCTTTGACTGGACCCACACTATCAATGAAAAATTCAAGGACCTTATTCTAAACCGTGACCACCAGCCGTTGATCAATTACCAGACGCTGGGCCGTGAGGCGCAACTGGCCATCCCGACGGTAGAGCATTACCTACCGCTTTTATACACGCTAGGCTTGCAAGGCAAAGACGAACAGACGTCGTTTTTCAATGACAAGATGGTGGGCGGCTCCTTGACCATGACCTCCGTGAAGATTGGAGTGTAAATAAAAATTCCGTTTTGGGGCTCATTTCTGGAAATGAGCCCCAAAACAGAATTTCTGGTTTGACTACCAAATTACTCCTAATTTATCAAGTACTCCTGCAAAAGAGGTAGTTCCTCCTTAGAACGAAGTAAGAACGGTTAAACCAAACTCCCGGAGCTGGTGGGTAGGCGCAGGAATGGCTTCTTGCCGTGTTAGTTGTTGGTAGTCTTGGGTGTTTAGGGCGCCATACAGCCGTAACCAAACATTTTCTATTACTTTTACTTCTACCCCGGCCAAGCCGAAATGGGTTGAAAAATGGGAGTGCGAATACTTGTACCCCAGCAGCAAAGAAAAATCTACCGGCGTAGCGTAGTTCCGGTAGTAGGCAAATTGCGGAAAATCATACACCAAAACAGATTCTGAGTCTCCCTCAGGCTGCGGAACACCTTGCAGGCCAACCCCAACGCCAGTTTTAACTCCTACGCTCCAAGTGTCTGCGCGGTAAACCGGAACGGATAGCTCACCGCGGACTAAGGCGGTCACTACTTTGCTTGGTTTTTCCTCCACCTCATATTCCCCATCTTCGTTCTCATAGTAATTCTGCATTCTGAACGGCATAAACGCCACCGTACTGCCTATCCCAAACCGCACTTTGTCAACCTGCCAATTGTTTTTTTTCTTCTGCGCCAGGGCATTTCCCGTCACAGACATTACCAGCAAGGCTGCTAGCCAAACCATCTTTTTCATTTCTTCTGATTTAAAGGAGACCAATCCTCTGTAGAAAAGCGGTCTAGGTAGCGCCACCTGCACCCGGTTTCTCCGGCATGCGGCCAGGCCAGGCGCGGGTGGCGCCACCAGCAAAGACAGCAGATTATTGCAACGCTACTTTCTCAAGGGTGTACCCTTTGCCAAAAGCCACCTGGTTGCTTCTGAACAAGACTACTTTATTAGAATCTAACCAGCACGCAAAATTGGTGTAGGTGATAAAACTGCCTTCTTTAATGCGCTTGGGGCTGCTGATCTCACCAGTGGCTTTGTTCACAGACCTGGCATACAAGGAAATGTCTTTCTGTTCGCCTTTAGGCGATTCTGACGTGATAATATGAAGGGCTTGGGAGTTGTGGTTCACCATGGCCTTGAGCATGTCAGCGCCGCCCAGGTCTCTGAGCAGCATAGTACGACCTATAAGGCTGTTCCATTTGTTCTCGCCGTTCTCAAAGGAAGTGATGAGAATGTCTTCTGCATATTGCAAAGGAGTATACTTGGTAGTGGTCTTCATTTGGCCACTGACGCCTGCCACTGGTGTGGTAGAGGTTGAAACAGAAGTTTTATGCTTGATTCCCTCAGAAACCAGGTAGATGTTAGCGCCATCTATAATGATTTCCTGCACTGCCATAAACGTAATGTTTTTGGGCCGGTCAAACTTTTTACTGAAGGTCTTGCCACCGTTCAGCACATCTTTGTCATGTACCTTGCCATAAACCTGGGCCACATACTCAGTGTTAAACTCCTTGGTTTTGTAGAGCTTGGTGGTCTTGGCCGAAAAATCGGCGTCAAACAAATGGATGGCCATGAGTTCGCTTTTGTTGAAGACTTTCTCCGCGGCAATAAGGGCTCGGTCACCTACCAGTTTAAGGGTGTAATGGTCTATTGCCTCGCGGTTCTGCAGGCTGTGCTTTACCGCCAGGCGGGCCACTTCTTTGCCTTTGGTGTCTAGCTTGATAAATTTAGCGGTGGTCTTGGCATCAGAGAGCACGGCCACCACGCCCCCGTCATTGCCAATGGCCGAGGCCTCTATCTTTTCTTTGGCTCCTAATTTTATCTCTTTTTTGAACAGCGTCTCCAGCTGGAGGTCATACACCGTTAGCACCGGGCCTTCGCCTTTTCTGCCTTCTTTTTCAAGGGTGTAGAAATACTGCCCGTTTTCAGAAAACTGCGCTTCATGCGAGGCCTCCAGGGTGGGCGAAATCCTTGGTATGTCCAACTCCACTGTTTTCTGCTTGAGCTGTTTGCCCTGCGCGTCATACACAGACGCTATAAAGCCATGCCCTTTTTTGCTGTAAGGATTGGTTTTGCCGTAGCTTTCCACCACAAAGATCTTTTCAGCGGTAGGGCTGTATTTAAACAGGGGGCTGGCATCTTCGCCGTAAGTGAGCGGTATGTTGAATTTTTCTGTAAGGTTGGCATCATAGGCCACAATAGCCGATTTCTTCTTGTCAATTTCCTTGAACATAAGAAACAGGTTGTCATTGACCTTGTCTGACATGCGGGCACTTACCCGCGGAATGCCATTTTTTTTGTAATTGGTCTTTACTTCTAATTCTGACCGCTGGGCAAGGCCCAATTGTCCCATGCCCAGGAAGGCGAGCAAAAATGCGTAACGTTTTTTCATGTAATAAAGGGTTGTGTTTGAGGTGGCGGCCACCTGCTTAACCTGAAACAAATGGAGTCTTCAATTTATAGAAAAAGTGCAAGCAATCAAGCCTTATTAAATAAAGCAAGGACTTTATATAGTTTAAATCTGTTTTTAAACGAATGTAACAGCCTTCCCCGTTTTAGGGCTCATTTCTGGAAATGAGCCCTAAAACGGAAAATCCGCGGCAGGAAAATTTGGGGCTTGGTCTAGATGATGCGGTGGTTGGTCTAAAAGAGTTGAAACGGCGCAATCCTCTGCTTTTCTTTGAGATATGAAAACGCCACGTACTCCCTCGTTTCTCCCCACTGAACACCAACTGCTACAGAACAAAGATTTTCTGGTGTTGCTCATCAGGTTGTTTCTGGGGTATATCTTTTTTTCGGCGGGCGTCTGCAAGCTTACGGGCGGGAATTTTGGTCAGTTGATTGGTCCGCCTTGGTTGATTGAAGCCCTGGCCAAGCACCAGTTGGGCTTCTTTGCGCAGGTGGTGGCCGGCAGCCAGGTGGTGTGCGGCTTGCTGCTGTTCACGCAGCGGTTAAGTACGCTGGGCGCGGTCATGCTGGTGCCCATGAACCTCTCCATTCTGGCCGTGACCATCTCGCAGAACTGGACCGGCACGCCGTATGTGAACGCGGTTTTTCTGCTGCTCAACCTGCTGTTGCTGGCCTATGAACACCAGAAGTTCACGTTTCTGTTTTCCACCGCGCCGCCCCAACCCGTTTCTGCCCCGCGGTTAGACCCGCTAAAGACCGGTGTGCTGCCGTGGCTGGTGCTGGTTGCTGGGCTGTTGACCATGGCGGTTGCGCCGTTCCATCTGTTGGCTACGCAGGTCTTGGGCATGCTCACCTTTACGCTCACGGCGGCGCTGTTGCTGAACTCTAAGGTGCTGCGCGGGCTGGAAAAAGTAATGATATCCTTGGCCGTGGTGAATATGGTGCTGGTGACCTTGGGCATGAAATCTGACGTCGCCCCAAAAATGGTGGTGGCAGTCAGTGGAGTTTTGCTGTTGTTGCTTCTGGCTAATTTTTGGCTGCAAACCCGCAGAAACAAAGCGATGGTGCTTGGTTAGAATTTCCGTTTTGAGCTTCGTTTTCAGAAATGAGCCCCAAAACGGAAAATTATTTTACTGGTAGCAAGCGTGGGTAAGCCTCAGAAACTTCTGGTTGAAACTTCACTTCGTAAAACCACTTACACAGAACAGAGCCCGAAAATGCGTTTCCGGGCTCTGTTCTGTAAATGGACGCCAAACCAGGCGCTGTCGTTTCAGTTAACTCACGGGTAGAGCAAGTACTTCTTCCGCATTTCTTTGTAGGCGGCCAGGCCGGGTTGCCAGGTTTCCCTGATTTTCTCTTCAGACCAGCCTTCGGCCAGGTATTTCCGTAAATCGGCGGTGCCGTAGAGGCGCTCAATCACGCCCATCTGGCGGCTGTAAGAAGAGTCAAAGAACTTCTCTTTCTGCGGATAGGCGTTGTAGAGTTCAATCATCCAGCCCAGGTTAATCTGGCGTTTCTGGCGAAGCTGCTCCACATCATAATTCCTCAAATCCAAGCCATAGCAGACCTCGTTCATGTGCAGTGGCGTCTCGCTCATGCCTTTGATGCCCACGGGCGTGTAGCTGAATTCGTACTTGCCTTTGAGCGCGGGCGCGCCCAAGATAGTGAATGGCGTATAGGTGCCGCGGCCGTGGTTCAAAATAGTGCCTTCAAACAGACAGGTGCTGGGGTAAAGCATGATGCTCTGCGCCGTGTTCAGGTTAGGCGACGGATTGACCGGTAGCACGTACGGCATGTCATGGTGGTAATTGGCAATCTTGATGATCTTGAGGTTCTTCAGTTTCAAGCCTTTCTCCATCCAGCCTTCGCCGTTCACCATTTGGGCGAACTCGCCTACTGTAACGCCGTGCGCAATAGGAATAGGAAACTGCCCGATGCCGGAGTAATACTGTTTGTCCAGAATGGGTCCGTCAATCATGTAGCCGTGCGGGTTGGGGCGGTCCAGCACCATGAATTCCACGTTGTGCTCCGCGGCGGCTTCCATCACATCGCGCAGCGTGTTAATGTTGGTATAGAAGCGCACGCCCACGTCTTGAATGTCATAGATCAGCACGTCTACGTTGGCCAGGTCTTCTTTGCTGGGCTTCCGTTTCTTGCCGTACAAAGAGATGATAGGAATGCCGGTTTTCTCGTCTACTTCATCGCCTACGTGTGTGCCGTTGCTCGCATTGCCTCTGAACCCGTGCTCCGGCCCAAACACTTTCACTATCTGCACACCCAACGTCTGCAAGCTGTCAACGCTTGATTTCTGCCCGATGATGGAGGTTTGATTCACCACCAAGGCCACGCGCTTGCCTTTGAGGTAGGGCACGTACTTTTCGGTTTGGTCAGCGCCGGTGATTAGGCCTGGTTTTGTTTTATTTGACGAAGCAGGTTTGCTAGCAGAGGTACCGCTGATATTGGTGGACGTTTCCTTGGAGCACGAAGAGCACCCCAGCGATAAGGTGAGCGCCCCGAGGTACAGGTATGATAAGAGGGATTTGGTCATTGTGACAAGTTTTGGATGGGAGTAGATTGGATGCTAATGTAGCAAAGAATGAAGTGGGTGCGAAGTGTTTTTAAAAAATATTAGAAAGAGAATTTTTGTAAATACCGCTGGTAAATGGTTACTTCCATTGCCTGTAAGGTTCACCTTTTATAAACTGTGATGAAGCAAATCTTCTTTTATGCCATTGCTGCGTTTTTCCTTGCATTTTCATGTAAACAGAAAAATGCGCCAGAAGCACATGAAAAAACTGCACCCAAACAAGTAGTTGCGAGAGAAGCAGTAACTGAAAACACATTATTAAAAGAGTATCGTCAGTTCTTAGCACAGCTAGATAGCGGAAAAGTAGAGAATATGTCGGCGGCTGCAGAAAAGTATAAAACGCTTTTCAAAGGGCAGTCAAACTCATTAGCTGATTCTGGATATGTCTTGTTTGAAAAGTTTTATCTCAGAACCAGCAATACAATTAATGATGTACATTATAAAGATACTACAGATTATACGCCGTTAGTAGTGTTGCCTTATGCAGGAGCACCGCCAGTAAAGCTTTCAAAAAAGTTAAATACTTATAGACAAGCAATGGAGGCTAATGGATTTCAAGTCGCCATGACTGAGGGTTTCACTTACCTGTTACAAGAACGAGATTTTATAGCCAAGCATTTTTATCCATTTGTAAGCCCAACGTTAAAGCAGTTTCTGGTTCAGCTTAACAAGGAAAACAAAGAAGGCTTCCAGGAAGATGCAGGTTTAACTATTGGCCCTACGCAATTGGTTGATAGAGTGATTTGGTGGGAAAACTTTGTTCAAAAGCACCCTGATTTTATTCTCCTGAAACATGCAGAAGCTGAAAGGAAGGCATATTTATCTACTTTGTTGACCGGTATGGATAATTCTCCCATTCTTAGTTTCGATGACAATAAACTTGATCCTTATTATGCCGAAGCGTATCAATATTTGAACAAGAAAGCACCAACTTCCAAGACGAATGAAGTACTTAAACCTTATTATGAAGCACTTCAGAAAGGAGATACAGCTAAAGCATATACTTTATTAACGCGCTACAAATTAGACAAGGTTATTGGCTACTAACCCTTTTGTCATCTTGGAAAGATCTCGGTGGCAAGCTAAAAAAGCGTTGAATAATGGCCTTGTCGTTCGCCCCCAAGATCCTTTCAGGATGACAAGAAGGAGAAGAAATCCCCACAAAAAAACAGAGCCCGGAAACGTACGTTTTCGGGCTCTGTTTTTAAAATGAAGGCTAAACTAGCGGCAGACTATTCTTTGTCAATCAACTCCACACTGCGCTTCACGAAGGCCGTTAAGGCAGCACCTGACAGCATATTCTGCGACAGCAGCGCGAGGTCATAAGCTTGTTTGGCGATTTTCTCGCCGCGGTCATCTTTGGCTTTCAAGATGCGGTGGTTGATGGGGTGGTTGGCGTTGATGGTCACGTTGTACATGTCGGGCATGTTGCCCATCATCATCATTCCTCCGCCACCGGTGCGGCTCATGTCTTTCATGCGGCGCATGAACTCAGGCAAAGTGATAATTACCGGTTGGTCGTCTACGCTCAAGGCCTCTACGCCTACCGTCATGTTCTTATCAGCAATGGCCGCTTCAAAAAGTTCTTTCAGACGAGTGGTTTCGTCTTCAGACAGCACGCTCTCTGGCTTGGCATCGGTCTGAATCAGTTTGTCAATGGTATCAGCATCTACACGCTTCAGGGTGGTTTTCTCCAGCTTCTGCTCTAGTTGGCCAATGAAGTGTGGGTCAATCATGGTGTCCAGTTTCACCACGTCATAGTTGCGGTTGTTGGCGGTCTCAATGAAGGCGTGTTGCTTCTCTGGGTCAGTAGTGTACAAGATCACCAAGTTGCCGTCTTTGTCGGTTTGGTTGGCTTGCACCAGGGCGCGGTATTCCTCTAAAGTAGAATAGGCGCCGGCGGTGTTTTGCAAGAGCGTAAAGTCTTTGGCTTTCTCGTAGAACTTGTCATCTGAGAGCATGCCGTACTTCACGAATACCGCAATGTCGTTCCACTTTTCTTCGTAGGCGGTGCGGTCTTTCTTGTAAATCTCGTTCAGTTTATCAGCCACCTTACGGGTAATGTAGGTATTGATTTTCTTCACGTTGGCATCGGCCTGCAAGAACGAGCGGCTCACGTTCAACGGAATGTCCGGCGAGTCAATTACACCGTGCAGCAGCATCAGGAACTCCGGCACCACGTCTTTCACCTCGTCAGTAATGAACACCTGGCGGCTGTAGAGTTGGATTTTGTTTTTCTGGAAGTCGAAGTCGTTCTTCACCTTCGGGAAGTACAGAATACCGGTCAGGTTGAATGGATAATCTACGTTTAGATGAATCCAGAACAACGGGTCCTCAGAGAATGGGTACAGTTCTTTGTAGAAGTTCTTGTAGTCCTCGTCGGTTAAATCAGAAGGAGATTTTGTCCAGATAGGGTTGGGGTTGTTCAGGATTTCGCCGTTGAACTCCACCGGAATTGGCAAGAATTTGCAATATTTATTCAGGATGGTTTGCAGACGCGCCTCTTCCAGGAACTCCTCAGAATCTTCGGCAATGTTCAAGATCACATCGGTTCCGCGCTCAGTGCGGGTACCGTTGGTGATAGTGAACTCGGTAGAACCGTCGCAAATCCAATGTGCAGGTTCAGCGCCGTCTGCGTGTGACAAGGTGTCAATCTCCACGGTGCTGGCCACCATAAACGCCGAGTAAAACCCAAGACCAAACTGACCGATAATCTGGCTCTTGTCTGCGTTAGAGTCTTTATAGCGCTCCACAAATTCAGTGGCACCCGAGAAGGCAATCTGATTGATGTATTTCTTGATTTCCTCGGCGGTCATCCCTATCCCGTTGTCAGAGATGATGATCTGCTTCTTCTCTTTGTCAACTTTTACCGTGACTTTCAGCTCACCCAAATCGCCTTTCAACTCACCAATGCTGGAGAGGCTTTTGGCTTTTTGCGTGGCGTCAACGGCATTGGAAACCAGTTCGCGCAGGAAAATCTCATGGTCTGAGTACAAGAACTTCTTGATGATGGGGAAAATGTTCTCGGTGTGAATCGAAATCGTGCCTTTTTCTTCCATTTCTACTTTTATATCGATGTTTGTGAATTACGTTATTTTCTTCTCTCACTTTCGGCTGCGCCGATGTTCTGTTTTTGCCTTCGTTTCTGGAAATGAGCCCGAAAACGGCCTCTTCCTCGTCCCCCTTTGAAGGCCCGGGATGATTTACATTAACTGATTTTCGCATTTCCGAAAATCATTCCCATTCGTTTCATTGCAATTGTTTATAGTTCTTCCACCGGCTTTGTCATCCCCCTACCCCCTTCAAAGGGGGACGAAATGCGTGTAGGTTACATCAGCAAAGAAAAAACAATTAACAAAGAACAATCAACAATTCTCTGGTTGGCAAAAGCTGTTCCAGTGTACAAAAAATGACAGGTTGTCAGCCGAAGTGCGGGAAAGCAGACAGGGAAGTAGTCACAACGGCAAACAATTCGTATATTTGTTTGTCTTTGCAATGTGTTTGTGAGAAACTTCACCAGATATAGCGCCCTGTTTTTGCTGCTGCTGTTCGCGCGGGTCATGACCCCCAACGAACTGCTGCTGCAACTGCACGCGCACGAACACACGGTAGAAATTCCCCATGATGAGTCCAAGACCCACATCGGCAAAAAGCACACCCATTGCCACACAGACAACCTTTTCCATGCGCCTTTCCAACCGAGCGAGGCCGTAGTTCTTCCTTCACCTGTACTTCACAAATCTCTGTTGGGTGCGCAAGCGCCTCAGCCGGGGTATGCTATTTCGTTTGCCAATCAATTCCTGCGGGGGCCGCCCGCGCACCTGCTTTCCTAAATAACTTTCTTCGGGAGATTGCCTTGGTGTGACCGCGCTTTCGGCGTTTTTGGCCTCGTTTTCAGAAATGAGCCCCAAAACAGCTGCCGTTCCCGATGTTTTCCGGAGAACCCGTTCTCCTGTCTTTCCATTCTATTTTCCTTACCAAGTTGCGCAAACTCGTTTACCTTCGTCTGCTGTGGCTACTGGGCGGTTGCTGTTTTTCTGGGTTGGCCGTGGGCCAAATCTTACCCATAGCCGCGCCCACAGATGCCCCCTTTGACAAAGACTGCGGCATCACGCTCTCCGGTTCCGTGACCGACCATGAAGACCGAAGTCCCTTGATTGGCGCCACCGTCCTTTTGGAAGGCACCCAGCGCACCAGCGTGACCGATGCCAACGGCCATTACCATTTCCATGACCTCTGCCCCGGCAACTACAAATTGGTAGTGTCTTATTTGGGCTACACCACTGAAAAGCTGGACAAAAGCCTTCGGGCCCCGGAGGTAGTGAATTTCAGATTGCACCCAGATGTGTTGCTCTTGCACTCCGTGGAAATACGCGGGGCCAAGCAGAAAGAGCAAATCACGCAGGCCAGTAGTAAATTGTCTGGCAAAGAACTGGCGCAAACCCAGGGCCAATCCTTGGCGCAGGCGCTGGAACGCATGACCGGCTTGAGCAGTATCCAGACCGGGCCTAGCATTGCCAAACCAGTTATTCACGGGCTGCACAGCAACCGCGTACTGGTTATGAACAACGGCGTTCGCCACGAGGCCCAGCAGTGGGGTTCTGAGCACGCACCTGAGATTGATCCGTTTGTAGCCTCTGAACTGACCGTGATCAAAGGTGCGGCTGGCGTACGCTACGGCGCCGATGCCATTGGCGGTGTGATTCTGGTGGAGCCAAGGCCCTTGCGTGATTCTGCCGGCACCAGCGCGGTGCTGAACCTGGTGGGTGTGAGCCATAACCGGCAAGGCGTTGTGTCTGGCATGGTGGAAAGCAACCCGGCCACGCTGCCCAGTTTGAGCTGGCGACTGCAAGGCACGCTCAAGAAAGCCGGCAACAGCAAAACCCCGGATTACTACTTAGCCAACACTGGTTACCAGGAACAGAACTTCTCGGCGGCCGTGGGTTGGACGAAGGAAAAATTTGGTGTGGAAGCGTTCTTCAGCAGGTTTGACACCAAGCTGGGCGTGTTCTCAGGGTCGCACGTGGGCAATCTCACCGACATCCGGAACGCCATTAAACGCGAACGCCCAGAGCCTGAGGCAGATTTTACGTACGCCATCGCGCCGCCCTACCAGAACGTGACCCATGATTTGCTCAAACTGAGAACATTTTACAGAACCGAAAACCTGGGCCGCGTGAGTCTGATGTATTCCCGGCAGTTTAACCAGCGCGAAGAATATGACACGCACGGCGGCGGCACTACACCGGGTCTACGGTTTGAGATTGAGACGCATAACTCAGAGCTTGTCTGGGAACACAAACCGGTGGGGAATTGGTCGGGCAGTTTAGGTGCTACTTATATGTACCAATTCAATCGGTTTGAAGGTCGGTTCTTTGTGCCGTTCTACCAGAGCCACACCGGCGGACTGTTCTGGATTGAGCACTGGGAAAAAGGCAACTGGCACGTAGAAGGCGGCCTGCGCTATGATTACCGCCATCTGCAGGCCAAGTTGTTCCGGAAAGACACGCCTCAGAAAACGGGCAACGCTGCCCTGGACAATGAACTGCTCACGCCCACGCATACCTTTCAGAATTTGTCAGGTACGCTGGGGGCTACGTATCATGTGAACCCGCATTTGGATTTGAGCTTGAACGCGGCCTCGGCGTGGCGGTCGCCAACCACCAGTGAACTGTACAGCAACGGCATTCACCACGGCACGGGCACCTATGAATATGGAAATGCAGATTTGAACGTAGAACGGGCCTATAATTTCATGGCAACGCTCACCTACCGGCAGAACCAACGCCTGAACGGCGAAGTGAGCGTGTACCGCAACTACATCCAGAACTACATTTACCAGCAACCAGACACGGTGCCCACGCTCACTATTCGCGGCGCGTTTCTCACGGCGCGCCAGAACCAAGCCAACGCCACCTTTACCGGGGTTGACGCCACGGTGACTTACCAGTTAACGGAACATCTGTTGGCGGCAGGCAAGGCATCGTTGGTTCGGGCTTTTAATCGCTCCGCGGATGAATACTTGATTTGGATTCCCACGGACCGCTATGAAGCCAGCCTCAGGTATTCAGTAGAAGCCTTTGCCACGCAGCAGAGGTTTAAAGAAAATTACCTGCAACTGAGCGGACAGGCGGTGAGCAAGCAACGGAACGTACCGGATAATTATCTGGCGCGTGACTACGCGCTGCCACCGGCGGGGTATTTCCTGCTGAACCTTGAGGCCGGCACCACGCTGCAATTTGGTAAGCAATCCATTGAAATCGGGCTCATAGGCCGAAATCTCTTAGATACAGCGTACCGAGATTACCTGAACCGTTTCCGGTATTACGCCGATGAAATTGGCAGGTCCATTACTCTGCGGGTGAGCATCCCGCTTAACTTTTAACCTTTTTTTCATCCCCATAAAAAGAAAACACCATGAAATTATTCTTGAAACCATCCCTCGCTATTTTGTTAGCTGCCACTGTGTTTATGTCTACCTCTTGCAGTGATGACGAAGACCCAACCCCAGAAAACGAAGAGGAACTGATCACCACTGTTCGGCTGCACTTCATGCCCCAGGGCGGCGGCAGCATGATTATGGCCACCTACAAAGACCTGGACGGCGACGGCGGACAAGCGCCTACTATTATTGGCGCTACATTGGCAGCCAATAAAGTCTATAATCTGGAAGTGGAACTGCTGGACGAGTCTAAATCACCGGCGGCCAACATTACCGCAGAAGTAGAGGAAGAAGGCGACGAGCACCAACTTTTCTTCGTGCCATCTGCCGGCCTGAACCTGACCGTGGTAGCCACTGACAAAGACAGCAAGAACCTACCTATTGGCATTACTTCTAGTGTTACTACTACAACAGGCCCTTCTCCCGCTGGCAGTACATTACGTGTAGTCCTGAAACACCAACCCGGTACCAAGAACGGTAGCATTAACACCGGCGATACAGATGTGGAAGTTAGCTTCCCAATCACTATTCAGTAACCGTGAAGTCTCTTGAAACAGAAAAGCCCCTGGCGTTGCCAGGGGCTTTTCTGTTTTCGGGCCCATTTCTGAAAACGAAGCCAAAAACGGGATTTGAATTAGTTAGGATATTCGCTTAGAAAAGACTTGCCTTAGATTCTACTTCAGAACTGGTTCTACTTTGTAGCCTTGGGCTCTGAGCAGTTGAATCAGGCCGTTCTCGCCGGGCAGGTGGGCGGCGCCTACGCCAATGAACGAAGGGCTTTTTTTCATCATGGCCACCAGCGGCGTCAGCCATTTCTCATTGCGCTCGTCTAAGAGCAGATTCTGTGATTCGTCTGAGTTCTGGGCAGTGATCAAGGCGTACAGGCCTTCCAGGTCTTCCTGCTGGTACAGGGCAAGCATGTTTTTCATCAGTTTGCGCTGCTTGTCAAACTGTTTCACGCTGTTCAATAATTGCGAGGTCTGGATCTCCAGGGTAGACTGGTCAAACAAGGCCAGCTGCTCCTGCGGGGTTTCCAGTGTGTAGATAGACTTGTGCCATTTCTTGGCCAGGTTGAGCAACGCCAGGTCATACGACTCTGGGCTATAACCCAATAATTTAGGATAAAGAAGCAACTGACCTAAGAAACCTGGTTTTATGAACCTGAACTGCATCATGCTGCGCTCCAGAGAATCTTGCACAAAACGGCTGAGGTAATTGTAATCCTGGGCGGTCATGAGCGTTTCAAGGGGTTTGGCCATGCGCATGGCCTTGTTGAGGCCGCGGGTCAGCTCTGGGCTGTCCAGATCCACCTCCAGCACCACCGTTTCGGATTTTATCATCTTTTGCTTTACCTTCACAGGCAAGGCAAACTGGTCTTTGGGCACCAGGTGAAACGTACCGTAGAGATAAGAGGTCTTGATTCCCTTGCCGCTCACTTTCCAGAGCACTGATTTCTGTTCTGTATTGGGCGCGCCGCCTGCCGAAGCCTCAGGAGCCAGCATGGTTCCTGAAACCAGGATCAGAAGGAGAATCCAGAAAAAAGCGCCCTTATACGTTATCATAATCTCTAGGGTTTCAAGAACATTACAAAAATATAAGTTTTTTTTCGGGCCGCCATAGAATGCTTCTTTTTCCAGTGTCTTTTTTTGAAATATAGTAAAATAATATAAATATCTGTTAACAAAGTTCTTATACTGTTTTCGCTATATTTATTAGATACCAGCGTTTTATTGGCATAGTACAAAACGTAAATTCATAAGACAGACTTGCATGGCATCCTCATCACTAACCGGTAGCTCCACCAAGATTCTGAACACGGCCGTTATTGTAGCGGCTTTGGGTTACTTTGTAGACATTTATGACCTGGTGCTCTTTAGTATTGTGCGCATTGCCAGCCTAAAAGAGTTGGGCATCACAGACCCCGCCCGACTTCTGGAAGACGGGGTCAGGCTTATAAATATGCAAATGCTGGGAATGCTGCTGGGCGGTATTTTCTGGGGCGTTTTAGGCGATAAAAAAGGGCGCATCTCGGTGCTGTTTGGCTCCATTTTTTTGTATTCTGCCGCTAACATTGCCAACGGCTTTGTCACAGATATTGAGATGTACGCCTGGCTGCGGTTTATTGCGGGCGTGGGCCTGGCCGGGGAACTGGGCGCGGGCATCACGCTGGTCTCTGAGGTGTTACCCAAGGAAAAACGCGGCTACGGCACCACCATTGTGGCGTCGGTGGGCATCTCGGGGGCTATTCTGGCCGGTGTCATTGGCGAGTACTTCCATTGGCGGACGGCTTATTTTGTAGGCGGCGGCTTGGGGCTGCTGTTGCTGCTCCTGCGCATTGGCGTGTATGAATCTGGCATGTTCGCGCGCACGCAGCACGCGCAGGTGACCCGCGGCAACTTCCTGAGTCTTTTCACCAACGGTCCGCGGTTTCTCAAATACCTCAAATGTATCTTGATTGGCGTGCCCATCTGGTTTGTGGTGGGCGTGTTGATTACGTTTTCGCCGGAGTTTGCGCAGGCATTGGGCGTGCCCGTTGCCATCTCAGTGGCCAAGGCCATTGGGTTCTCCTACTTCGGCCTGAGCCTGGGCGACGTGGCCAGTGGTTTGCTGAGCCAGAAACTGAAAAGCCGGAAGCGCGCGGTGCTCGTCTCGCTGTTTCTGCTGGGCTGCGTGATTGCGCTCTATCTGCTGGCCCATGGTGCTTCTGCCACGTATTTTTATGCGTTGTGCGTGGCCCTGGGCTTTTGCAGCGGGTACTGGGCGGTGTTTGTGACCATTGCCGCCGAGCAGTTTGGTACCAACATACGCGCCACGGTTACCACCACGGTACCCAATTTTGTGCGGGGCGCGGTGATTCCGTTAACGCTTTCGTTTAGTGCGTTCAAGGGCGAGTTTGGGCTGCTGCCCACGGCGGGCGTGCTGGGTGCGGTGGCCTTGGCTATTGCACTGGTGGCCATCTTAACGCTGCCCGAGAGCTTTGGGAAGGAGTTGGACTACCTGGAGGAAGCGTAAGCAGTTTCCGTTTTCGGGCTCATTTTGGGAAATGAGGCCGAAAACGGGATTTCCTCCTTTTAAGATTCGCCTGGGTGTCCTGTTATTTTCTTTCCCAACTAAAATTGAAGTCCTGCATAACCAAGGTATCACCAACCGCAAGCTGGGCGTAATCTGGGTTTTCCTTTTGGTGGTTAGAAATGCCAGAAACCTTATACAAACTATAAGGAAGCGGTGGAGTTGAATAATGATTAGGGAAGAAAATTTCTTTGTGTTGCTTCAGCACATAGTTCATTCTAGGAAAAAGGAGCTGAGCCGGCGTGGTCTGCACCCCTATTCTTTCCACAACCTTTACGGCATAACCAGGAAATGGGAACGTGGGCGTTTCAAAGTATGCATACCAATATTTACGGAAGGCCTTCGCTAAAACATATAAATATCTATCCTGGAATTCTTGCCCTCCACGGCCAATGCCTAGCACGGTATCTTGCCCAATGAACTCCAACAAAGGGCCATTGGCCTTAAGTGTATAGTTAATCCACCTGTTTTGGGAGGAATACTTCACATGAGCCGCAGAAGTAGACGTTATTTTAAGAGAATCGGAACTGCTGTTACCGTTAGTTTGCCGCCTGTAACCATTCAAATATAAATATCCATCTCCATGCTGCTGCACAAACGCATGGACTACCTGCCGGTTTGTCACCTCTCCCTGTTTGGTGAACATTCTTATCTGACCGGTACTTTCCACCGCAACGCTGGTATAGATTGATGGGTATGGCACCGGGAAATCTTCTTTTTCATCTTCACAGGAAAAAAGAAAAAGCGTAGCCAGAACAAGGAGTAATCTTTTCATTCAAATAAATTGAGGAGCAGTAAAGATAGAGAATTTGGTTTCTAGTGAAAGCATTGAGCTTGTAGATGAACCTACCGGCCCATTTTCCTGCGAAAGCAGTTATTGAAAGATAAACCGTATTTTTGACACATGATTCTTTTCAACGAAACCGTGAGCATAGAAAACGCCGTGGCCGCCGATTGGCTGCAGTGGATGCAGGTAACCCATATACCAGAGGTGATGGCCACCACCTATTTCACCAAATTCCAGCTGGCCAAAGTGATGGAAGACGAAGACACCGGCGGCACCACCTACGCCGTGCAGTACTACGCCCGCCATATGCAAGACTTGCTGGAGTACCACCAAAACCACGACCAGGAAATGCAAGGCAAGATGCAGGCCCGCTACGCCGGTCAATACGCCGCCTTCAGAACCGTGCTGGAAGTGATTGGGGACTAGTTGTTGGTTAGAAGTTTTTAGTGACCGGCAGTGGCGGTTATTTCCGTTTTTGCCCTCATTTCCCAAACCAAGCCCGAAAACGCCAGTCCGTTTTCGGGCTTGGTTTTATGGGGTTGGCGGCTTGAATTGAAAGAAGCTTAGGTCATTTATTGCTTCAAAAAAGTAGCTGCAAGAAAGTCAGCGCGAGGAAAGCCTCAACTCTCACAGGTTTTCTCAGACGCCGAACTGCCGTAAATGGTGGTCTGTGTGTTTGTAAACCAATACACCAATCTCTTCCTTGGTCATTTTGCCGAAGAAGTCATGGATGAAGCGGGGGTTGCTGTACTGCTGGTAGGCTTTCAGCAAGGCGACCCAGCTGGCTTTTTCGGGTTCCAGGTTAGTGGCCGTTGTATTTGTTACTTTGAATTGGGCCGAGGTGGGAATGTTTTTATCAAACGGCTGCTCATCTTTAATCATCTTCCGGAGGGCTATCTTCCCGAACACTTTCCCCAAAAAGGCCTGTTTGTAGGTGTGGGTTCCCTGGCCCAGAATCCAGCAGTTCCAGTAGGTGTTGTGCTGGAGCATCTGGGACACGTTCATCTTGCCCCAAACAGGTTGGTGGCTGGGGCTGAGTAGCTGAATGCGCGCTATGAGTTCTGCCCGTACCGCTTCGTCAAAAATTGTCTTCATTGCTTTCAATTGGTCTCAGGTAGAACCCGATGCTGGTGCGCAAATCTGTTTTGAGCAAAAGGTAAGCAGAACCATAGAAAAATTAAAGCGCCAGCTGCGCCAGTTCCTGCTCAGAGAAGTTGCAATTGATCCACTCGCCGTCCAGGTTGGCGCCAATGCTGCGGTAGAAATTGATGGCGGGCTCGTTCCAGTCCAGCACCTGCCATTTCATGCGCTTGTAGTGACCGGCTCTGGCGGCGGCCACCACTTCTCTGAACAGCAGCCGGCCAATGCCTTGGCGGCGCAACCGCTCGGTGACCACAATGTCTTCCAGGAACAGCATTTTGCCTTTCCAGGTGGAGTAGGCCGTGTAGTACAGGGCAATGCCCACAATGCCATCTTGGGCAGATTCTGCCACGTGGAATTCAAAGATGGGCCGTTCCCCGAAGCCGTCTTGCTGCATGTCTTCTACGGTGTTGGTGACTTCATTGGGCGCTTTCTCATAGATGGCCAGTTCCACAATAAGGGCGTGCACCTGCGGCAAATCTGCGGAAGTTCCTTTTCTGACGATGATGGCGTTGTTCATGGCTTCGGGTTGGTGGTGCGCAAAGATACACAGAAGGCCGGGCTTTCCGTTTTCGGGCTCATTTCCAGAAACGGGGCCGAAAACAGGAAATTCGTACTTAAAAACCAAATGGGCACTTTCTAAAAGATGGCTGAGGCCGCTGAAATCTGGCAGAAAAATTCCTTTCTATCTCTATATTTGGAGGATCTATCCTAGATTTTACTTCTATCACATCAACCCAATTCTGTTATTACATTCTTTCCTCCTATGCAAAAATTTGTACTGAGCGCTGTTCTGGTCTGTTTCAGCTTTCTGACCATGGCCCAGAAAAATGCCCGCCCCGGCTACATCATCACCTTAGAGCAAGACACGCTGCGGGGCCAGGTGCTGGACTTCACAGACGCGCGCAACAGCCTGGCCGTCTCTTTTCAGGCAACCAACACCGCCAACTTTAAAGAATATAAAGCCGAGGAACTGAAAGGCTTTGGAGTGACCGGGCAAAAAAAATACCTGGCCCAGAAGGTGGTGCACGTGGCCCAGCTGCCCGAAGGCAAGGTAGACTCTACCTACCAGGTGGTGTTTCTGCAGGAATTGGTGAAAGGGCCCGTCTCTCTGTATTACCTTAAAACCGCTTCGGCGCATGACCGCTTTTTTCTCATGCGCCAGGAAGGCCAGTTCACCGAGATTGAAAAACGCCGCCTGAAGATAAAGCAAGGCAACGCCCTCTACAGCAAGACTTACAACCTCTACCAAGACAGCCTTAAGACTCTCTTCGCGGGGTGCCCAGACCTGGCGGCCAAAGCCAACAAAGTGCAGTACACGGTCAAAAACATGTCTAAGGCATTTATAGCCTACAACGCCTGTGCGCACCCCTCCAACCAGACTTTTGTCTCTGAGATTGTGAGTAAAAAAACAGTGGTGGTGCCTTCTGTGACGGTAGGCTATGGCAAAAGCACCGTAAATGTCTCAGAAGAAGGCGAGCAATTTTTTACCGACCCCAAGGGCACCAATAGCTTCAGCGGAGGCGTGGCGGTCAACATCTTCAATGCCAACGTGAGCAAGAAATTCTCGCTACAGATAGGGGCAGACTATAGTAAAAAAGGCGCGAATGCCCTGTATAGCTACAGAAACAGTGGTGTAGAAAATACGGCAGGCAATTCCATCAGGCTGGAGTGCCTTGATTTCTCTGTTTTGCTGAAGTTCAATACCAAAATAGGGCCTATTAGGCCATTTATTGGCGCTGGCCCCATGGTAGGCTACATCATTAACAATGGCAAAACCTTTAAGCAAGGCAACATTTACCTTGACCCGTTTGACAGCAAGACCGAATACGGCCTGGCCGCCGAGACAGGTTTTCTGCTGCCGGTGCTTTCTAACAGTGGCCTGCAGTTTTCCTTACGCTATGAGGGGGCGCGGGTCAGCTATAATTTTACAAACCGCGGTGAATATTACAGCCATTTTGTGAGACTGGGCGTGGGCTTCTGGTTTTCAACATCGGGGAATTAAGGAGCAGAGAAGATATAGCGGTTTTGCAATAGATGCGGGCCGAGCTCGTTCTTAAGCCAGTAGTTCCTGTTTAGTTGTTTGAAGGTACTTGTCTGAAAAGGCAGGTACCTTTTTTTGTAGCTGGCGCGGCTGGCGTTTTCGGGCTCATTTCTGGAAACGGAGCCGAAAACGCACGCTTGCCCTCCATCTCTAGCCCCAATTCTTTGCTACATCTACGCAGCGCCGTTTCCCGTAGATACGGCAATTGGAAACCTGCCTGCCAAGTAGTACCTTCCCTGTCAAGAGTAGTGGCCATACAACTGTCTTTTTGAAGCTTCAAGTTTCTTGCATATGACCCTTCGGTGTACTTATCCGGGCCTGCCCGCCACCCGTGTTTCTTTCTGTCTGCTGCTGGCGCTGTGCCTGCTGTGGGCCAACGGCGCGGCCCTGGCCCAGGAAACCTGCTCGCTGCTGCCCCTGTCTTTAGAAGACCGCGCCCAGGCCGCCACCGCCATTGTGGAAGGAAAAGTAACCAGCCAGCGTTCTTTCTGGGACAGCCGCCATGAAAACATCTACACTGCCAGCCAGGTCACCGTCTACAAAGTCTTTAAAGGCGCCAACGTGCCGCAGAATGTGGAAATCATCACGGAAGGCGGACAAGTGGACCTGGACCTGCACGTGTATTCGGCCACGCTCATGCTCAAAGACCAACAGCACGGCGTCTTTTTTCTGCAACCCCATAGAAAGAACCAGAGAAGTTACGCGGTGTTTGCCAGTTTGCAGGGGTTTATTGAGTACCGCTTGCCCCAAGGCTCGGCCCGTGACCCGTTCACTGCCTACCCCACTATCACCGGCCATGTGTACCCCGCCCTACAGCGTTTGACCGGCGCCACGTACAGAACCCTCAGAACCAACCCAGACATAGAAGCACTTTCCAAACCCAAAACCCAGAACGCAGCACTGCGGCGCGCCATTCCGGCTATCATCAACTTTACGCCGCTGAGTTTGCGGGCCGGCACCGGCGATGTGCTCACTATCAACGGCACCAATTTCGGACTGACGCGCGGCAACGGCTTTGTGGAGTTCCCCAACGCAGATGACGGCGGCAAAACGTTCATTAAACCGCTACCCACTGACTATGTCTCCTGGACTGACAACCAGATTAAAGTAAAAGTACCCACCAGCGGCATTGAGGGCGGCACGGCCGGCACAGGGGCGTTCCGGGTGGTGAACAATGATCCCAACACGGCCACGGCCCCTTTGCCGCTCACCATTGTGTTTGCGGTGTCTAACGTGGGCTACAAAGATGACAAACGCGGCCTGGTGGAGCAGAGCTACCAACCCCGCCTGATTGACCAGAACGGCATGGGCGGTTATACCTTTCAGTTCGGGACATCATTTGTGGCCAACCAGCCCGCGCTGTACGCCTTTAAACGCTCCATGAATGAGTGGTCCTGCAACACCTACATTAACTGGGACGCCGACTCAAAGCGCAGGGTGAACACCACCGCAGATGATGGCGTCAACTCGGTGCGGTTCGCCAACACGGGGGAGTTGCCCGGCAATGTGCTGGGGCGCTGCATCAGTAGGTACAAAGGCTGCATTTCAGGCACGGTGCTCACATTCTGGGTAGATGAGATAGATCTGGAATTCGCGCAGCGCGCAGACTGGCAGTACGGCCCGGCCAGGGCCACCAGCCAGCAGTTTGACTTTGAGTCAGTGGTGTTGCATGAATTAGGCCATGGGCACCAACTCAGCCATTTAATTTTGCCGCGCGCTGTCATGCACTACGCCGTGGCCAGGGCGCAAGATTCGCGCACGCTCAACGCAGAGAATGACATTGCCGGCGGAAACTACGTCATGAACCTCAGCACGGGCTCAGACTTCTGTGATGTAGAGGCCATGGAACGCAAACCCACCAACCAATGCGCCATTCTGGTAGAGTCATTGAACCTGACGGGCACGTTCCAACCCACCACCAACACCGTGCTCCTCACCTGGACCACGCCCTCTGAGAACAACCTCACAGACTTTGTGGTGGAACGAAGCAAAGACGGAAAAAACTACACAGAGATTGGCACCGTTCCGGCCACCGGCACCTCCGCCACCCCGCGGTCTTACCAGTTTGTGGACCCAGAACCGCTGCTTTTTGCCTATTACCGCCTGCAGTTGCGCATGGCAGACGGCACCCTGGTGTTCTCAGAAGTGGCAGAAGTGGCGGGGCCTGGCTTTGAAGTCTTGCTGGCCCCCAACCCCGGCGGCAACAGAACCGCGTTTTTCTACAACAGCCCGGTCTCAGATGAGCTTCAGATGGAAATCTATGACTTGTCTGGCAAGCGGTACGCACGTTTCACGCTATTGGTGGAGCCGCAGGTGAGCCGCTATGAACTCAACCTGCCCGGTTTGGCCGGCAAAGGGTTGTACCTGATTAGGTACCAGGGCAAAAACGGCGAAGGCGTGCTCAAGTATTTCAAAGCCGAGTAGAAACCCACCCGTTTTCGGGCTCATTTCTGGAAACGGAGCCAAAAACGGAAACCCAGTTACCCGCGGCAAACCCCTTGCATGAGAACCGGCGTGGCCGTAGCTTCGGGGTTTACAGACGTTTTTATGCCGAAGATGAAATGGGAGCGCCTCCTTTCCAAAAAGCGCTTTGACGCCCAAACCCAGGTACACGCCACTGATGAATCTGTGCGCGGTGAGTTCCAGCGCGACTATGACCGCCTGGTTTTCTCCACCCCGTTCCGGCGGCTGCAGAACAAAACCCAGGTCATGCCCATGCCCGAGAGCGACTTTGTACACAACCGCTTAACGCATAGCCTTGAAACTTCCTGCGTGGGCCGGTCTCTGGGCCGAAGAGTGGGCAAAACCTTACTGGAACGTCACCCAAAGATTGTACAGGCGCACCCCGGCATTCAGGAAGCAGATTTTGGAGATGTGGTGGCCGCCGCCTGCCTGGCGCATGACATTGGCAACCCGCCGTTCGGGCATTCTGGCGAAGACGCTATTTCCTCTTTCTTCCGAAGCAAAGACGCCCAGCCGTTCGTGGAAAATTTGACTTCGTCACAGATTTTAGATTTACAGAATTTTGAGGGCAACGCTGCCGGGTTCCGGATTCTCACGCACACGTATCCCGGCCAAAGCACCGGCACCTGTGGCATGCGCCTCACCTACAGCACGCTGGCCACGTTCACCAAATACCCAAGGCCGTCTGACCAGGTCATCAAAGGCACCCGCCGCGCCTCTGAGAAAAAGTACGGGTTCTTTCAGCCCGAAGAAGCACATTTCACCAAGATTGCCGACGAACTTGGTCTTTTGCCTTGCCAGGGCCAGCGCGCCTATCACCGTCACCCGCTGGCGTTTCTGGTAGAAGCCGCCGATGATATCTGTTACCGCATCATTGACTTTGAAGACGGCTGCCGCCTGGGCTTGATCCCGTTTGAGGAAGCGCGCGAACTGCTCAGGCCGCTGCTGAACGAGAAGCCCGGCAAAACCCACAGCACCACGTTCCATGACTGGCGCGAGCAACTGGGCGTCTGGCGCGCCGTGATCATCAATAACCTTATCTATGAATGCGCTGAGATTTTCCTGGAGCACGAGGCTGCTATTCTGGCCGGGGAATTTGACCAGTCGTTGATCAACCTGGTGCAGAACAAAGCCGCGCTGGACCAAATCAAGAAAGTGTCCATTGACCGCATCTACCGCAACCGGCCCGTGCTGGAGATTGAAGCCGCGGGCTTTGAGGTGCTGGGCGGCCTGTTAGACACGTTCCTCACGGCCGCTTTCAACGAAAAGGAAAGCCGCCACCGCAAATACCTGGACCTGGTCCCCGACCAATTCCTGGGCCCCAACCGCCACCTTTCAGAAGATAACTACGAAAGAATCCTGAACATCACAGACTTCATCTCCGGCCTTACAGACAGCTCCGCCATCAGCCTTTTCCGGAAAATCAAAGGAATTGAACTGCCTAAAATGTATTGATTGGGTAGAGGTTGAATAATAGACTTGGAGAAAAAACCTAATTCCCGTTTTCGGCTTCGTTTTCAGAAATGGGCCCGAAAACAGGAATTATTCCTTGGCCGCAAGAGCTTCAGACTTCACCAGTTCAATCTTCTTGCTCAGGCTTTTGGTCACGTTGAGCGCATCGCCGCCGCCGTAGCCTTCCAGTTTGAACCGTATGTTGCCGTTGCCGTCCAGGATGAATTTGGTGGGAATGCCCGATACCTGGAACGCCTCAATCACTTTGTTTTGCGTGTCCATCAAGACGTTGAACGTGTATTTGTTCTTGGCCAGAAATGCCGAAATTTTCTTCTTCTTGTCATCGCCGTGCTCCCAGGAATTCACAAACAGGAACACCACGCTGGGGTCATTCTTGTATTTGTTGGCCGCGTGCTGCATGCCCGGCAAAGACTCCAAACACGGCCCGCACCAGGTAGCCCAAAAATCCAGCACCACCGTTTTGCCTTTCAACGAAGCAAGTGTCACAATCCTGCCGTTGAGGTCCACCGCCGTGAAATAAGGTGCTTTCTCCAGAATCATCTGCCGCCGCAGGTACTCCGTCTCGGGATTTGCGGCAGGCTTCCTGGCGTTTTTCCCGGAAGGAGCTTGCCCCGTCAAACCGAAGCACAAGAAGAAGAGAGTCAGCAGGAAAGACACGTTCATACAAAAGAATTTACAGATAAAAGACGAACGAAAAACGCCACCGTTCCTTACATTCTGAGTTGCAGTTTGGGGAAATTCTGGTGCTTCTGCCACAGTTCAATCAAGCCCAATTGCTTCAGAACCTCGCCAGCGTTAGGCAAACCTATTACTTGCCAGTAGCCGCCGCGGTCACGCATCTGCACATCTACCACCACGGGTTTGGACTGCGCCGGAATGCTAAGTTCCAGGCCCACCACCGCCAGCGTGTCTTGCTTGTTCACATAGGAAATGCCTTCCAGCTTGCTTTGGGCCAACTGACTTTCTTCTAGTAGTTTCTGCAGCGGCAACACCGCCTGTATCTGTTCCCATTCTTGGGCGCTCATGCCGCTGGGCGGTGTCTGACCGGCGTTGCTTTTGGCTACGTAGTGTTCTATCTGTTCGCGCAGGGCGCTGAGCATTTTCTCTTTCTGTGACGCCATGGCCATGCCCAGAAAGATAGCCGCCATGGCCCGTTCCTGCTCGGGGAGGTCGGCCATGCCCGCCTGCAGGGTCTGGTCCAGCAGATTCGCCGAAGTCCGTTCCACGTCAATATATTTCTCCAGCGCGGCCATGTCTTGGTTGTCTACGGCCCGCTTGATTTGGTACAAGGAATATTCAGGCCCCTGCCCATAGCGTTTGCACAGCCAATAACCGCCCGCGCCCAAGAGCACCAGCACCACCAGCCAAATCACTTTCTTGTTCATAGACATCTGTTTCTATAGAAAGATACGGGCTTTTCTGGAGAATTTCTGCGGGTGCGCCCAAGTTGTCCTCCAGAATTTCCAACCCGATTTCCTGTTTTCGGGCTCATTTCTGAAAACGAGGCCAAAAACGGAATTGGCGCAGACACTCGTAGGAGCTTCGCACACTACGAGGTCCTTTGAGCAAGCGTTTGTCGGGACCTCAACCGTTGAGACAAGGCGGTGCCTGGTCTCTACAACCGGCACACGCATTGCCCAGTTTCGTCCCCATTTCCAATCCAGAGCCTAAAAACGCAAATGGCGCAGACCTCACAGGTTTCCAAAACCTGTGAGGTCTTTTGAGCAGGTGGCACTGCTGATGCCCAAAACGCAGACTGCCTTTCAAACTGTACCATTTCCAGGCTTTCCATCGAGCGCCTAAGCAGGTTCCGTCGCCGGCAGGCGGGTGCCGAAGGCACTAGGAAGCTGGTACAGCGTGAGAGGGGAAGGCGGGGCCTCGCGGCCGTGAGCGCTCGGAGCCATAATATGGAAAGAGCCGTCTTGTGAGGCAAGGGATGCAACGGGATTTTGGAAGGAAAGCAAATAGCGTGCACAAAAGCTGCTAGAACCGCAGTTCAAGTTGTTGGTGAGAACACCAACAACGGCGCAGGGAATTGCTTGAATTAGCAAGAAAGAATCTTCATTAGAACCTTCGGCAGGCTCAGAATGACGTTCAATTTCTATCTACGAGAGCTTCGCTTCGTTCGCTCCTTTCGGCTCCCGCCTCAGGAATGCTCAGGATGACCATTAAAAGTAAGATTCTGTTTTCAGGTTCAATTCTGGAAATGAAGCCAAAAACGGAAACCTACTTTTACAGCATACCCGCCCCAATAGCCACGGACGCACCCAGAATAGTGGCAATCAGCTTGCCGCGGTTAAACCGGTGCTCTGGGCTGGTTTCAAAAAGAATGGTGGTGGAGATGTGCAGAAAATTACCCACCAGCAACCCGCTCAGAATGGTATAGGCTTCACTAGAGAGTAACCGCTCCAAGGCCACGTAATTACTGAACAACAGACCCGCCGGAGCAGCCGCCGCAAACAGCAACAGATAGAAAAAGGCCTTCTTAAAGCTGTGCAACCGCGCCACCAACACAGACATTAAGGCAATAGCCGCCGGAATGTGGTGCAGCGCAATGCCCGCCAGAATGTGGTAGAAATTGTCGCCGACGTGGGTGTGCGCGTGCAGGTGTTCATGGGCCTGCTGGGCCGCCATTCGGCTGGGGATTAACACACTTCCCTCTAACAGAGAATGGATGATCAACGACACCAGCAACAGCACGGGCACCGCGTGCGAATGGGACTGCTTGTGGGCGTGCCCTTGGTGGTTGCCATGCGCATGAATGTGGCCGTGCTCCACGCCGTGCGAGAAAACCTCCAGCACTAGTTGCAGGAAAAAACCGGCCAGAATGTAGAACCCCACGCGGTGCGGGTCTTGCGTGCTGAGCAGCACGTCTGGCAGAATATGCAGAATGGTGAGCGAGAAAAGATAGGCACCGCTGAACGCCAAAAGCAATTTCAGCCAAAGTTGGTTGTTCTGCGGCAGGAATTTCACCAGCCAACCAGACAACAACACCGTGAAGAAAAGAAGGGAAACCGCTAAAAACATACAGGTGATTATTTTTTCAGCACGAAAATCATGCGTTCACTCTTTTCTGGGTCAAAAGGGCCCAGGGCATAATCCCCGAACACGTTTCTGACCCGCAGCTTCGCCATCAGGAAATACTCCATAAATTCATCATACTGCAGGGCGCGTACCCGTTCCACAAAGGCATAGTCCTGCCCCTGGTCCTGGAATTTGATGGTCTTGAGGATGAACCCGAGCTCCACCCGCCGGGTGATATGGAAATCTATGCCGCCCTCGGTCTTAGTTTCACGGGCCACCAGCCGGTCAATCACCCGCCGCGAGTTCATGAAGTCAATGACCAACTCGCCGCCGGGCCGGAGCGAGGCCGCCGTGGACTGCAAGGCCACCACGTTCTCACAGTCTGCCGCAAAATACCCGAAGCTGGTGAACAAGTTCAGAATCAGGTCAAACCCGCCGGGCCTAAACACGTTGCGCATGTCATGCTCAAAGAAATGCAACCGCTCGTTCTCAAACTGCTTGGCAAAGGCAATACTTTTGGCGGAAAGGTCAATGCCGGTCACGTCAAAGCCTTTCTGGTTGAGGTAAATGGCATGGCGGCCCTTTCCGCAGGCCAGATCCATCAGCTTGTAGGTGGGCTTGGGCTGGAGGTAGGTCACCAAGGCATCCATGAACCGCTGGGCCTCCTGGGCGTCACGGTTCTTGTACAGAATGTGGTAATACGGTGAGTCAAACCAAGTGCTAAACCAATCTGGGGGCTGTGCCATGCGTTCCGCAGGAAAAATGGCCGCACGTACAAACCCGCGCGAACCTATACAGGAAAACTAGTTTTGCAGCGTGCTGTCTGGCGCCACGTAATCTGGGTTTTTCACCAGGTCCATGCCGCACACCGGGCACTTGCCGGGGTTCATGCTGGCACTGTTGGCGCACTCCATGGGGCAGACATACGCCATTTGCTTGGTGCTGGTAGCCGTGGAATCTGCGGTAGCCTCAGCTGTGGCCGGTTGGCCTTCTTGCTGAACAGTTTTGGTGTCTTGGGCACAGGAACCCAGCGCCAACGCCATCATCACCGACAGAGAGATAGAAAGGATTTTTTTCATAGCTTTTTAGAATAGACACAAATCCCGTTTTGGGGCTCATTTTCAGAAACGAGCCCCAAAACGGGATTGGCCGGTAAGAAGACTAGTTGTGGTTTTCTACGGCTTCTTTCTGGTTGGTCTGCTGGGCAGGCGCTACTTCTTTAGAAGTGCCAGGCGCTGTTTTCTTCTCGTGCTCGTCATGGTTGATATACACATTGTCACGGGTTACTTCATCAGAACGACCGTTGTCAATGTTAGATGTGTTGTTGCGCTCTCCCGGAGGCACAGAGTCCATGGACACTTTGGTTTCTGGTCTAAGGTCAGAAGGCTCGCTGCTGCAAGAAGCCAACGCCAATGCACCAGTCACAGCAAAAACAGATAGGGTCTTTTTTATCATTTCTCAGGATGTTTAAGTCAAAAACGGGTTTCTAGGTTAGACGCTTAGGCGGCAATAAAGTTTTTACGGCGCAACAGGGATTCCATCAACTTGATGTCATTGGGGCTGTTGAAAATTCTGAACGGCAGCTGCAGGAAAATAGGCACGTTGAACGTCTTGGCCAGCCAGCCTTTGAAACCGGTGGGCAATTGGTCTGCGCTGGGGCCTTTCAGGTAAAAGAAGTACGAATCCTTGCTCTGGGTCACGCGCTCAATCATGTCCCACTGCAGGGCCATGCCTTCGCGGTCATTGCGTTTCATCAAAATCTGGCGTTGGTCAATCTCAAACATCACGCGCTCAAACAGCACGCTGCTCTGCTCCATCTGGGTAACGCCCATCACCTGCGCAGACCGCACCAAGGCGTACAAGATAGTCACTACCACCGCACCGGCAATCCACCACCAGGAGAAGTCAAACACCACCGGCAATGACAAGACCACCAACGGAATCAAAGCCCGCCACCATTCTTTCTTCCACACTTGCAGCAGAGCCAACTTCGCGTACGCGTTCTTGTCTAACTGATTCTTCTTGGTCTTGATGGCCAACGGATTTGATGCCTGTTGCTGCTGTACCCGTTGTCCTCCTCGTTGGTTTGGTTGCATCATAACGCTTGTGGTATCACGTAGCAAGTATCAGGTATCATGTACATGATGTTCACTTGCCAACTTGCTGCTTCCTACGCTTCTACCTTTATTAATTTAATTATTCTAAGTACTCGTTAAAAATCTTGCTACTTGATACGCACTACTTGATACTAATAAGCTTTTAGGCTCAAATCTAAACTGCGGTTAGAATGCGTTAAAGCGCCTACGGAGATGAAGTTCACACCCGTCTCGGCTACTTCTCTGATGGTTTGCTCGGTAATGCCGCCGCTGGCTTCGGTTTCAAACTTATTGTCAATCAATTGCACGGCTTCGCGGAGCAGTTCTATGTTAAAGTTGTCCAGCATGATGCGGTCAATGCCGCCAATGGCCAGCACTTGCCGTACTTCGTCTAAGTTTCTGGTTTCTACTTCAATCTTGAGTGGTTTGCCCAAGTTTTTCAGATACGCGTGCGTGGCGTCAATGGCTTGTTTAATGCCGCCGGCGTAGTCCACGTGGTTGTCTTTGAGCATAATCATGTCATACAGCCCGAACCGGTGGTTGGTGCCGCCGCCAATCAAAACCGCCCATTTCTCCATTAACCGGAAGTTGGGCGTGGTTTTGCGGGTGTCCAGTAGTTTAGCGCCGGTGCCTTCAATCAGCTGCGCGATGCTCTTGGTGTAGGTGGCAATGCCGCTCATGCGCTGCATGCAGTTCAAGACCAGCCGCTCAGCCGTTAAGATGGACTGCGCCTTTCCGTGCACCGTGAATGCCACATCGCCGTGCCTGATTTCAGCGCCGTCTTGCAACAGCACTTCCATACGCAGCGTGGGGTCTACTTCATGAAAGATTTTCCAGGCCAGTTCAACCCCTGCCAGAATGCCCTGGTCTTTCACCAGGAGCTTGGCTTGGTTGGTGGCAGTTGCGGGAATGGCTGCCAAACTTGAATGGTCGCCGTCGGCAACGTCTTCCTGCAGGGCCTGCCGGATAAACGCTTTGATTGCTTCTGGGGTAAGGTACGGAGCTTTCACGGTGCAAAAATAAAAAAAGGCACCGAACAATCGGTGCCTTTTCAAACTATAGCTGTAAACAGCAGGTATATTTTTACTTTATCTAAGAATCTTACGGCTTGCGTCTGATATCTTATGTCTCAATTACTTGAATTCAATGGTGTCAATGCGGTAGGCGTCGCCGTATTTCTTAATCTTCACCACCACGCTGTAGCGGCCGCCTTTGTGGTTGTATTTACCGATGGCGTAGCGTTGTCCGTTCTCTGAGCCGCCTTCATGGTCAAAGCTGAAACCGGCGGACGGGTTCTTGCTGAAGAAGTTGCGTAAGACCATTTCGGCCTGGCTTTGGCTGTAGCTGGCATTGTCGCCGTCAATACTAACCTCTACGCGGCTGTTGAAATAGCGGGCCAGGTCTTTGGAAGATCCAGACTTGAGCGCCGACTGTATGCCGCCCATCACATCAGATTGTGCAGCTACCGCACCGGCTCCCATCCACATGCCCAACAGCACCACCGTCATCGCTACCAATCTCTTTATGTTTTTCATCGCTTTCTATAAATCAAGTTCTACTCAAGTAAGCCAAAACTATGCCAAAGACGTAGGGTATTAGCCGCTTAAATATACGGGAAATCTGTAGATTCAAAGGGCTTTCCATGCTTTTTACAGGCAGGCTTGTATCTTTACGCCCATGAGCAAGAAGGTACTTCTAATGATTTTAGACGGATGGGGCCTGGGCACCGACCCGTCTGTTTCTGCCATTGAGCACGCCCAGACGCCGTTCATAGATTCTCTGTTCCAGCGGTTCCCGCACGCACGGCTGGAGGCGTCTGGCGAGGCCGTGGGCCTGCCCGAAGGCCAGATGGGCAACTCTGAGGTGGGCCACATGAACCTGGGCGCCGGCCGCGTGGTGTACCAGGACCTGGTGCGAATCAATGTTGCCATAAGAGAGAAAACCCTGGGCCTCACGTCGGCGCTGGTAGATGCGTTCCAGTTCGCCCGGGAAAACGGCAAGCCGGTGCACTTCATGGGTTTGGTCTCTGACGGCGGCGTACACTCTCACATTGAACATTTAAAAGCGCTTTGCTCTTTGGCCCATGAACAAGGCTTGGAGAACGTGTTTGTGCATGCCTTCACAGACGGCCGCGACACAGACCCCAAAGGCGGCCTGGACTACCTCACAGATTTACAGAACCACTTAGATACTTCTACCGGAAAAATCGCCTCCATCATTGGCCGCTACTACGCCATGGACCGCGACAACCGCTGGGAACGCGTGAAACTGGCCTATGACTTGCTGGTGAAAGGCCAAGGCCGAAATTCTATAAACTGGCGCGAAGCTCTGCAGGAGTCCTATGACGAAGGCGTGACCGATGAATTCATTCAGCCCATTGTCTGCCTGAACCAAGACGGCGCGCCGCTAGCCCATATCAAGGAAGGTGATGTGGTCATCTGTTTCAATTACCGCACAGACCGCGGCCGCGAAATCACCCAAGCCCTCACCCAACGCGAATTCCCGGAGCACGACATGTTCCCGCTGAGCCTGCGCTACTACACGCTCACCAATTATGATGACACGTTTGTGGGCGTGCAACCTATTTTTGATAAAGATAACCTGGCCAATACGCTGGGCGAAGTCCTGGAAAGCTTCGGCAAGACCCAAATCAGAATAGCCGAAACCGAGAAATACCCGCACGTGACCTTCTTCTTTTCGGGGGGGCGTGAAAATCCGTTTGAGGGCGAGAAACGCATTATGTGTGCTTCGCCGAAGGTGGCTACCTATGACTTGCAGCCTGAGATGAGCGCCTTTGAGATCAGAGACGCCATTGTGCCGGAGATTACTGCCGAAAGCGCTGATTTCATCTGCCTGAACTTCGCGAATCCCGACATGGTGGGACACACCGGCGTGTTTGAGGCCGCCATCAAAGCCGTGGAAACCGTGGACCAATGCGCCCAGGCCGTGGTGACCGCGGCCCTGGAGCACGGCTACGCCAGCATTGTGATCGCAGACCACGGCAACGCAGACGTGATGCGCAACCCAGACGGCACGCCCAACACCGCCCACACCACCAACCTGGTGCCCATCATTCTGGCAGACGCCACCTACAAAGGCGAAATCATGGATGGCAAACTGGGAGACATTGCGCCTACGGTATTGGCATTACTCGGCTTGCAGGCCCCGGCAGACATGACTGGTACGTCTTTGCTGATTCCCACGGAAGGACAACTGGTTTAATTTCTGTTTTCGGGCTCGTTTTCAGAAATGAGCCCGAAAACAGGAATTTGGCCCAAGCGTTACGAGGCGCTTGAGCGAACGGCATGGCGTCATGTAGCGCCGTAGCACTGACACGACGAGGTTCTACGCAGCAAGCCTGGTTCAATTTAATAATCGCCTACATTTGCAACAGGCATCGCTTTGAAGTAAGGTCTTCTTCCAAAGAAACTTCCTCGTTGCATAGAGACATGTCCTGTCAGTGTCACGACGCTTCTTTTCTGACATGCGTTTTGGGGCTCGTTTCTGGAAATGGAGCCAAAAACGCAGACTGCCGCTTTTTCTTCACCTTGAATTACAACTTTGCATGACCAACTTGAAAAAGCTTTTCTTCTTTGCCTGTGTCGCCGCTATAATTGGTGTGCAAAGCTGCAATGACGCACCCAACCCTGCCGGTCTCAGCCCGCAGAACACGCAGGCGTTTGACGTGAACGCGTTCCTGGCGCAGGAAGCAGAAGCGCTGAACCAAGCCAAGGCGCCTGTCTCCAAGACCGTCACGCAAGCTGACCAAAAAGCGGAGACCAAAACCATTTCTGGGTTAGACTGGGCGCAGGAACTGGCTCCTTTTTCAGACACAGACATCAACAAACCGGCTTTGATGGGCCTTTTCAACGAAGAAAAAAGCACCAACGCCGCCGGGCAAACGCAGCATAGATTCACGGCCAAACCAGACGCTTCCACCAACGTGCAGGAAGTAATCTACACCTTCAACAGCCAGAACCAACTGGTGCAGGTAGACGCCACCATTGTGCAGGAGAACATGCTGTTTGAAACCAAGAAAGTTATGCAGCTGGTGGCCCAGCCAGAGAAAACGCCGCGTCTGCAACGCTACCGTCTGCAGGAAACCCAAAAGCTGCTCTTTATGTCTGAAGATGCCTACGGCGTGGAAGGCATCGTGCAACTGTAAATTTCCTCCCGCCGATCTCTATTTTGTCTTCTGCATGAAAAAAGCACTCTTCGTTTTACTGTTTTTATGGGTAGGGCATAGCGCCATTGCACAGGATTTGGTGCTTACCCAGGCCGGCGATTCCATTAACTGCAAAATTAAGAAGGTGCTCCCCGCCAGTATTTCGTTTGCGCAGGTGCAGGACGGTAAACTGCAGCAGCGCACCCTGCCCAGAGACCAAGTCAAGCTGTTCCAGTACAATTACTATCCGTCAGATTATGACGTCATTAACACAAGCAGCGTAACCAAAAAGCCTAATGTTTCTCAGCAAGAACTACCTAGGTGGCGGTTTGGGATTGGCGGAGGCTTGGGCTATCGTACTGCCTCTACGGGAGATGTTCCCCCAATTATTGAAGAATACTTGAATGGTTTAAAGTTGGGAACCACGTTCAATGCCACTGGTACCTATTTTCTGCGTCCATTCTTAGGCTTCGGGTTCACCCATTCTTCTTTTTTTGCGGCTAGTCAAATAAAAGACCAACCAGTAACCACTAGTAATGGCAATACCTTTGTTTTAAATGTTAGTGAAGACACCTACATGCATTTCACTGGACCCACTGTTACAACTCGCTTTGCAAACGCAAGCAGTATGAACTCTTTCCAAGGCTCCTTTGGAGTTGGGCATATGGGCTACCGAAACTATCTTAAAAATGGCGGTGAAATTACTCTTGAGGGCAAGACCCTGGGGTTCACTTTGGAACTAGCCTATGACTTGCCTATCTCTGACCATTGGGCAGTGGGTTTCCAACTGTCATCAGTCATAGGCTCTTTCACTGAAGTAGAAGTCACCACACCTACCCGCAAATACAAAGATTACCTGGAAGAAAAAGAAGATTTGAATAGGATTGACCTTACCATAGGGCTCAGGTTCACCAAGTAGAATTCCTTTGCCGCCGGTCGGGAAGTCAGTTCTTCCGTTTTCGGGCTCATTTCCAGAAACGGAGCCGAAAACGGGAATTCCTGCTTGAGATTACTGGCCTTGAAGTGTGATCAGCAGCGTACGCTTGCCCCCATGGTCGCGGTGTTCGCAGAGGTAGAGGCCCTGCCAGGTGCCCAAGTTAAACCGGCCTTTGGTGATGGGCAGGGTGACAGATGCGCCTAGCAAAGATGCCTTGATGTGGGCGGGCATGTCATCGGGGCCTTCCAGGGTGTGGCGGTAATAAGGCGCGTTCTCGGGCACGGCGCGGTTGAAATGCTGCTCAAAGTCATGCCGCACGGTGGGATCAGCGTTCTCGTTCACGCTCAGGCTGGCCGAGGTGTGCTGAATGAAAATATGCGCCACGCCTATCTTTATCTCTTCCAGTTCCGGCAACTGTGCTTCCACCAAATCTGTGATTAAGTGAAAACCCCGTTTCACGGCGGGTAACCTGATGGACTTCTGAAACCACTTCATAGGCTGCGCTTAATCAATCACTTCCAAGGCCCCGGCATCTGGCGTGGCGGCATCACGCGCCTTCCATTCATAATCCACCAAGATGCCGCTCACAGGAATGCCCATTTTATTGGCCGGCGAAAGCTTCATGATCTGGAAGTCAAACTTAGGCGCATCACGGAACATGGGGTCTTGGTTGATCTTGTTGCCGTTGTTGTTGAAGACTGTCTGATACTGCTTTGTCTTAAGCAGAGCATGGTTGATGTCAATGGTAGAACCAAGTCTAGACGGTTCAAATAGCAGCTCGTCTTCTTGTCTTCCCCAGACAATACTGTTCGCCATGGTGAGTTGATAAGGCTTTATTCTGCGGGGAGTTGGCTCGCCTTCAAACTGCAAGGTTTCCAAGAACATAACAGAAGGCTTGGTTCTAATGAAGGAGTCACTATAATTGGCCAGAGTGCTGTACAGAATAGTATACCGCCCACCGCCCACCCCGGCAAAGGCATGTTCACCGCAGTTGGCAATCAGGCTGTTCACCATAGTCACGTCTCCGCCCATGCTGAAAACGCCGGCCTGAATCATATTCTTCAGAAAGACATGTTCCAGCGTGACTTCTCCTAAATCATTGTCCTGGGCCCGCACCAAAACGCCGATTACCGCATTTTTGATCTCGGCGAACCGAATGACGTTGCCCCGGCTTTTCTCCCCAAACTCCAGCCCAATCCATTGGCCCGGCGCCTGGCGGTAGCGTTCTTCCTGGCGTATCTGTTGGAACCGCACCTGTTTTTCCTTTTCGCCCTGTACCATGAGTTTTCCCAGCACTTTGAGTTTGGCCCCGTTCTGCAAATAGATTTGCGCCCCGGCGGCAATGGTGAGCGTGCAGCCTTCTGGCACCGTCACAGAATCATAGATCACGTGCGCTTTGCCGGCAGTCCAGGTTTGGGTGCAGAGGACTTCACCGGCGCGGTGGTAAATGGCGTTCTGGCCGTAGGCAATGAGGTTGATGTCCTGCACGTTGCCGTTGGTGGTGAACACAATGGAATCCTTGATCAGAAACGGCGCGTCTGTGTTGTCTGGGTTGATAGTGGCTTTCACCAGCACCAGCACAGAATCTCCTCCGCGTACTTCCACGTTTTGCAGCTGCGGCCCCGGCTGTCCGTTCACAAACACCTGAAACGCTGAACTGCCCAGCCCCGCCACTTTTATCTGGGAAATGCGCACCGCGTTCTGGCTGGGGTTGTAGACTTTCACGCGCTTGGTGACCGTGCCCACCTCGGTGAACACCGTATCAAATTTCACGGTGTCCAGTTCAAACCTTAACAGTGCGCCCGCGTCTGGCGTGAATTCCTCGTCTTTGGGTGTACAAGAAACCACTGACCACGCCGCCAGACACGCCACGGCCAGGCTTTTGAGCCAGAAGCGCCAGAAAGGTTGAGGATGGGTGTGGGGCATGAGAGCGAGGTTTGAAGTAAACGATGAAAAGGCCTGTTATCTTATGTTTTGCGGATTTTGGCGGCTGTCAAAGAGATATACAATGTAGATAGCCTGTTCTTTCACTTCGTAGAATATGGTGGTCTGCTTAGTGAGAACGGCTTTCCGGAGACGAGGCGCAAAGGTAGAGGCCGGGAAAACGTTTGGGAATCTGCTGATGATGTTAATCTGCTCAGAAAGCTTTCGCTTGAAATTGAGAACTTCCCTTTCCATCCAAGTGGAGGAGATATACTGGATGATGCTTTCCACGTTTGCAAGGGCTTCCTCGGTCCAAAAAACCTGGTAATTCATAAGCCAAACCGAGCTTTAACTTCGTCATGCGGGGTCACGCGGCCGGCCTCCACGTCTTTCAATCCGCGTTCTAGGCTCTGTTTTTGCGCTGGCGTTAATTCTTGCCACCAGTCAGCCTCTGACTTAGAGTCTTTCACCACTTTCAGATATTCAATGGTGTCAGCATCTTCTAGTTGCGCCAGCCATTCAATCAATTCCAGTTTTATAGCTTCAAGTCCCATGGTCGTTTATGTAAGGCAGCCTTTTATGTACGCTAAATTTAAGAAGATTATTCTCCTTCCCGTCAAAAATCCACAACGCCCAATTTCCGTTTTTGGCCTCATTTCCAGAAACGAGGCCGAAAACGGGCATTAAAAAAGCGCAACCCAAACAGGCTGCGCTTTTCGTTGTTATGTTGAAATTACGCGGAGGCGCCTTCTTTCAGGCGTTCGGCGTTCTCGGCTATTCTGAGTTGCTCCACAAATTCGTCAATACCGCCGTCCATCACGGTGGGTAAATTATAGACGGTTAGACCAATGCGGTGATCGCTCACGCGACCTTGCGGGTAGTTGTAGGTTCTGATCTTATCTGAACGGTCGCCGCCGCCTACCATGCTTTTGCGCTGCGCGCCTTCAATCTCGTTTTTCTTGGCCAATTCCTGCTCGTAGATACGGGAACGCAACACGGCCAGGGCTTTGTCAAAGTTCTTCATTTGCGATTTCTGGTCCTGGCACTGCGCTACCAAGCCTGTAGGTATGTGGGTCAAGCGAACCGCCGAATACGTGGTGTTCACACTCTGACCGCCCGGGCCAGAGGAACAGAACAAATCCTTTCTAATGTCATTCATGTTCAGGTCAATGTCCAGTTCCTCTACTTCTGGGAGTACCACCACTGACGCTACCGACGTATGGATACGGCCCTGGGTCTCGGTGGCGGGAACGCGCTGTACGCGGTGTACGCCTGACTCAAACTTGAGCTTGCCGTACACGTCTTCGCCCTTAATGCCCACAATCACTTCTTTGTAGCCGCCGGCGGTGCCTTCCATCACGTCAATGACCTCCATTTTCCAGCCCTGCTTCTCCGCAAAACGACTGTACATGCGGTACAAATCACCGGCAAAGAGAGAGGCTTCATCACCGCCCGCGCCGGCGCGAATCTCCATGATAATGTCTTTGCTGTCATCTGGGTCAGTGGGGATCAACATCTCTTTGATGCGTTCCTCCATCTCGTTGCGCTGCGGCAGGAGTTCGTCCAGTTCTTCTTTGGCCATCTCCCGGAAGTCTTCGTCTTTCTCCGTGGAAATAACTTCTTTGGTGTGCTCTATGTTGCTGAGCAATAGTTTATAGCGCTCGTACTCCACCACGATCTTCTCCAGGTCCTTGAACTCTTTGTTCAGGGATTTATATCTTTTGAGGTCGCTGGCCACGTCTGGCTGGATGAGTTGCTCGTTCACCTCTTCAAACCGCTGCTTGATCGCTTCCAGTTTATCTAACATCTTCTGCTTTACTTAATTCAGGCCGCAAAGATACGCAATTTCTGTCTGATTTGCGCGTGCGGCCCCGGGTGATAATTCTTCCGCTTTCTAAGGACAACCCCACAACAACCGCCGCCCCAAGACAAGTTCAGGCACGCGCGTTTTCAGGCGAATTCTGGATTCCGTTTTTGACTTCGTTTTCAGAAATGAGGCCAAAAACGGGAATTTTACTGCACTTGCTGGCGGGCGGTGCCCAGGCCCAGCTGCCCGGTGGCAGTCATGCCCTGCAGCAATACGTGGTAATTTGTACGGGCATCGGCTGTATAAAAAGAGAATTCAGCTTTGCCTTCTACGTCTGTCTGCACGCTGGGGCTCCAGAAAATGGTGGTTCTCAGGTCTGCGATTTCCTCTTTCTGGGGTTGTTCATAGTTGGGGCTGTAAAACTCACGGGCCACGTGCATGCGCGGACCTTTGTAGACGGCCACGCCTTTAAATTTTGTATCCGAAGCAAAACCCTTGCCCCCGGGTTTCAAGGTTACGGCCACTATGCCATTGGTGCCTTTGGGGCCGTACACCAGCGCCGCCGACTCAGGGTGTAAAATTTCTATTTTCTCAATGGCCGGCACAGGAATTTGTTGCAGTGTGAAAGGGTCTACTTGCATGCCATTGATCAAAAGGGTGGGCGTGAGCAAATTGCCGCCAAAGCTTAGTTGCAGCTGGGCGCTTCCCCATTCATCATACGTTAACCGTATGCGCTGCCGGCCAGAGACCGCTGAGAAAAAGTTGAGGTCCTGGTTGAGCACGGTAGGGTCAACGGTGGCATCTGAATACGTGTGGATGCCGCTTCGGCGCTGGTCTTTCTCTTTCTGGCCCTTGATGAGCACCGAATTAAGCAAGATACTTTTGCCTGTGAGTTGGTCTAGCCTGAACTGTTCCTGGTTAGTCTTCAGAAATTTCTGTACTTGTTGCGTTCTGAGCGCATCTGGCAAGAGAACGGGCGCCTGCAAGGTCACAGGGGCCAGGGGCAGGCCTTTGTCTAAATCTACCAGCAAGCCGCTGCCGCCTTTTTTGGTGCGCGCCTGCACAATCACCTGGGTGCTGTCTGAGAGCTTGGCGACCGGCACCGCAAACCTACCCTGCGCGTCTGCTGAATCTATCCGGAAAAAGTTCTCAGGACCCACCCCAAACACAGACAACTGCGCGAAGGGCTCGGGCTTTTTGTTAAACCTCAGCGCGGTGCCAGTAATGGCCATGCCTCTCTCCACAGGCGCACTCAGCACCGGAAACTTGTCTTGCCACAGGTCTCGCCAGACAAACCGCCGCCAGCCCTGCGTGAGCATGAGGTTATCCAGCGCCAAAGTTACTTCTGGCGTTGGCGCCGAAAAATAATAACCCGGCTGTTCAATGTTTCCGCGCAAGTCTGAGGTCAGCAATAAATGGGTCAAAATAGACGCCGAATGTTGCTCTTGCTCCACTTTCTGGGCATCTGTGACCGCTACTGAGAAATTCCCCGCCACCGGGTTGCCCTGGGCGTCACGGGTCTGCACCTGCATGGTCACCTTCTGGCGGGGTTTGTAGCTGGCTTTGTCTGGGGTAAGCGAAAGTTGCAGGTGCTGCTGGCGGTTGATAAAAACCAGGCGTTCGGCCAGGGGTTCCCCGGTGTTTGAGAAAGCCGTGAGTTGCGCCACGCCCGTAGGGAAATTACTTTTGGGCACATCTACCAGTACCAGATCTTTGGCGTTGGCCACGTGGCCCGTGAAATACACCCTCCCCGCGTTCTGCCCAATGATGGTCACAGCCTTCGGCCTAGTGCTGCCGTCTCGGAAGCCCACCAGATACAGTTTCACTTTCATCGCCTCTTCTTTGCTGTTGTCTACGGCCATGACCACGCCGCGGTCCTGCACCGCCGGCAAAGGGTAAGACACCTCTGCGCCCGTCGCATTTTTCACCCTGGCCTGGTACTGCCTGCCTTTCTTGGGCACAAACCCCAAACGGCCTATGCCCAACCTGGTGGTGGTGAAGTCTGTTACTTTTGCGCCCGTTTGGTCATAAATTTCGCCTTGCACATTCTTGCCCAAGCCGTAGAAATCTACCGCCTTTACGCCCAGAACACTCCACATATCGGCTACCATCTGTCCGCCCTCAGGTAGGAAAGCCAGGTCCAGTTTGTCTTGGTTAATGGGCACCGGAATGGTGAGTTGGGCAGCGACTTTCCCTTTCTGCGGCACCGTGACCAAGATTTGCGTTTTGGGGCTCATTTCTGAAAACGAAGCCAAAAACGGAATTACCACCTGCCCGTTCTGGTCAGTAGTGGTCTTGCGGCGACTGGTCGTTTTACGGCCGGTTTTGATTACGTAAGTAAGGAGAGTCTGGGGCAGCGGGGCCTCTTGCAGCGTTTTGAGCGACAGCTGGGCCAGCACAGAATCTCCTTTGGGTTGCTTTTTAAACTCGAACTCAGAGGCCACGGCCACGTCTTGCACGCGCGGGTTCCAGATCTGGATATCTTGGTGGAAGAAGTAGTTTTCGTCAAAGTTCTGCATCCAGCTGGTGTAGGCGCGCAGGCGGTACTGGCCCTCCGGAATAGTGTCTTCCAGCGCGAAATCGCCGTGGCCCAGGCCGTTTTGCACATCAACCACCAAGCGGCGGTACACAGAATCCTGCGGATTGAGCAATTCCACGTAGAGCACGTTGCTCACTTGGCTGGGCGTGTTGTCGGGGCCGTTGACCAGGTACGCCTTGAACCAAATATCATCGCCGGCGGCGTAATAGGGTTTGTCCAGGTGCAGGTACACTTTTTCCTGCGGAAAATTCTTCTCCCAGAAACTGAGCTTGGCCAGAATTTTCTCCAGCACCGGGTTTCCCTGCCGCACGTTGGGCATGAACGCTACCAGAAAAACAGCAGTAAACACAAGGGCACACAGAACGCGGAACTTGGCGGGGAAGTGCATCAAAGAAATACAGGAGAAACGTTTCTTAAATCTAAGCAAAAACCGCTGTTTCTTAACGTGTATACGAACGTATTTTCTCCTTTGTAAAGAATTTCTAAAACCGAAGTTCCTGTTTTCGGGCTCATTTCTGGAAACGAAGCCGAAAACAGAATTGGCTCTACATTTTTGGCCACAGCTTCTGCAGAAACCTGACTGCGTTGCCATGACTCAACTGCTGCAAATCTTCAACAGACACCTGCCTTTCCAGGCTGCGCAGAATTTCCTGGTATTTGGCGGCGTTGCGGTGCTCCGCGTGGAAGTAAGAATCGCCCACCACGCCAGACTCCTGAAAGAAATCTGCCCCAAAGGCCAACGCGTGGGGCGCGTGCTCCAGCCCGTACAGAATATGTTCCAGCAAGACCTCGGGCTGATTTGGGTGGACAAACTTCTTCAGGAAATTGATGCCAATCAGGCCTTCGCGGCGCACAATTTCTTGTACCAGTTCATTGGGCAGATTGCGCGGGTCATCATAAATCTCTCTGAAATTAGAATGGCTGGCGATGACCGGAATATTCAGGTTCTCACGGTCAATCAAGGTGAGCATGTCAAACGCCGCGGCGTCTGAGGTATGCGACAAATCCAGGGCAATGTGCTTGCCGCTGAGAGAACGCAGCAATTCTTCGCCGTCGGGTTTCAGGCCGATGCCCGGCGTGAAATTGCCGCCGCTGAACCGGTTTTCATCGGCGTGCGTGAAGCTGATGTAGAGCAATGGTCCGGCCAACTTGCTGATTTCGTCCAGCCGCTCAAACGCTTTGGCCAGCGGTTCGTCTTCTTCGCACAAACCCGAGGCGTTTTCAATGGCTGCCACCATGTAGAGTTGGTCCTGCTGCAGAAAGCCAGTTTCGGGCTCCAGTTTGGAAATGGGGACAAAACCAGCCTGGGGTAAAACACTTTTGAAAAGATTTGCTTGCTTGAGCGTGAAAGCCGCGCTGCCGGGCTCGGTGGGCGTGAAGAAAGCCATGGTCTGCAGCCGCACGTTCCCCGCCTGCAAATGCGGAATGGCGCAGCCAATGCGGTCCACGTCCAGCGGAGTGGAGTTGGCAATCCAGGCCAGGTAGCCGGTAAGGTCGCAGTGCAAATCTATGATTGGAAAGCTCTTCAATGTGCTAAGGATTTAATGTGCTGATTTTGTGCAATGTGCTAATTTTTCAATGTGCTGATGTGCTATTTTCAAATGTGAGAATGACGGAAATGAATTAATTTTCACATGTCATCCTGAAAGGACCTTGTGGGCAAGTTATAAAAGCGCTTTTGTCCTTCAGAAAGCCAATATGCGCTTCTTTCTACGGTTAACCACCAAACTAGAAACCATCTCGTACCACAAAGCCATATTTTTTGCCGAATTTTGCAGAAACATTTCATTTCGGCGCAGCCGAAGGCTTCTTTCCTATGACTTCACTTCCGGCCATCATCCTGCACAACGGCAAAGACCATTCGCTCAGACGCTTCCACCCGTGGGTTTTCTCGGGCGCCATCAAGAAAATTGACGAAGGCGTGCAGGAGGGCGACATTGTGGCCGTGTACACCAACCGCCACGAGTTCCTGGGCATTGGCCATTACCAGCCGGGCTCCATTGCCGTGCGCATTTTCTCTTTTGCAGACGTGGAAATTGACTACGCCTTCTGGAAAAGCCGCGTGCAGCGCGCCGTGGATTACCGCCGCGAGCAAGGCTTCCTGGATACGCCAGATACGGATGTGTACCGACTGGTTTTTGCGGAAGGCGACAGTCTGCCCGGCCTCATCATTGACGTGTATGGAAACACGGCGGTCTTGCAGGCGCACAACGTGGGCATGTTCCACGTGCGACAGCAGATTGCGCAAGCTTTGATAGAAGTGTACAACGGAAAACTCACCGCCATCTATGACAAGAGCGCCGAAACCCTGCCCGGCAAAGGCACCGAAAAAGGCGGCAACGGTTACCTGATTGGCGACACGCCCGTGCCGCACGTAGTCACTGAGAACGGCAACAAGTTTCTGGTAGACTGGGTCACCGGCCAGAAAACCGGCTTCTTCATTGACCAGCGCGAAAACCGCGACTTGCTGGCGCGTTATTCCAAAGGCAAGACGGTGCTCAACACCTTCTGCTACACCGGCGGCTTCTCTATCTACGCCTTGAACGCCGGGGCCGAGGCCGTACATTCTGTGGATGTCTCCAAAAAAGCCATCGACCTCACAGATAAAAACGCAGACCTTAACAACGGCCAGGACCGCCACGAATCCTTCGCCCAAGACACCTTTGATTTCCTGAAAGGCCGCGAGAACTTCTATGATTTGATTGTGCTAGACCCGCCCGCCTTCGCGAAGAGTCAGAAAGTACGCCACAACGCCTTAATGGGCTACAAACGCCTGAACGCCGATGCCATTGAGAAAATCAAGCCGGGCGGCATCATCTTCACCTTCTCCTGCTCCGGCGTGGTAGACAAAGACCTGTTCCAGAGCACCGTGATGGCCGCCGCCATTGAGGCCGGCCGCAACGTGAAAGTCATGCACCACCTCTCCCAACCCGCTGACCACCCCGTAAGCATCTTCCACCCGGAAGGTGAGTATTTGAAAGGGTTGGTGTTGTATGTGGAATAGAGATTTAGGCATTAGCTATTAAAACTTTATCTTTTAGGAGCAGATGAAAATACTTTGTCAAACAGAAAGACTTAAGATTGAACATGAATTTGATACAGCTTTTTTGATTGATAAAGTAACAGGCCTAGTACTTTTAGAAGACGATTTCTATGGAGACCCAACTTGCGGAATCATACATCCAAGTAATCAATGGGCAGTTATTGCAGGCGAACATCTTGTAGTCTGGACTGAAAAGGAAACCAAGCAGATTCATGACGATGATTTAAAATGGATACATTCTATCAGGATTCTTGATTCTGATTCAGTTGGATTACTAGTTGACCCTTTGAGTGAAAAGCCCGCGATTTGGAAGTTGAACGTTCGAAGTTTTGAATACAATAAACTAAGAGACTTTACTGATTATCAAGGCCAGGAGTACCAAGAGAATGTAAACTGGTAATAATATAGCCGTAATTTGTATTGCTTTAGCAGATTTTAATTGTCGTGATAGATTCTACTTCAACTGGATACAAAGTGAGAAATTACCAAATTCTGAAAGCAACAGAGAAGTAATCAAATCAAATTTCAGAGGCGCTTATCAAGCGCAGATTCTCCCCTTGAGGGGAGCGCAGAGGGGTTTTTACATCTGCTGAACAACACGTAATCAATGTAGGGGCGTATCGCATACGCCCTCACACATTTCAGCTAATTATTTTTTTCGGCATTCCGCGTTTTTGCCTTGGTGTAAATGGAAATGCCGGTGCCACCGTTAAGGGCGTATGCGATACGCCCCTACCTTATCAAGAATGTTTATGCACGTGTGTAAACATCCCCCTTCGCCCCCTTCAAAGGGGGAATCAGCGTTTGGCGAAAACTTTCTTACTTTGAACTAATTGCCTGTTTTCAGCCTCATTTCTCAAAACGAGCCCGAAAACGGGAATCCAAAAGTCTTGCTGCCTGATACCTGCTACTTGATACTACCTCCAAGCACAAACTGTCTCTCTAAATTCTCCGCTTTCAGCGCATCATCTAAGCTCATTCTGATGCGCCATTCTTTGGGGTAGTGGTTGTTCACGCGGTTCTGGAGTTTCTTGCCCCAGCCTAGCGGTACGCCGTTGAACTGCACCAAAACCCAGCCGTTGGCGGCATCTTCCAAGGCCACATCTTCACGGTGCAGGAATTTAAGGGCGGTGGGTAAGTCTACATCAGCGCGGGGGAAGGCGTCTTGCGCCAAATGCTGCGAAAGCGCCAGGGCGGGCAAAGGTTTGGCGTTGCCTTTTAGGGCCTCGGCGAGTTCAATGCCGCCGTAAACCACGCGCAGGTTCTCGTAGAGTTGCTCCAGTTCCAGCATCCAGGCGGTGGGCAGGGCTCTGAGTGTGTCTTGGTGCTTGACTAGTTCCCAGTCAGCAGGAGATTTCAACCAGTTTTGTACAGAGGCTTTCTCTTGTTTAGAGGCGGCTACCAGATAGGGTCGCTTGCTTTTCTTGAACTTGCCAGCTTCGTCGCCACCGGTTTTCCGGACCACGGCCAGGAAAAAACCTTCGCCCTGGGTTTTATGCGGGTAGAAACGGTAGCCACGCATGCCTTGTTCCTGGGTTTCGGTGATGTGCCAGTCGGGTTGTAATTCCAAGGCAATGGTTTCTACGTCTTGCTGTTGGGCGAGCCAGGCCAGGTTGTCTTCGTTCTCTTCGGCGTTGTAGGTGCAGGTACTGTAAATCAAGACACCGCCGGGTTTGAGGCAGTCCCAGACATCCATTAAAATGCGGCGCTGGCGCTCTGAGCAGAGTTTCACGTTGGCCTCAGACCATTCGTTCATGGCGTCTGGGTCTTTCCGGAACATGCCTTCGCCCGAACACGGCGCGTCAACTACCAACACGTCAAAGAAACCCGTGAGCTTCGCGAAGTGGCTGGGGTCATTGTTGGTGACTAGGACGTTGCCACTGCCCCATTTCTGAATGTTCTCGGCCAGAATTCCCGCGCGGGCTCTGATCACTTCATTGCTCACCAACAGGCTTTCCTCAGAAATCAGCGAAGCCAAATGGGTCGATTTTCCGCCGGGCGCACCGCACAAATCCAGCACCGCCAACGGCTCTTCCAGGTTCACGCTCTGCTTAAGTGCCTGCTCCAGAAACATGGAACTGGCTTCCTGCACGTAATACGCGCCGCCATGAAACTGCGGGTCTAAGGTAAAGCTGGGCCGAATGGGCAAGTAAAAACCGGTCTCGGTCCAGGGCACGGGTTGCAAGCCGGTGGGCAAGCCCATTTTAGCCATGTTCACCCGCACGCTGGTGGGCGAGGTTTGGGACAGCGCCTCTGTAAAAGCGGTATACTCTTCGCCCAGCTGGGCCTGCATGCGGTTCTGGAACGAAGGAGGAAGTGGTAAAGCCATAAGAGTGTAAAGCGCAAACTTTGTGAGCCGCCGCGGTAAAGATAGCAATTCCGTTTTCGGGCTCAGTTCTGGAAATGAAGCCGAAAACGGAAGAAAGAACTTTTGAATTCCAATCAAAAACTGTCATCCTGAAAGGACCCTGTGGGCAAGTTAGAAAAGCTTTAAATATCTGTCATTACAGCTTGCCACCAAGATCCTTCCAGGATGACAAAAGAAAATAGGAACAAAGATACATTGGCAAATTAGTCATGCTGTGTCAGATTTATCAATCCGTAAATTGGCTGTCGGGGATTTATCAATCTCCGTGCAAATCGTTCAGCAAAAGAAGGGGATTAGGAAATCCCCGACAGAGTGGTTCTGGATTTGAAATCCCGAACAGCTGTCAGTCCTTACAGTTTGCCACCAAGATCTTTTCAGGATGACAAAAGAGAAGGAAAGAGAGATATCAAAAGAGAAAAAGATAACTTCAGCCTTCCCGTTTTTGGCTTCATTTCCAGAAACGAGGCCGAAAACGCAGTTAATCAACGGGCAGAATAGGCTCCTTGCGAGTAGTGATTTTGGCGGGCTTGCGCACGGTTTTGTTCTGATAAGTAGGCTGCTCCACAAAGGCCACTATTTTCAAGGTCAGATCCAGACCGGTAATAGTGCTCGGGTTCTCGAAGCCCAGGTACAGATAGCCGTCCTCGGTTTTGGGGGTTTGGGTGGTCAGGATTTTGCCGTAATCGCTGAGCACGTCTTTGCCCTTTAACACGGCGTAGGGTTTCCAACCGTCTTGTTCGGCTTTGAAGAGCGCGGCGTTTTTCTGGCTGAGCAGGTAATAGCTGATGTAACCGCTGCTTTTCACCTGCGGCAACGCGGGCAACAGCCCCAGCCCGAACGCCACCAACGGATTACTGCCCGTGAGCAACGCTGACGCGCCCTTAGCAACCAGTTTCCCAGATTCCTGCAGCGCTTCTACTGATTCCTGTCCTACGCCTACCCAATACACCCAGTGCCTGGTGCCTGCCGGCAGCTTGAAGCGCTCAAACGACCTGTTGTTGCTGCCAATGCTGGTGCGCGAGGCTAAACGGAAGGTTTTATCCAGCAGAATTTCGGGCACCAGTTCGGTTTTCACCAAGACTTTCTGGGTCCCCGTGGTCCAGGTGGTGTCTTGCACGGTTCGCCAGGCTACGTGCGTGCTGAAGTTCTGCGTTTGGGCCGTGGCCGGAATTCTGGTAAGCGTGAAATGGCTTCTGGTACTGGTCCCGGCTAAGCTCTGCAGCGTAATGGTGTACACAGACTTCTGCGGAATGGTGAGTTTGAGCTTGCTCAGTTTCTTGGTTTCCTCCACCGCGTAAAGCGCAGATTTAGAGAAATATTCGGTCACGGTGATTTTGTAATTTACCTTCGCTTTGTTCTCCAGGTCCAGCACCACCACATCTCCGGCCTGAAACGCGTACTGGTACTGCGTGGGTGCTTGCGCCGTACCGGCTACCTGCAGGTCCAGATCGGCAATTTTAATGGCTTTGCCGCCTTGCGCCCGCGTTTGCCAGACACACAATAAAACCAAAGTCAGCAGCAAGAAGCCACCGCGTATAGAAGAAAGAGCCATAGGGCGAAAGAAGGTAAAATCCAGTTTTGCTGCAATTTACAAAAACCAGTCCAGACTTTACAGACGCTCCTCCAGCCACATCTTTCGGGCCACGCCCACGCCAATCAGGTTGCCTTGGCCACCGCTGCGCAGCATGATGGCCACGTCTTGCCCCGGCCGAAGCTCGTTCATGCTCACAGATTTCCCGTCTGGGTTGAGGATTTGGAGCGTGGGCAGCACCAGTACAAAGGCCCGGCTGTAGCGGGTCTGGTTGGTGGGGCCGTAGCCTTCCACCTCCAGCATGACCTGGCCCTGGTCATACCGGCTGCTGGTGATGGTGCCCCTGATGTCAACCCGCGGCGGGGCCAGGGTCCGGAACCGGGGCGCGGCGCTTTCCTCGGGGGCGGTGCCGTCTTGGGGCGTGTTGGCCGTGGAGCAGGCGCTAAGCGTTAGCACCAATAAGCAGCAAGAAATCAGGTTTTTTATGGAATTGAACGTCATGGGCTTACGTAGTTGATTGTCTTTTACCATAACGGCGGAAGCAGGCTGCGGGATATACCCGTTTTTAGGCTCATTTCTGAAAATGAAGCCGAAAACGGGAGTTATTTCTGTCTGCTTTTTGTTGGCCTAGAACCCCGGTATCTGCCGCTAAATCCCTAACTTGAACCGTTTCCGCGGCGCGGGAATTTTTCTATCTATGGCTAAAATCAAAACAGCATATTTCTGCCAGAGCTGCGGCGCGCAGTCGGCTAAATGGGTGGGGCGTTGCCCGGCCTGCAGTGAATGGAACACCTACGTGGAGGAAGTGATCGCCCGTGAAGACGCCACGCCCACCAGCGCCTGGAAAGTGGGCTCCAGCAGCCAGACCGTGGCCAGCAAACCGAAGGCCATTTCAGACATCACCTATTCTGAGCAGCACCGCATTGTCACCGTTGACCAGGAACTCAACCGGGTGTTGGGCGGCGGCATTGTGCCCGGCTCCATGGTGCTCATTGGCGGCGAACCCGGCATTGGCAAGTCAACGCTCATGCTCCAGATTGCGCTCAGTCTGCATGCCCAGCGCGTGCTCTATATTTCCGGCGAGGAAAGCGAACAGCAAATCAAAATGCGCGCCGAACGCCTGGATGCCCGCCACCCCAACTGTTTCATCCTCACCGAAACCGCCACGCAGAACATCTTCAAGCAGATTGAACAACTTCAGCCCGATGTCTTAATCATAGATTCCATCCAAACCCTGCATTCGTCTTTTATTGAGAGCGGCGCGGGCAGCGTGGCGCAGGTGCGCGAGTGTACGGCGGAGTTGTTGAAATTCGCGAAGGAGAGCGGCACGCCGGTGTTTTTGATTGGGCACATCACCAAAGAAGGAAACCTGGCCGGGCCCAAGATCCTGGAACACATGGTAGACACCGTGCTGCAGTTTGAAGGCGACCGCCATATGACCTACCGTATCTTAAGAACCACCAAAAACCGCTTCGGGTCAACGGCAGAATTGGGGATTTACGAGATGCTGGGCACCGGTTTACGGGAAGTCAGCAACCCATCTGAGATTCTGATTTCGCAGCGTGAGGAAGCCTTTAGTGGCATTACCATTGGCGGCACCATGGAAGGCAACCGGCCTTTGCTCATTGAAGTGCAGAGTTTGGTTTCACCGGCCACGTACGGCACACCGCAGCGCACCGCCACCGGCTTTGACGTGAAACGCCTGAACATGCTGCTGGCCGTGTTGGAGAAACGCGGCGGTTTTAAACTGGGCACGCAAGACGTGTTTTTGAACATTGCCGGCGGCCTGAAAGTAGAAGACCCGGCTTTGGATTTGGCTGTCTGCGCTGCGTTGGTGTCTTCGTTTGAAGATGTGGCCATACCGCATACCACCTGTTTTGCCGCTGAAATTGGCTTGGGCGGCGAGGTGAGAGCGGTGCATAGAATTGAGCAGCGCATCTCTGAGGCCGAGAAATTAGGCTTCCAGGATATTTATATTTCCAAGTACAACAAAAAGGGCGTGGATTTAGGTAGGTTTAACATCAGAATTCACGCAGCCAGCCGGTTAGAAGAAGTCTTCTCGGGTTTGTTTGGCTAATGCGGGCCAGGCATTGAACTGTTTTCTTGATGCCGCGCGTTATGCTGCCACCAGGAAATGAACCCCCAACTAATCCTATTTATGGTTTCAGCTTCTAGACTACCGCTTAAAAACAGCCTCAGCCTGCTTCTGTTGTACTTTATGCTCCTGCTGCCCGCCCTGGCGCAGAACACCGTCACTATTACCGGCAAAATCTCAAAACCAGTAAGTGACAGTATCTTGCTGGAACTCTACCGCGTGCCGGCCTCCTACTCCGGGGAGTCTAATACTGTGGCACTTTCCAAAACCGGCGAATTCTCATTCACAGTTTCTGTGCCGGAGCCCATGCTGGGCGAACTGGTGCACGGCTCTGAGTCAGTGATGCTGTACCTGCAGCCCGGCGACCAGCTGGACGTGCGCGCCAACGCCGAGGATTTCATCTTCAGCGCCAAGTTCAAGGGCAAAGGGGCCAGTGAGAACAATTACCTCATTCAGTTTGAGCGCAAGTTTGAGGAAGAAGACGATTACCAAGTGCTGCCGGAAAATGTACACAAGCGCGAGAAAGAGTTTCTGAAATTTCTGGAGGAACGGCGCACAGATCAGCGCAATTTCCTGGAGCGGTTCATGGCCATTTCGCCGGTGTCTGAGTCTTTCAAACTCTACGCCCAGGCCCAGATTGAGTTCAGCTACGCCAATGACCGGCTCACCTACCCAGACATACGCAAGCGCGTGGGTGGTCTGCCGCCGCAGCTGTCCCCCACGTATTTTGACTTTCTCAAGCAGATCAACCTCAACCAGCCCGGGGCGGTGCGCAACCAGGTGTATCTTGACTTCCTGAACAATTATTTCCAGTACAAGGCCTTGAGTGACCGCCGCGGCAACCCAGAACGCGACTTTTACCCCAGCATGTACGCCATGGCCAAGCAGGAACTGCAAGGCGATGGCCGCGACATGATGCTGGCCCGCATCATCAACCAGAGCATAAGGTTCGGCTACGTGCCCGACACAGACGTTATGTACCTTGACTTCCAGAAGCAGTCCAAAAACCCGCAGTTTGTGAGTTATGTGAAAGACCAGTACCTGCAGTTCAGGAAAGTGGGGTTGGGCAGCCAGGCCCCTGAGTTTACGCTGCTCTCTTCTACCGGTGACAGTGTTTCGCTCAAGAGCTTGAAGGGCAAGATGATTTACCTGGGTTTCTGGCGCACGCCCTGCGGCATCTGCACCGTGGACCAGCAGGCCTACAAATACTTTGTGGAGCAGCTGGCCGCCAAAGACGTGGTGTTTATACAAGTCTCGGTGGGCGAAGAACTGAGTGCCTGGAAGCAGAAAGCCACCGAACGCCCGCTGCCTGCGCTGCAACTTCACGTACCCGACCAAAGCGCCAAGGTCATCAAAGACTATGACGTCAAGAATTTCCCCAGCTATTTCCTGATCTCGCCAGACGGTACTTTTGTGAGCGCCAATGCCCGCCGCCCCGGCCACGCCGAAGGTGCCCGCGAGATTGCCGCCCTCATTGACCAGTTTACCGCAGACCAAAAGAAATAGCGTGAACATGTCTTTTCATAAGAAATGAAAAAGTACCTGATGACACTCGTCACTTTCGCCATTATAGCTTGTCAACCATCTCCAAACACCCAAGAAAACAACTCCATGCAGGAACCTGTACAAACCAATATCAAAAACGAAACCCTTAGAAAGCATTCCTTTCTGCAAGACATGTACGCCGATGACTACTTCCCTGATTTTCTGGTAGACAAAGGGAAAGCCATTTTGATTCAGTTGTGTCTGGAGATTGAGAAAGCTGAGCCCAAGACCCTGGACGAACTCTACACACTGACCCATACCGCCACAGAGAAATTCAATGACTTGGAAGATGAATTTTCAGAGAACGGCAGTGAAATAGAGACAGCGGCCAGAGAAAACATTGCCATGGACTTTGAGGCTATTTCCAATGCCTATGGTTTCGAGGCCGATGTGGAAGAACTGATTGCGCCCAGAAATTGGTAATGCTTTCCTTATAGTAAGGTCGTCTCGCTTGTCCTGTTTTGGGGCTCATTTTTGGAAATGGGCCCGAAAACGCACCCTCCGCTAAAACATTGCGTCTCCTTCTGCCGCGCTATGCGTACCTTTGCTTTCTGATTTCAGGTGCTTGTATTTTAGTAGCACCTCAGCACATTTAACCATTAGCACCTTACACAAATCTTGACCCGCGGCGCTTTACAAGACGGAATCAATCTGGCCTCTAAACTGACGCCGCGGCGCGCCTGGAACGCGCTGCAGGTGGTGAGCAGCTACGCCCTGGCGCGCCTCACCAAAAAGCCCCGCCACTGGGGAAGCCCGGTCAGTATTTCGTTTGAGCCTACCACGTCTTGCAATTTGCGCTGCCCCGAGTGCCCCAGCGGGCTGCGGTCGTTTACGCGGCCTACGGGCATGTTGTCAAATGATTTGTTCAAGCAGACCATTGACCAGTTGCAGGACCGTTTGCTGTACTTGCTGTTTTATTTCCAGGGCGAACCCTATTTGCATCCGTCGTTCCTGGACTTGGTGAAGTACGCATCTAAAAAAGGCATCTATACCGCCACGTCTACCAATGCGCATTATCTGTCTGAGGAAAATGCCCGCAAAACCGTGGAATCTGGCTTGGACAGATTGATTATCTCTCTGGACGGCACCACCCAAGACGTGTACCAGCAGTACCGCGTGGGCGGCAAGCTGGACAAAGTGCTGGAGGGGACCAAGCGGTTGGTGCAGCAGAAACGCGCGCTCAAATCAAAGACACCGTACCTTATCTTTCAGTTCTTGGTAGTAAAACCCAATGAGCACCAGCTGGAAGACGCCAAAAAACTGGCCAAGGAACTGGGCGTAGACGATGTCTGGTTCAAGACCGCGCAGATTTATGACCATGAAAACGGGTCGCCGCTTATTCCTACCATTGATTATTACAGCCGCTACCAGCAGCAGCCCAACGGCAAATATTCGCTCAAAAACAAACTGATTGACGGCTGCTGGAAGATGTGGCATTCCTGCGTGATCACCTGGGACGGCCTGGTGGTACCCTGTTGTTTTGACAAAGACGCGCATTACCGCCTGGGCAACCTGCAGCAGCAAAGCTTCAAAGACCTCTGGAAAAGCGCCGCCTACCAGAAGTTCAGGGGTTCTCTGTTACAGGGCCGGGGCCAGATTGACATGTGTAGAAACTGCTCTGAGGGCACCAAAGTCTGGGGTTGAGCCGCCGGCGCTAGTTTATGTACCCCGCGGCCTGTATCTTTCGTATGCTTTTTGATGTTCTGCCCTGCGCAGCGCTTCTTTACCTTCTTGATTCCTTAAGAACACACCTGTGGTTGAAATAAACGAAGCCTTTCATCTTTTATGGGGCAAACTGGAGCGCTGGTTTAAACAGTTGGTGCTCATGCTGCCAGAGCTTTTTCTGGCCACATTGGTCATAGTGCTGTCTTTTGTGACGGCCCGCCTGCTGCGCAAAACCTCAGAGAAACTCTTGATTAGGTTCACGCACAGCAGCGCGCTCAACAACCTGGTAGGCACCACGGTCTATGTAGCCGCCCTCACACTGGGCATCTTCTTCGCCTTGAGCATCCTTAAACTAGATAAAACGGTTACCACGTTATTGGCGGGTGCGGGTATCATAGGTCTGGCCCTGGGTTTCGCGTTTCAGGACATTGCCGCCAACTTTATTTCCGGGGTGATTATTGCCGTCCGGAAACCGTTTGTGGTGGGAGACGTGATTGACACCAACGAGCACTTCGGGACGATTGAGCGCATCAACCTGCGCACCATTGACATTAGAAGGCAGACCGGCGAATTGGTGAAAATGCCCAACCGCAAGGTCTTTGAATCGGCGCTTATCAATTTCACGCACTACGGCATCAGGCGCATTGACCTCAAAGTGGGCGTGTCTTATGCCGAAGACCTGGAACGCGTGCGCGAGGTGGTGATTGCGGCCATGGTGGGCATTCCTAACCAGATTGAGGGCAAGGAAGTAGAGGTGGTCTACGAAGAGTTTGGGGCCAGCAGCATCAATTTTTTGGTGCGCTACTGGATTCAGTACAAACGCCAGACCGATTTTGTGTACGCCAAGAGCGAGGCCATCATCAGAATAAAGAAAGCCTTTGACGAACACAAGATTGAGATTCCGTTCCCTATCACCACGCTCAACTTCGGGATTAAAGGCGGCAAAGACCTGTCTATTGAGCTCAAAGAGGCCATGCCCGCGCTTTTGGGCAAGACCAAACCACCCACTGACCAGGAACCGCAGGAAGACAACCCAGACCAGGAAAGCTGAAAAAGCAGAAGCGGCAGGAGAGAGATTCTCCTGCCGCTTCTGCTTTCAATAGAAGTTGGAATTAGGGTTACTTGCTGGCTTTGTCCAGATTTTTGCCTAGGTCTTCCACTTGTTTCAGGAACGCGTCCACGCCTTGGTCGGCGTACGGGCCGTAGGAGTTGGAGATGGTGCCTTTGGTGCCGTCATTGCATTCAATGGCGTACAGAATAGACATGTCATCTGGGTTGGTTTCGCCTTCAAAACGGTAGAAATCCACAATTTTCACATCAGTCACGCCGTAGCTTTTGTTGTCTTTGAGGCTCAGCAATTGGTTGTCTTCGCTCACCCTAAAATCGGCGGTATACCCTTCTTTGTGCAGGCGGTGCTCTACGTTGATCAGGCTTCTTTCTTCTTCCTTGTCTTGCATGGTTCAGTATGTTAAGGTAGTTGGATCTTTGCTACACTCCCACTATACGTAAAACCCGCCGCGGGTTGCCAGCCATATTCAAGGAAAAATATATTTAGAAACGCCGTGCCTGGCTGACCCGCGTTTTTGGCTCCGTTTCTAGAAATGAGCCCGAAAACGGAAATGCCCCGCAAAAAGAAAAAGCCACTCCAGAGGAATGGCTAGCGGCACTTTCAATAGAATGGCTGAGTTATTTAGCCTGCGCCTGTTTGGCCCGCATCTGCTCCTCTATTTTCTTGAGGTCAATGGTAGAGCACGCGCTTCCGCAGCCTTTGGCGCAACCCGCGTCTTTGGAGAAAAACGATTGATAGCCTAGCCGCAGCATGTAGCCCGCCGCCAGCGCAAATACCATAAAGATGATGAGTTCCTGTACCATGTCACTTCCCTTAACGCCCACAAAGGTACAAATAGTTTAAGGGTTGGCCCCGAAATGGTGGAAATTTTGCGCAGGGCGCACGTCCGTTTTTGGCTTCGTTTCCAGAAATGAGCCCGAAAACGGAAATACCGGAAATGAATTCACCTCCCTGAAAGCGGCTTTGGGAACGATAACCGGGAATTTCACCTGCTTTACGCGTTTTACTGCGCGGGCCGCTCTTCCCCAGCCATACTAAGTGCCTTGCGCGGGGCGTTCTAGAAAGGAACCCAATGTGTCACCAGCATCTAACCCAACGCCTATGAAATGCCCCGCCTGCCAAGAAACGCTTTTAATGAGCGATAAAAACGGAATTGAGATTGACTACTGCCCCAAATGCCGCGGCATTTGGCTGGACCGCGGTGAACTGGAGAAAATCATTGAGCGCTCCGGCGAGCACTACTCCAAGAAAGAAAACTATGATTCTGACTACAAGAAATACGGCTACGGCGACCAACGCCATCATGACCAACACCACAACAAGCCTTACAAGAAAAAATCTTTCCTGAGCGAGTTGTTTGACTAACTCCAAAGTGCTTTAAACAGAACTCCCCGTTTTGGGGCTCATTTCCAGAAATGAGCCCCAAAACGGGGAGTTCTTTATTTTTTAATTTCCTCTAAAAGCCAATCCACTACTTGCATAAATTTCTGCAATTGCGATTCATCAGCCAAAAGGTTCAACTTGAAACTTGGCCGGAGCGCAATCTTGTCTCTGGAAATATTTACCCCTTCAATCTGGTTCAAGCGCTCCAAGAACTCTAACCGCTTGCTTTCTTCTTTAAAGGCAGGTTGGTCTTTGTAATACTGGAAGTACGTTTCTATGTAACCGCTTGTCCAGATTCCAAATAGGCGGTAATCATGGCCGTTTCTATGGTAAACGGGTTGGTAAGAACCTAGTTGGTGGCCTCGGCCATACCTAATTCTGGTGACTTTAGGTTCTACAAATTCCAGTAATCGTTTTGCTATAGAAGCTTCATGGGTGCCGCACAGTTTGGTAAGCTCCGCAAAAAAAGTCTCTTGCGTCCATTGCTCTGCCCGCCCTTTTGAGATACTTTTTAAATCTTCCGCCACCGTGGTTTGGCCAATCACTCTTGGCACCAGTGTTTTCAGGTTGTCTTGGCCAATGAACTGCTTTATCTCCAGACCCAGAATCTCAGCGGTTTGCATTTGTTCGTTCAGAAACTCAATGATGCGCTGCAATTCCTTCGGGATTTTATCTGCGATGATCAGCATTCTGACTTTGCCTGCCCTGAGGTTAGTTTTGGTCAGTTCCCAGAATTGCTCCGGTTCCATTTCGCCTTGCAGAAAATCCCCCAATATCAATTCTTGGTCACTTCCTTTCGCTTTGCATTGCAACTCAAACCTGTGTTGGATTTCTTCTATAGACCAATAGGTGACGGCGTTAGCGGCATAGTCTAAGATTTGGCCAATCACTTCGCGCCTGATTCTGGAGTCTGTGCTGCGTTTCACTTCCACCAACGTAGGAATACCGTCTTGGTCAATGAACAGATGGTCCAGGGACCAGCGGTTGCCTGCATTGGCATCGTCTGGAACGCCAAATTCCCTTGAGACTAAAAGCCAGCGCCTAGGATTCTCTTTGTTGATTTGGCTTCCAGAGATAAGGCTGGGGTAATTTGCCAGTAAAGACTGCAATAAGTCTTCTGAAATGTAGTTGGCCTCGTTCAACTCCACCAGTTTCCCATTTTCACTTAGCAGGAAGATCGTTTCGCCCATGTTGGATGTAATGAATTGAATGTGTTATTCTACCCGTTTTTGGTTCCGTTTCCGGAAATGAAGCCGAAAACGGAAACTTCTATTCCTTCCAGAAAGGCTCAATCAAGGCCAGCATTTCCTGCTGCACGGCGGGGCTGTTGCTTACGCAGATTTCGCGCCCGAACACGTAGTCTTGGCCACCTTTGAAATCGGTGACCTGACCGCCGGCTTCCTGCACAATGATAGCGCCGCCGGCCACGTCATAGGAGTTGATGTTGTACTCAAAATAGCCTTCAAATCGGCCGCAAGCCACGTAGGCCAAGTCCAGCGCGGCGGAGCCCAGGCGGCGCAGACCGTGGCAATTTTGCATGAACGCGCCCATCATTTGCAGGTATTTCTGCAGCAAATCAAAGCTGTAGAAAGGGAAACCGGTGGCAATGAGGCCGTCTTTGAGCGCGGGCGCTTTGGATACCGAGATACGGTTTTGGTTGCAGAACGCGCCGCCGCCTTTAATGGCATGGAAACATTCGTCACGGCAGATGTCATAGACCACGCCCAAGACCAGTTCCTGGTGGTGCATGAGCGCGATGCTCACCGCGTAGATGGGCAGGCCGTGAATGAAGTTGGTTGTGCCGTCCAGCGGGTCAATAATCCAGTTGTATTCGTCTTTGCGAACCGCGCCCTCGGTGCCTTCCTCGGTGATGAAACCGGCCTGGGGCAGCAATTCTCTCAGTTTAGCCACCAGTTGCTTTTCGGCTTCTTTGTCCACGTAGGAAACTAGGTCGTTGAGGCCTTTGTGCTCCAGTTTCTGAATGTCAAAAGAGGCGGCCTCGGTCTGAATGAACTGACCAACTTTCTTGGTGAGTTGCACTACCTGGTCGCGTAAATCTGATAAGTTTTCCATGGGAATAGGGGAAATGGCTTTCGCGCGAAGCGCTGCAAGTTAATACGTACTTTTCCGGCGGTTGCCAATACCCAGCACCACGGCGGCCACCAGAAACCCGAGGGCCAGCCACTGGCTTCCGTGGCCAATAAACTCGCCGTAACGTGTGTAAAACGTCTGGGACTGGTTGAACAGAATGGTATCTCTGAGCGCCGCCTGCACCCACCAATCTGACTTCTGCCCCAGCTCGCCTTTCTGATTGATGAAGCCCGAGATACCCGTATTGGCCGACCGGGCCACGGCGCGGCGCGTCTCAATAGCCCGAAGGCTGGCGTACTGCAAATGCTGTTTGTAGCCGGGGCTGTCGCTCCACCAGGCGTCATTGGTGATGATGAAAATGGCGCTGGCTCCGGCGCGCACGTAATCGCTCACGTATTCGCCGTAGATAGATTCATAGCAGATGACCGGCGCGCCCGCCAACTCTGGTTTCTGTGCGTGCCGGAAAACGGAGCGCTCTTCCTGTAAACCGTAACTGCCTACGCTTCCGCCCAGGTCAATGGCCAGGCCACCCAGAAAACTGAAGAACGCAGGGTAAGGCATTTTCTCCACGCCGGGCACCAGTTTAGATTTATGGTAGAAGGCCGCGTTGCCGCTCTGCGGAAGGTGGAGCGCCGCGTTGAACACGTCATAATAGCCCACCTGCGGATGATACCGGGCCGTCACGCTTTTCTTGGTAGAATCAACGTACATCTGGCCCGAGGTGATGCCTGACACCAATTCTACGCCCGGGTGACGGTTCAGGAAATCCTGCAACGTATAGCGCAACGGACTTCCGGCAAAACCTTCTTCCCAGTTCAGCCCATTGCTAATAGACGTCTCCGGCCACAACACGAATTTGGTGTTGGGCGTAATCTGCTGTTCAGACAATTTTATCAACCGGGCCAGCTGCTGCTCAAACGGAATGTGGCCTTCGGCGCCTTCAAATTTTTCTTTATAAGGGTCCACGTTGGGCTGCACCACCACCACTTCGGCAGCCTCGCCTTGCTCCTGGTAGTTATTGCCGATGTAGAAAGACCAGACCAAGGGGACCGTCACCATCCAAACGGCTAGTTGCGCTTTGTGCCACCTTTTGGTCTTGCTGGTCATCGCCCAGAAAACGAGCAGATTCACCGCCCACACCCAAACAGAACCGCCCAGGAAGCCGGTATATTCATACCACTGCACCCAACCGGGCACCGCGGCAAAACCATTGCCCAGCGTAAGCCAGGGCCAGCTTAAATCCCAGTTCAGGTGAAATTGTTCAAACGCAATCCAGAACACGGGCAAACTCAGATACCCCAGCACCTTGCCGGCGGCGCGCTTGGTCCAGAAAAAGGCCAGCATGGGCAAACACATTAATAGAGAGTTGGTCAAAACCGCCGCCACGCCGCCGAAGATGGTGGAATAACTCACCCAATAGGTAGTGAAAGCGTTCCAGAGCAGGAAAGTGAGATAAGAGTACTTAAAGAAGGTGCGGCCACGTTTGGGTTTGTCTTTGCGGGAGATGGCCTGCTCCAAATACAGAAACGGCACGAAACCCACAAACAGCACAAACGCCAGCGGCTTCACCGGCCAGCCCAACCACAGCAAAAACGCACTCAAAAATGCCAGCAGCGGCAAATAGTATTTATGATTTCTTCCCATTGACAACCAAGACAAATTCGCCCTTAATGGCTTTGGTGGTAAAAATAGTGACTAACTCTTCTAAGGTTCCGTTCAGGGTCTCCTCAAACATTTTGCTGATTTCGCGGCTCACCGAGGCTTGCCGGTCTGCCCCAAAGTACTCTTTGAACTGCTCTAGCGTCTTGAGTACCCGGTGCGGCGATTCGTAGAAAATCATGGTCCGTTCCTCGTCTTGCAAACTTTTCAGGCGCGTCTGCCGGCCTTTCTTCACGGGCAGAAACCCTTCAAACGTAAACCTATCTGTGCTGAACCCAGATTTGACCAGGGCGGGCACAAAAGCGGTGGGGCCGGGCAGACATTCAATCTTGATGCCTTCCTTCACGCATTCGCGCACCAGCAGAAAACCGGGGTCAGAGATACCGGGCGTGCCCGCGTCTGAGACCATGGCCATTTTCTCGCCTTTCTTCAGGCGTTCCACCAGGTGCGCCACGGCTCTGTGCTCGTTGTGCAGATGGTGGCTGTGCATGCGTTTGTCAATGCCCAGATGGTGCAGCAGCTTGCCGGAGGTACGCGTGTCCTCGGCCAGCACCACGTCCACTTCCTTCAAAATCCGGATGGCCCGCAGGGTAATATCCTCCAGGTTCCCGATGGGCGTGGGCACTAAATACAGAACGGTCTCTTCTATGGGTTCAGCCATAGTTCAAAGATAAGGAAAAATGGCCCCACCCCAACCCCTCCCCAACGGAGAGGGCTTTTTTGAAGGATGCGTTTTCGGGCTCGTTTTGGGAAATGAAGCAAAAAGTAGGAACGCTGGCGCTGCCTACGCTATGAAAACAACCAATTTCCAACCAGAAAAGCGCAGTTCCTTCTCCCTAAGGGAGAAGGGTAGGATGAGGGGAAAACGGTAGCTGGGTGAAAACGTGAGGTTTATTTATCAGAATAGTCTGGTATTAAAGGGCTCAATAGGCCCTGGCTTCAGCCAGGGTTTGCTTACGGGAGAAATTTCGGCTTTAGCCAAAATAGTCTTTGGCTAAAGCCGAAACCGTTTTTTCTGGTGTACCCTGGCTGAAGCTAGGGCCTATTCATTGGTTTTTCAAGACAACCTTTAGAAGGAAAGTGAGAGGAAAGTTAATTGCTCTGAGCCTGAAAACTTTGGTTTTGGAAATGCTCCCTCACCCTAACCCTCTCCCAGGGGGAGAGGGGACTTTTCTTAGGTTCCGTTTTTGGCTTCGTTTTCAGAAATGAGCACTAAAACGGAATTAGACACTGAATTTCCCCGCCACCTCATCAATGCGCTGCGCCAAGTCATGGTCTTTCTGAGTTACGGTTCGACCGGCGTCATAAGTTGTGAGCCTGATTTCCACTTTCTGGTAGACGTTGCTCCACCACGGGTGATGGTCCAATTCTTCAGCAATAGCGGCCACCTCGGTCATAAACGCGAAAGCCTCTTTAAAATTCTGGAACGTGAACTGCCGCACCAACAGGTTGTCTTTCTCCTGCCACATAGTTTTCTGGAATAAAATTTTGAACCGAAGGCAAGATAGGAAAGCCTGTTGATCGGCCTCCGTATTTATCCTCGTTTCTGAAAATGAAGCCAAAAACGCAACACCTCTTTCTGCTAGGTTCGTATTCTTTAGTCCGGTGTACGCATGGCATCGACTTAAAAAACAATCAACCACCAGCAATTAACAATTCATAAAATGGCGAAAGAAAAGAACCCCAAGAAAGTGCCAGACCAGCACCAGGCCAAACAACCCGGCGACGAGCACAAAATGACCCCGGAGCCCATTGTGATCAGAGACAACTACAAAGGCAGCGGAAAGCTGGAAGGCAAAAAAGCTTTGATTACGGGCGGCGACAGCGGCATTGGCAGAGCGGTGGCGGTGCATTTTGCCCGCGAAGGCGCCGATGTGGCCATTGTCTACCTCAACGAAGAAAAAGACGCCAAAGACACCCAGAAAATGGTGGAACAGGAAGGCCAAAAATGCGTGCTGATTGCGGGTGACCTACGCGAAGAGAAATTCTGCCGAGACGCCGTGAAGAAGGCCGTGAAAGAATTGGGCGGACTTAACATTCTGGTGAACAACGCCGCCGAACAGCATGAGAAGCAAGACCTAAGAGAAATTACCGCGGAGCAACTGGAGAAGACGTTCAAAACCAACATCTTCGCATACTTCTACGTGGCCCAAGAGGCGCTCAACCATTTGCAGAACGGCGATACCATCATAAACACCACGTCCATCACGTCTTACCGCGGGTCTGAGCATTTAATGGATTATTCGGCCACCAAGGGCGCTATCACCACGTTTACGCGGTCTTTGTCGCAGAATTTGGCCAAGGACGGCATACGCGTGAACGCCGTGGCGCCCGGCCCTATCTGGACGCCCCTGATTCCGGCCACGCTGGAGGAAGTAGGCGAATTTGGGAAAGACCAACCCATGGGCCGTTTGGGCCAGCCGTCTGAAGTAGCGCCCGCCTACGTGTTTCTGGCGTGCGAAGATGCCTCTTACATTACCGGCCAGGTTATTCATATCAATGGCGGCGAAATGATCAACGGCTAGGTCAACCTTTCAGAATAGAAAGGAGTAAAAAGAGAGGGCAGGTTGCCAAGGTTCATCCTTGTAAAGCTGCCCTTTCATCCCCTTACCCAACCTAACAACAAGCGTATGGCAACTGACAATAAAGAGCACCCCAACGGCCATGACCGTCCGGTGCGCGTGATAGATGACACGTCTACCAACATGGAAGACATGATGGCGGGGCACATTATCCCGGGCGCAGATCCGCCGAAGAACGAGGCCCAGCGCGGCGGTTTCGGGAACCGTGACGGCAAGGAAGGCTACGGTTCAGACAGCTCAGACGGCCCAAGTGCGGTGAGCGTGAACGAAGACGCTGACAGCCCCGAGCATCCCGCTGACAACATGCGCACCGAAGACGAAGGCCGCGGCACCTGATGCCCATCGCCAGAAATCAATCAATGTTTCACTAAACTAGAAAAGGAGGAAATCATGCCCTATAAAAGCAATAACACCAACCAACAAAGCAGTGAAAACCACGGAAGCCCAGCCAACCGCGGCACTGACAAAGCCGGCATTAAAACCACTGGTAGCCCAGAAGACATTCAGCGCGCCGAGGATATTGTGGCCAAGCACGTGGATGAAGGCGAGCGTCCGCACCCAGACGCGGTCACGCACCCCAACCGCAACACAGACAAGCCTGAGGTAGACAAGCCCAGCTACGGCGGCGGCCATTAATATCTGTCTCAGACATAAAAAAACACCTTCTTAAAGGAAGGTGTTTTTTTATGTCCCGTTTTCGGCCACGTTTCCAGAAATGAGCCCGAAAACGGAAATTGACCCAACCATTCACAGGCTTGTAGCGTGGTGGTACCAACACTGCGTGGTTCAACGCAGCAATAGAAGCGCCAATAGAAGAATGTTTATTGGCAACTTTTGCTCTGGCTTGAGAAGGTTGGTTGCGGGAAGAAACGTTCACGTTTCATGGCCACACGTCGTGTTGGTACTATTACGCTACATTTTTCAGAAATGCGTTTTCGGCCTCGTTTCTGAAAACGAGGGCAAAAACAGAAATTAGCACTTCAAAAAATTAGCACATCAGCACATTAAAAAATCGGTAGTGGTTTAGAAAGTATGATGGGATAAAAGCTGACAGTGAGTTGTTTAAGATGATGGAATGTTCGAAGTCCTCATCAAAATAAACTGTCCCCACTGCCAGAGCAGTAAGGTAGTAAAAAACGGAAAGAAAAAGAACGGTGCCCAGAACCTGCTATGCCACAGCTGCAGAAAGCAGTTCCAGGCCACGTACCAGTACAAAGGCGCCGATCCGGCCACAAAGCAGCTAATGGTGCGGCTTTTGGAGCGCAACAACGGCATCCGCGACATAGAGGCGCTGCTGGGGGTGAGCCGCAAGTGCATACTGGACAACCTGTGCCGGCAAGGCAGCCGACTCAGCATCGCACCGGCGCGGCGCTGCTACGAGTCGGTGCAGATAGACGAGGTCTGGAGCTACGTGGGCAGGCGCAGGAAAGGGAAGTACTGGCTTTTGTATGCCTACTGCCCCGAGACGGATGAGGTTTTGGCTTACAGTTGCGGCCCCAGGAGCGCAGCAACTGTGAGGAAGCTGCTCAAGAAGCTGGAGAAAGCACACATTGGAGAATACTGCACCGACCATTGGAGAGCCTTCGCCCAGGTGATACCTACAGAGAAACACAAGGTGGGCAAGGCTTACACAAAAAATATAGAAGGGGTAAATACCTGCCTCAGGGCCAGGAACAGGAGGCTGGTCAGGAAAACGACCTGCTTCTCCAAGAAAAAGGAGAACCATGATGCGAGCTTAAACCTAATGTTCAACTACCGAAACAACCAAAAATCAAAGCATCATACATTGTAAACCACTACCAAACCAACATTGTGTTTTGCGGCTAATTCTATCGTTTTTTGAAAAGCTGTTTCTGCTTGGGACCAGTTAAATGCCGCATAAATCACATTTCTTCCGATACTATAGTCCGTTTCATTCGAATTCACAGCATCATCACCTGTGTCAGGACCATTTAAATCAGGGAAGAATGCTTGCATTTCTACATACCAATTCCGTAAATCATCAGAAGCGTTTGCAGGGTCATCATAACTGTGGTCTTCTGACCATTCGGTTTGATTTTCATACCACTCCAAAAATTCTTTCTTTTTTAGTGGAGCGGCATTTTTCTGAAAAACCATTAAATCGTAACTCATTCAGAATCGGTTTTTAAATGTGCCCACTTGCTAAATAACTGCTTAAATCAGCACATTAAATGGCCCGTTACGCCCTCACCGACATCCATGGCTGCCTGAAAACCTTTAAAACCATGTTGCAAGATGTGCTGCGCCTGCAACCCACAGACCATCTCTATTTATTAGGCGACTACATCAACAAAGGCCCAGACAGCAAAGGCGTGCTGGAGTATATCTTTGAACTGCAACGTAACGGTTTCCAACTCACCTGCCTGCGCGGCAACCATGACCAACTGCTGCTAGACGCTGTTTCTAAAGGAGAGCAGGCCGTCTGGCTTTCCGGCGAGGACAAAGCCAAAACCCTGGAGAACTTCGGGGTTACCTCTTTTGCTGAAATTCCGGAGTTGTACCGCACGTTTGTGCAGAACCTACCTTTGCTGGTGGTGTTGGAGGATTATGTACTGGTACACGCCGGGCTTAATTTCTCCCGCCCCAACCTGCTCGCCACCGACAACCACACTTTAATGAACACCAAGCGCCAGCAGCCTACCGCCGCCAAAATGGGCCATAGATTATTGGTGCACGGCCATTTGCCGGTTCCGCAGAAAACCATTGAACGCCTATGCCACAAACCCAAAGGCGCCATCAACCTAGATGCCGGCTGCGTGTACTACAAGAATGAAGAATTCGGCAAACTGTGCGCTTTGAACCTAGATACCAGAGAACTGCACTGGCTGCCCAACCAAGATGCGCCGTATGCCATTAAAGTGAAAGATTGACGCTGCCTTAAGTGAAGCTGACCTCTCTAGTTGCAGGCAATTCTAGCCTGCACTTTTTTTCCCTTCTCAAGTAGTTGAAGAGCAAAGCACTCACTAGCTTCTGCTTGCGCCTTGGCAATTCCCTGTACAGACGCTTATACCCTAAATTTTGGCACTTGAAAAACTATATATATAAAGTTTCAAGGATATTGAAAATTTAACAGAATTATGTTTTGAAGTGTAATTTTCTTGGATATACTTTGAGCTATAAATCTAGGCAACTAGCAGTATTTAAACAATTCTAGACTGATTCTAATATTTCCATATGATTATTTTAATGTTATATTTTTAATAATTATAATCCTATTAAAGGAACAGCAAACAGGGTCAACGCGAAATAGCAGACAACCAACTATAATTTAAACAACAACTCTTACTACCAGTACTTATGACAAAAACTTTTACTCAACTATCAAGGCTGTTGCTCTTTGGGGCAATTCTACTTGTCGCTTGCATGGGGATGCAGGGCAAGGCCTTCGCCGCTAGCGGCAAACGGGTTTCTGTCACATCAGCTACGGCAAAATCCGCCACGGCTAGTCTGGCCACCCTTTCGGCCTCTAAGAAAATGGCAGCGGCTTCTAACTTCCGGTTTACCGGTAAGACCTATTACTGGGTAGGAAGCGGCGGAGACTGGTCTATTGCCAGCAACTGGGCCACTACCAGCGGCGGTGACGTTAAGCACACCACTGCCCCCACGGCAGAAGATGATGTGGTGTTTGATGAAAACTCCTTCACGGCAGATGGCCAGACGGTATGGCTTTCTGCGGCGGTTTCACCTGTCAAGAACATTTCCTGGGTGAATGTGAGGCCCACCAACTTCAACGGAAATGCCAAGACACTGGACGTGTACGGGTCTTTGAGTGCTCATGCCAACGTTTCATTCTCAGGCACCAGAGGGTCAAAAATACTCCTCAATTTCAAAGCCACCACGCCAAACCAAACCATCAACTTTGAGAACAAGTCATTTATGGCGGGTTCATCTATTACCTTTAACGGGGTGGGCGGAAGCTGGACCTTGCAAAACGGCTTGAACGCCAAAGGACTCACCATCACGTTAATAGCCGGCTCTTGGAACACCAACGGGTATGCAGTAGTGGCTGATAAATTTTTGGCGGTTGATACTTTCGAGAAAACCCTGCGCCTGGGCACTACCACATTCAGCGGACTGTCTAGATGGGATGCCAACGCTTCCTTAACCCTGGAGGCTGGCAATTCGCTGCTAGTGTTCAATGGTCCTACTGCTTCCCATGTTTTCAACGGCGCGGGCTTGTCTTACAACCAGGTACGGTTTGTAACGGGCACCACCACTGACATCACAGGCGCCAACACGTTCCAGAAAGTTGCCTTAGAAGGAATAAGCACCCTGCAACTGCCAGCTTCTGAAACCCAGACCATCACAGAACTGGTAACCCCTGGCCAAGAGCCGTACACTACCATCCGGTCTTCAGTACCCAATGAAGTAGCCATTCTAAACATCCCGAGCGGTACTTTCTGCTCAGACTACCTGGAGATTGTAGACATTAAAGCTGCCCGCCAGCAAGCTTACTTTGCCGGTTCCAATTCCATCAGAGCTGGGGCTACATCGGGCTGGAACTTTATCAGCTGCGCGGTAGATGTCTTGTCTAGCAAAGACGCTCAGACCGGCGCCTGCCTGGCCTCTACCACCATCATCTCTTCCGGCGAAAACAAATGGCAGGAAATCTACTACAACAACAAACTTATTGGCGCCATTCAAGACGGAGGCAATGCCCTGGGCGAGGTGACCATTCAGTTTTCCATTGACCCACAGACCCGTTCCATCTTTGGCACAGACAGCAGCCAGGCGTTCTTAATGCCCCGCCACTGGAATGTTACCTCCGCGGTGGCGCCCAGCCCAGACATGCCTGTCAACGTAAAGTTCTTTGGCGCTACCTCTGAGTTAGATGCGTTTTTGGCAGCTGTTTCTACGCCAACCAGCTTGACAGACCTGGTCTTTACCAACTATTTGGGTGCTACTACCGGCAACTGCCAGTTTGAAGACAACACAGATTCACTAGGCAGCCAATTACTGGCCAATGGCCTTACCTTTTACCAAGCGGGCACTTACTTCTCGGCTGAATTGACTGGCCTAACCCGCCTGGGTGAGTTTTACCTGCACACAGGTACCGTTGCCATGGACTTTGTAGCATCTGTTCCTGTGATAGCGCCTGAACCTCCTAAAGAAGAAGCACCTATTGTACTGGAGCAGATAGATTTCACCGGTCACAGAAATGCCAAAACCGTGAAGTTGAAATGGAAAACTGCCGCAGATGCCACCACGGCGCACTTTGATGTGGAAGCCGCCGCCAGCGCAGATGCCAAAGAGTTTACCTTAGTGGAAAGCGTGCAGCAGAAAAACAGCAGCAAGGCCGCCGTGGCCGTGTATGACGCTGAAGACTTCAGCCCCGCTGCTGGTGCCGCCACCTACTACCGTCTGAAGCGCGTGAAAACAGATGGCTCTTTCACCTATAGCCAAACCATTGCGGTAGAAAACAAATCCACTTCGCCACAGGTTTCTCCTAACCCATTCACAGACAGGCTTAAAGTGTCCGTCTCTGCTGAGAAGGCGGGTGACATGGTGGTAAAACTGGTGAACGAATACGGTGAAACCGTTCTGGAGAAAAAGATAAAGGTGAACAAAGGCAGCGGCGAATATGAGGTACAGGTAGGGCCTAAAGTGAAGGCCGGCATGTATATCTTGCTCACTGACCTAAACGGCCAAATTGAGCGCACGCGCATTGTACGCCAATAGGTAATTCCTTCTCAATTAAAAAGAAGCCCAGAGCCCATGCTTTGGGCTTCTTTGCTTTTAGCCAGGGCGGCGCTCAGGGGTTCGCAGCTACTTTCAAAGTCTGGGCGCATTGCCGTATTTCCGTTTTTGGCCCCATTTCTGAAAATGAGCTCGAAAACGGAAATTCAGACAATGGTAAATGCACCTGACCAACCTGTAATCATAAAAAAGTACGCTTTCTACAGGTTTGCCTTTTTGCCAGGGCACAGCTAGTAGAAAGCATTGGTTATTTGCCACATTGGCTGTACTTTTGGGCACCCACTAACAACACAAGAATGCAACGCGATTCCCACATCTTCGACCTTATCCAGAAAGAGCACCAGCGCCAGCTGCACGGTTTAGAACTCATAGCCTCTGAGAACTTCGTTTCTGAGCAGGTGATGCAGGCCATGGGCAGCGTGATGACCAACAAATACGCCGAGGGCCTACCTGGCAAGCGCTATTACGGCGGCTGTGAGATTGTAGACCAGTCTGAGCAATTGGCCATTGACCGCGCCAAAGAACTGTTTAAGGTAGAATGGGTGAACGTACAGCCGCACTCTGGTGCGCAAGCCAATGCCGCCGTGATGCTGGCCATTTTGAACGCCGGTGATAAAATCCTGGGTTTCGACTTGTCGCATGGCGGACACTTAACGCACGGGTCACCGGTGAACTTCTCGGGTAAATTGTACCAGCCGGTGTTTTACGGCGTGGAGCCCGAGACCGGCGAGATTGATTTTTCTAAAATTAGAGAGGTAGCTGAGCGCGAAAAACCGAAACTGATCATCTGCGGTGCCTCTGCCTACTCCCGTGACTGGGACTATCAAGCCCTGCGCGAAGCCGCTGATGCCGTAGGCGCTCTGCTGTTAGCTGATATTTCACACCCGGCCGGTTTAATTGCCACCGGTTTGCTGAACGATCCGTTTGACCATTGCCACATTGTGACCACTACCACCCACAAAACCCTGCGCGGGCCAAGAGGCGGGATGATCATGATGCGCAAGGACTTTGAAAACCCCTGGGGCCTGAAAACTCCGAAGGGCGAAACCCGCATGATGTCGGCGTTGCTGGACAGCGGTGTGTTCCCGGGTACGCAGGGCGGGCCGCTGGAGCACGTGATTGCGGCCAAAGCGGTGGCGTTCTTTGAAGCCCTGACGCCATCTTACAAAGAATACACGCTGCAGGTGCAGAAAAACGCGCAGGCCTTGGCCAAATCTTTGGTAGACCGCGGCTATAAGCTTATTTCTTCGGGCACCGACAACCATTTGATGCTGATTGACCTTCGGTCTAAAAACCTGACCGGTAAACTGGCCGAAAACACCTTGATCAAGGCAGACATCACCATCAACAAGAACATGGTGCCGTTTGATGACAAGTCGCCGTTTGTGACTTCCGGAATCCGGATTGGCTCCGCCGCCGTAACTACCCGCGGGCTGAAGGAGCAGGACATGGACCGCATTGTGGACTACATTGACCGCGTGCTCATGAACCATGACAATGACACCATCATTGGCCAGACCAGAAGTGAGATCAACGCCTGGATGGAGCAATTCCCGCTGTTCAGCTATTAATTTGAATGACCAGAAGCAAGGCATTCTGCCACCGCTGCCGTATTCTCTTACCAGAGCGGGGCGTGGGCAAATGCCCTGCTTTTTTGCTAGACACAACCACATTTAGTACATGGCACAACGTTCCGAAGAGGTGACCGCACGGGGAGAAGAGCATGAGATGACCTTTTTGGATCACCTGGAGATACTCCGGTGGCACATTCTAAGGTCGGCTATTGCCATTGTGGTGTTCACCATTCTGGCCATGGCCAACAAGGAGATTGTCTTCCATGACATTATTCTGGGGCCGTCACGCACAGATTTTTTCACGTACCGTAAGTTGTGTGAGATTGGCGCGGCCATCAATTCCAGCGGCCTGTGCATAGACAAGCTGGATTTCACGCTCCAAAGCCGGGAACTGGCCTCGCAGTTTACCATGCACTTGACCAGTTCTGCCGTGATTGGCTTGATTCTGGGCTTCCCGTACCTGTTCTGGGAAATCTGGCGCTTCATTAAGCCCGGTCTGTACCCCAATGAGCAGAAGAATTCGCGCGGGGCGGTGTTTTTTGTGTCTTTCCTGTTCTTGCTGGGCGCGCTGTTCGGGTACTTTATTGTGTCGCCGCTGTCCATCAACTTTCTGGCTTCTTACCAGGTGGATCCCAGCATTGCCAATGAGTTTGACCTGGCCTCTTACGTGGGCACGCTGGTGACCTTGGTGCTTTCCTGCGGCATTATGTTTGAGCTGCCCATGATTGTGTTCTTCTTGTCACGCGCCGGTATTGTCACGCCTGAATTGATGAAACTGTACCGAAGACATGCCATTGTGGTTATTGCCTTTGTGGCGGCCATCTTGTCACCGCCAGATGTGTTGAGCATGACCTTAATGGGCATTCCGCTGCTGTTGCTGTATGAAGTGAGTATCCATATCTCGTGGATGGTGCGGCGCCAAGACATTGCCCGCCTGAACCGCGAAGCCTCTGTCTCCTAAACCCCACCTTCTATGAAAATTGCCTTAGGCGGCGACCACGCCGGATACCAGTACAAAGAATTCCTGAAAACGCACCTCACCGAGTTGGGCCATGAGTTCCATGATTTTGGGCCGCACTCAGAGGATTCTGTGGATTACCCAGATTTTGTGCACCCGCTGGCCACCGCCGTAGAAAAGGGCGAAGCTGACTTGGGAATTCTTATCTGCGGAAGTGGCAACGGGGTAGCCATGACAGCAAACAAGCACGCGGGCATACGCGCGGCGCTTTGCTGGAACGAGGAACTGGCCCAACTGGCACGGTCCCACAACAACGCCAACGTGCTCTGCATTCCGGCCAGGTTTGTCTCCACGGCCATGGCCAAGGAAATGATGTCTGCGTTTCTGACCACCGCGTTTGAAGGCGGACGGCACCAGAACCGGGTGAGCAAGATTGCCTGCTCATAAGTTTTTTAGTATTTGAAAACTTCCTGTTTTCGGGCTCATTTTCAGAAATGAGCCCGAAAACAGGAAGTTACTTACTCTTTCTTTCTGCCGATGGTGATCAACTGAGGCAGCACTGTGCTGAAGTTGGGAATACCCACCACCTGCCAATAATCGCCGCGGTCTTCCATGAGGAGTTCAATGACCATGGATTCGGTCTGGTTCACGGGCCGCACTTTCAAGCCCACCACAGCAATAGAATCCTCGCGGTTCACGTAGTCAATGTCCTGAAATTCCAGCTTGGGCAACATGTTCTTGTTGAGGAGCTTCCCGAAGGGCAGGACTTTGATCACATCCGTCATGTCGGGTACTTTCTGGCCAGAGGCGCTTTCCAGGGTTTGTTTTAGTTGGTTGCGCACGGCACCATTCAGGTCACGTTTCAGCGCCAGGCCTTTGCCCAGCAAGGTGGCCGCGCCGCGCAGGCCTTCGGGCAGTTGGTCCATGACCATGTTCTTGCTACCGTCCACCAAACTCTGCGAAGTGCGTTTCAAGTCCACGTATTTTTCCAGGGCCTGCATGTCATTGGCTTCCAGAGCAGTTTTAATGTGCAGGATGGAGGCCTCTGGGCCAGTCTTGGCACGGTTGTAAAACCAATACCCACCGGCGGCAATGGCCACTACCACTATCAGAAGAAAAATCTTTTTCATGCTGTTTTCTCACGTAAAGGTTAGACTGGAGCGTGTGCCCCATGGTTCTTGAAAGATAGAGAAAACTTCTGAATTTGAATTAAACCGGAAAGAGGCTGTTGAAAATCAACCTCGCAGGCGGGCGTACGGTATCTTTTTGCTGGCTTTGCGGGAAATGGCCTTTACAATGGTGTGGGTGTCACTGCCCAGGCTACGGGCCAGCATTTTGTCATAGTTCCAGAGTAGGTTGCCGGTGGCCCCGTCATGTATCTGAATGGTGGCCGTGCCCATATTGGTGGGACCGCCGTTGGAAACTTCTGTGGTGTACAGGAACGTGTAGGCGGCCAGGGCCATGGCAAACGCGTTGGAATAGGGTTTTTCAGTGGTCAGGCGTCCCGTCATCACGGCATCTACGCCCAACATGGCGGCCAGCTCAGTAGGCGGAATAGCATGGAGTTGCTCCGGCTGAATGTCCTTCTCCTGCAGAATGCGGTTGGTTTCGCGCACATCCTGCACCGCAATAACCTCCCGCTGGTGGTTGATGTACTTCATGAAATACATCTGCAGCGTGCTCTGCACCGCCCGCCCGTGCTTGAGCTCCAAATCATAGAGTTTTTCGGGGGTCATGCGTTTCATCTGGCTTGGCCTGAGGCCCACTTTCACGTCAAAGGGCAGAATAGCAATGGTTTTGTGCTGGCGGGCAGCGGTAGAAAAAGACTGGCTGGTATAAATGTTTCGGGTGGCGGGGTTGCAGCTTGCCATGAACAGGAAGAGCACCAAACCAAACAAAAGCGCACGCGTGAAATTCATCTCTGGTAAAAAATTTAAGGTATCTAGTATAGGTTATTGCCTCCAAGTAAAACCTTGTGGCCCGCCGGGGGTTAAAGCCTTTGAGGTATTCCTTATTTCAGCTCCATGATTCTCCATTTAAAGACGGCGGTGGCCCAGAACTACATAGCCATTCTGGAAGGTTTTGATAGAGACCTGTTTAAGGCCCTGTCACCCCTATTCCCCCGGCTAAAAATTATCAGGTTTGACGGCAGCATGCCGGGTGACCGAGTGGAAATAGAACTGCAGGCAGGCCCCCTGCGGCAACGCTGGACCAGCCTCATCACGGAAAGGCAGGTCACTGACCAAGCCGCCTGGTTTACAGACCAAGGCCAGGAACTGCCCCCGCCGCTACGCTTCTGGCGACACCAACACCTGGTCACCAAAGAGCAGGGCCACAGCTGCATTCATGACATCATTGAGTTCAAAACCGGCGCCAGGCTGCTGGATTTGCTGGTGTACCCTGTGCTGTATTTTCAGTTTAAACAACGGGCCCCCATTTACCGGCGCGTGTTTGGCCACGTTGTAAAATCTTAATCTCCGTTTTCGGGCTCATTTCTGAAAACGGGGCCTAAAACGGAAACACAGGAAGAAACATTTTCTAAAAAGCGGGGTTATTTCCACAGAAACCAGGAAAAGCGTAGATTGGAGCATGGCAACAGCAGCAGTCATAGGGTCAGGCATTGGGGGCATTGCGGCGGCAATCAGGCTGGCTGTGAAAGGCTACCGCGTAACAGTGTTTGAAGCCAATACTTCGTTTGGCGGAAAGATGACCCAGTTTACCCTACCCGGCGGTTACCGCTTTGATGCCGGCCCCTCCCTGTTCACACTGCCGCACCTGGTAGATGAGCTGTTCACGCTGGCCGGCAGAAACCCCAAAGACTATTTCAATTACCAGCGTCTGCCCGTGGTCACCGAATATTTCTGGCCAGACGGCACGCACCTCACCGCCCACGCAGACCCCCAGAAATTTGCCCAGGAGGCCGAAAAAAAGCTGGGCGTGCCCCAGAAAGACCTGTTAAAGCACCTGCAGAAAGTAGCCCGGCTGTACCACGCCACCGCCGACACGTTCCTGCACAAATCACTGCACCGCCTGGACACCTACCTGAGCCCCGATGTGCTGAAGACCCTGCCTGCCTTGCCGGAACTGGGCCTGGCCACCACCATGCACGCCGCCAACGCCCGAGCCTTCAAAGACCCGCGCCTGGTGCAGCTGCTGGACCGCTACGCCACCTACAACGGCTCAGACCCATACCAGGCGCCCGGCACACTCAACCTTATTCCGCACCTGGAGTTCAACATTGGTGCTTTCTACCCAGAGGGCGGCATTTTTGCAATTGCCCACAGTTTGGTGCAGCTGGCAGAGGAACTAGGCGTGCAGTTCTATTACCGGGAACCCGTACTGGAAATCTTGACCAATGGCAACAAAGCCACAGGCGTGCGCACGGCCCTGGATAAATATTTGGTGGACGTGGTGGTGAGCAACATGGATGTGGTGCCTACTTACAGAAAATTACTGCCCAACCAACCAGCCCCCGAGAAGACCCTGGCCCAGCCGCGCAGCAGTTCGGCGCTGATTTACTACTGGGGCATCTCACAGGAATTCCCGAAGCTGGATTTGCACAACATCTTCTTCAGCCAAGACTACCAGAAGGAATTTGAGCACATCTTCCAGAAGAAAACCGTTTCTGAAGACCCCACGGTGTATGTGAACATTACGTCTAAGTATTCGCCGAAAGATGCGCCCGCCGGGCATGAGAATTGGTTTGTGATGGTGAACGTGCCGCACAATGAGGGCCAGGACTGGGACCAGCTTATTCAGCAGACCAGAAAAAGCGTGTTGAAAAAACTGAGTGCCGCCTTGGGCGTGGACCTGGAGCCATTGATTGCCGCTGAGCGCATCTGGGACCCCAGGGGCATAGAGCAGGACACGTCCTCTTTTGGCGGCGCCTTGTACGGCAGCAGCTCCAACAACAGAATGGCGGCGTTTCTGCGGCACCCAAATTTCACTTCCAAGCTGAAAGGCCTTTACTTTGTGGGCGGCAGCGTACACCCGGGCGGCGGCATTCCGCTGTGCTTGCTGTCCGCTAAAATAGCCGGCGACCTGGTGCCGGCCTCCATCGCTTCTGTTTCCGCATGAATCTAAACTTTGTCAATTCCCCGTTAAGTAGAAACCGTTTGTTGCCGGTGGCCGTGGCCGTGCTGTTTATTTTCTACGCGGTGGGTTTCTGGGGCCTGGGTTTCAGCCAACACCTGGATTGGTTCAAGGCGTTGGTGCCGTTCAATCTGCTGCTCACCAATTTCCTGCTGTTTGCGTTTCACAGGGGCTGGCAACGGTCTTTTTTTCTGTTTGCGGCGGTGGTCTGGCTGGTGGGTTTCTGGGCCGAATGGTTGGGCGTGCACACGGGTGTTCTTTTCGGGAATTATGCGTACGGGCCTACGCTGGGCACTAAGTTCTGGGAGATCCCTTTGCTTATTGGCGTGAACTGGCTTATGCTGGTGTATAGCGTGGGGCACGTGGCACAGAAATTAGGAAGTCACTGGTTGGTACGGTCGGTGCTGGGGGCGGGGCTCATGGTGTTGCTGGATTTCTTTATTGAACCGGTGGCCGTGGCGTTTGACTTCTGGAGTTGGGCGGGCAACGTGATTCCGGTATCTAATTTTGTGGGCTGGTTTGCGGTGGCGCTGGCCTTGAACATCTATTTCCAGCGGGCGACTTTCCCCAAAGATAACCCCATGGCTCCGTGGGTTTTTCTGGTGCAAATGCTGTTCTTTGTAGGGCTGTACGCGGTGTTGTAAGCACCCATCTCTTGGCAGCGCCTGAATTGTATGTCCTTTTTCACCTCGTTCCGGAAAGCGTGGCCCTTGTTCACGCCATTTATGCTGGGTCTGCTGCTGCTCACCTGGTACGTGCGGCATAACGGGTTTTTCTGGGACAGTATTCTGCTGGCGTCTAAATACGGGCAATGGTATTACCAGACTAACTTCAGCACGCTGTTTGTGCCGCAGGAAATGGCTGGTTACCCACCGTTGTTTGGCTTGTACCTGGCCGCGGGCTGGCATATGTTCGGGAAGACGGTGCCGGTAAGCCATTTTCTCATGCTGCCCTTTCTGCTGGGCATTGTCTGGCAGGTGTATTTGCTTTCCAGGCGCTATCTACCACTGGGCTGGGTGTGGCTGGGCTTGCTCCTGGCACTGCTGGACCCCACCTGGCTGGCGCAGAGTACCCTGGTAGCCCCCGATATTCTCTTGCTTTTCTTGTACCTGCTGGCGGTGAACAGTTTCCTGCAGGAAAAAAGAGGGCTACAGGTTTTGGCGCTGCTGTTTATGGCGGTGCTGAGCCCCAGGAGTCAACTTTTGATTCCGGCTGTTTTCCTCACAGAGGTTCTATTTTGGTGGCTACATTCCAAACAGTTCAGGGGCCTGGAAGTCTGTAAAATCATGTTGCCCTATGTGCCGGCAGGCCTGTTGCTCTTAGGCTGGCTGTGGCTGCATTACCGGCATTTTGGGTGGATTGGCTACAACCGTTCCTCAGACTGGGGTGCTTATTCCCACTTTATATCTGGTAAGGAATTCCTCCGGAACCTGGGGCTGATGGCGTGGCGGCTATTGGACTTCGGGCGGGTGGGCTTGTGGTTGCTGGTGGCGGTCTTGTTGTGGCAAAGCAGACAATTTCTTTCCACCAAAACCAAGGAACTGCTGGTGCTTATGCTGGTGCCGCTGGTGACGCTGAGCCTGGTTTTGGTGTGGTTTACCAACCCCATCGGGCACCGGTATTACCTGGTGGTGTACGTATTTCTGGGAATTCTTTCGGCTTCTCTGCTGGCGTACCACACAAGGGCATTTGCACGAAAAGCGGCGATTGCCGTGGCGGTTTTGTCTTTGCTGAGCGGGCATTTCTGGCAGTATCCGGCCACGGTGGCCAAGGGCTGGGATGCGTCTTTGGCGTATCTGCCGTATTTCTCCATCAGAAAACAGATGATGACTTACCTGGACCAGGAGCAGATTGCGTGGCAGGAGGTAGGCTCTGATTTCCCTAATTTGGCCGCCCCTGCGTTCACAGACCTGAGCCATGACCAGCGCGCCTTCGCCCCGAAGGATTTTGCCAGCCAACGCTACATGCTGCATTCCAACGTGTTCAACGGTTTCACAGACCAGGAACTGCTGGCCCTGGAGAACCACTGGCGGTTGGTGAAGGAGGTAAAGCAAGGTCAGGTCTTCTTCCGGCTGTACACCAAGAAATAGTTCTTCATAGCTGAGGCAGGCTATTTTCCGTTTTCGGGCTCGTTTCTGGGAATGAGCCCCAAAACGGGCTGTTCTCTCTTGGCCACTCTGCCAACATTCCTATTTTCTATAGTTTCAACACATGGTTGGCTTAGCGTTAATACCCACTTCTGAGTTCCTGAACTTTAGAGAAATTGGCTGCTAACGCACTTGTAGCAAGCCTGAACGATGAATTACTATGAAATATTTCATGTAGCCAAAGAGAAAATAGGAGGTCTCCCAAAAAATGCTATTTTTGTTAACGCTTGTGGATGTACAGATGGAAAAGACGTTAAACAGGAAAGAGCTTCTACGAAACGCCATGGAGGCCTTCTGCGCCAAAGGAATCAAAGACCTGACGGAGCGGAAAATCATGGAGGAGCATGGCCTGCCAGCAGAAGATTTCAATGCCCGTTTCTCTGGCAAAGAAGATTTTCTGCGGCAGGCGGTGGAGTTGTTTCTGGAGGAGCAGAAAACAGCGCAGTTGGGCTTGCTGGAGCAGGCAGACCACCCCATTGGCCAACTTTTGCTTATCCTGCGGCACCACACCTCGCAACTGCTCACTATAAATCCCAAGTTCTTTGTGCAGATTCAGTACCTTTACCCCCGCATCTGGACCCTGTACCTGCGCCACATTCAAATGCACTCCTATTACCTGTTCTATGAACTTTTGAACAAAGGCGTGCAGCAACGGTTGTACCGGCAGGACCTAAATATTGAAATTGTGACCAAGGTGCTGCTGGAACAGATCAACGTGGTGCTAAACCAGGCTTTGTTTCCGCCGCAGCGCTACAACCTGTCTGAAGTGTTCAGGGGCATTTTTCTATATTACCTCAAAGGCATTTCCACAGAGAAAGGCAACAAGGAGTTGGAGAACTTTTTCAGTGATTTTTCCCTTTAAGCTACCAGGCACGTTTCTGTTTTCGCTTAAAAGGTAGGCACGGCCACACGCACAGAACACCTTTGGTGAACCATAACACAGCATCAATGACATTTAAGAAAACGGTGTTGCAGGAAGCGCAGAACCTGTTCAGGCAGGAAGGGCTTTCTCAGCAGACAGAGGCCAGCATTCTCTCGCGGGTAGACATCTCATCGGCTACGTTCAATGAATTTTTTCCGGGCGGCATGGAAGATTTGGTGATGCAGGTGGTAGAGTTTGATCTGGAAACCCGCCAGCAGGACCATGACGCGCTTTTTGAAGGGGTAGACAGCCCCTTGGAGCGGTTGCTCTTGGTGGTGCAGTTTGGGTTGGAGCAACTGCGCGCCTCCGTGCCCACCGTGCTGCAGGAGATCATGGAGGGTTACCCCAAGGCCTGGGCGGTGTACTGGGAAGGTTCTAACACCTACACCAACCACCTGGTGCATGAACTTCTGAACGATGGCGTGCTGAAAAAAGAATTGCGGCATGACATCAACATTCAGCTGGTGACCAAGATCATGCTGGAGCAGTTGGCCCTGGTGGTGAACCCCGCCGTTTTCTCCCCCGAGCATTACAACGTGGCCGAAGTCTTCAGGAGCGTGTTTCTCTACTACATAAGAGGTCTCTGCACCGATGAAGGCATGAAACAAGCCGATAGATTCTTCTCTAACACCAAGTAACCATTCCGGCAAACGTAAAAGCAGAAGGGCCGCTCTCTCACAAGAGCGGCCCTTCTTTGTGCCAGGCAGAGCCCGTACTTAATTGATAGAAACGCGTACTTTCTGGGTGAATTCGCGCAGGGCGGTTTTGAAGTCTGTGTTGTGGTCACCCATGTGGTTCAGGATCCAGATGGCGCCAAACACGTGGGTCAGTTTCTCGCCCTCGTCTTCGCCCTCAATCTCAAAGGCGGTGGGTTCTTCGTTGATCAATTGTTCCTCGGCTTCGCGCAGGCTGTCTATGGTCTGCGTCTCCACCAGTTTTTTGATAGCGGGTATTTTCATGCGGATTAAGCGGTTTTTCTGATTAACTCCAACACAACATCTTCTTTGCTGGTGGCGGTTCCTTCTACCAGTTGCCCGTTCTTGAACACGGCAAAAAACGGAAGGCTGGTCACGCCGGCCAGTTTGCGGGCCTCAGGGCTGGTCTCGGCGTTCACGTCCACAAAGGCCACGCCGGCAAACTCCTCATTGGCTTCCATGCGCTTGAACTTAGGCGAAAACAACCGGCAGTTGCCGCACCAGTCTGCAAAATACTTCACTACCACGCGCTCATTGCTCTCCAGCACCTGCTGGAAATCTGTGTCTGTTGCCTGTATAATAGCCATAGAATTATCTGTTTGAATTATTTGGGTGCAAAATTAACCGTTTTTGGCCTCATTTCCAGAAATGAGGCCAAAAACGCAGGAATCGTTTTTTTAATGAAAGAGACTGCTGTAAATTACGTTCTCTCTTGAAAGTACGTTGGGCGCAGGGCTTTGTGCCGTGCCTGGCGCTGTATTAATTCATCTGCATGTCTTTCCACAACTTCCCAAAGCGTTATTTGTTTTTGTTTTTGGCCATGGCCGGTCTGTTTCTGGCCTTTACGCCGCCGGCCTGGCAGCAAACTGATGTCATCAACCGGCTGGTCACCAAACTCACGGCGCTCAACCTCAAGTTTCCGCAGGAGAAAGTGTACCTGCACCTAGACAAACCGTATTACGCCGCCGGCGATGATATCTGGTTCAAAGCCTACCTGGTCAACGCCCACAGCCACGCGCCCAGCACCCAGAGCCGCGTGTTGTACGTGGAGCTCATCACGCCAGAGAACACCTTCCACAGCACCACCGTGGTGCGCCTGGACAAAGGCAAAGGCCACGGCGACATCAGGCTCCCCGACGACCTGCCCGAGGGAAACTACCGCCTGCGCGCCTTCACCAGCTGGATGCAGAACTTTGACGAAGACCATTTCTTTCACCAGAACATCACCATCTGGAGCCCCCGCAAGAATGATTTGGTGACAGCCCCGGTTTTCACGTTCAAACCCCAGCCCACCGGTGACTCTGTGCTGGTAAACCTGCGGCTGATGAATTACCAGGCCAAACCGCTGGCGCAGGCCGTTTTTTCATACTCCACCAATTTTGACCAGAAAGCCGGCACCAGGAAAACCACTGCCTCGGCAGACGGCAAATCTACGCTGCGGTTTTTCATGGACAAGAACGAAGCCCAAAGCCCTAAAATCTTCCTTACGCTGGAGCAGGCCAACGGCAACCTCAACCACACCATAGCCGTGCCCAGGCCCCAGGAAAAGCTGGATGTGCAGTTCTTCCCGGAGGGCGGCAACCTGGTCAGCGGGCTCTGGAACACCGTGGGCTTTAAAGCCATTGACGGCAACGGCCTGGGCAAAGACGTGCAGGGCGCCATCTATGACAACCAGGGCCAGAAAGTAGCCGATTTGAAGACCCAGAAATATGGCATGGGTAGAACCGGTTTTATACCAGCCGCCAACAAAAAATACACCGCCAAAATCACGGCAGGCAAAGGCGCTGCCCAAGAATTTGCCTTGCCCGTGCCCCAGAAAAAAGGCTTTATCCTGAGCGTAGACAGCAAGCAGCCTGCCAACATCAGGGTTAAATTCTACAGCCTTGGCTTTGACCAGGACAGCGTAGGCAAACCAAAGGCACTGCATCTGGTGGCGCAAGTGCGCGGCGAAGTCTTGTATGCGGCTTCCAGCCCCAGCGCACAGGCGGTTTTTCAGGTAGACGTGCCAAAGAACAAATTCCCATCGGGCTTGGTGCAGTTCACGGTGTTCTCTGAGGCCGGTGAACCCCTGGCCGAGCGCCTGGTATTTGTCAACCACTCCCCGCAAGTGCAACTCACCGTCACCCCAGACAAACCCGCCTACAAACCCCGCGAGAAAGTGACCCTGCAGATACAAGCCAAAGACGAAACCGGCGCGCCCGTGGCCGGGCATTTCTCCATGGCTATCACAGACCAGAAAGCCGTGACTCCGGCTCCGCACGCCGCCAACCTGGTGTCTTACCTTTTGCTGAGCTCAGACCTCAAAGGCCACATTGAAGACCCGTCTTATTATTTCAGTGCAGCCACCCCAGAAGTAGCCCAGGCCCTGGACAATCTGCTGCTCACGCAAGGCTGGCGCCGCTTTGTCTGGAAAGACGTGCTGCAGGACAAGTCCCCGGAAATCAATTTCCCCGCGGAGCGCGATATCTACCTGAGCGGCTCTGTTATGAAAGTTACCGGGCAGCCAGACGCTTACTCAGATGTGTTGGTCATGAACCACAACAAAGTGGAGAGCACCATCAAACTCCAGACTGATGACCGCGGTAAGTTTAAGTTCACGCTGGCCAGTTTCCCAGACACGTCCAGCCTCACGGTGCAATCGGGCCGCGGGGTGACGGCGGCGTTCCTTACCTTAGACAGCAACTTGCCGCAGATTCAGGCCTTCCCTCGGCCTCCGTTCAACCTGGTGCCTTCGCTGTACTCCAATGAAGTGTGGGCTTATCTGCAACGCAACCGCGAACAGCTGAAACTAGACCAGTTCACCGGCCGCAGCGGCATTCTATTGCAACAAGTGGAAGTGCGCGGCAAGAAACGTGAAGAATTCAAACCACCCGCCGGCAGCCGCCACACCACCGCCGACCGCGTGATCATGGGGTCAGACCTACCCAGAAGCATGGACGTTTTGCAAGCCCTGCAAGGCCGCGTGGCCGGGCTGCAAATCAAAGACGGCCAGATCAGCATGCGCAACGCCGGCCCGCCGCTATTCTTGTTGAACGGCTCGCCGGTAGATGCCTCCTTCATACAATCTGTGATTGTCAGTGATGTAGAAGCCGTGGAAATCCTGAAACCGGGCGCTTCTTCGGCGGTTTACGGTCCGCAGGGCTACAACGGCGTTATTGCCGTCACGCTCAAGAAAGGCGGCGGCAGCAATGACAACAAGAACAGCAAACCACCCGGACTAGCCACGTACCAAGGCTTGTTCTTCCAGAAGGCGCGCGAGTTCTACCTGCCGGCCTATGACAAACCCGAAACCAGCAACGTGGTCATGCCTGACCTTCGTACCACGCTCTATTGGAACCCCAAGATACAGACAGATGACAGCGGCAAAGCCGAAGTCTCCTTCTACACCGCTGACCAACGCGCTACCTACCGCACCGTGCTGGAAGGCATGACCCCCACCGGGAAACCAGGGACTGTTAGTAGTACTTTTGTGGTGAAGTAGGCTTTTAAGGGAAGGAATGTGTACCACCCCCAACCCCTCCTAGAACAGGAGGGGAGCTTTTTTGGAATGCGCAGAAGACAAGGCAGTGCCTGGTCTCTACGGTTTTCGTTTTCGGCTTCATTTCTGGAAATGAGCCTGAAAACAGGAAGCCTTGTTTTTTGTGTAAATCAGCGGGTAGCGTTCACGGTATCTGGCTTACTTCCAAAGAAACCACCGCGGCCACGGCGGGAGGGTTTGGTCTTGAGGGTGATTTGCTCAATAACTTTCTGCCGAGGGAAAACCACCTGCCACACGCCCCGCACCTGGCCTTCCTGAAATCCGTTGGGTTTGCCTTGTGCCGAGAACACGCGCAGGTTGTCTAACTCGGTGGCCGTGAAATCAAGGAGGCTGGGTTCGTCACAGCTGGCGCAGTTGCGGCGGCGCACAATGATGGGCCGCTGGAACAGGACTTCTTGGCTGGCTACGTTGAGGTGGGCATTGGCTTGGAGGTTGTCTTTTTCGGCCTTCAGGAAATGTTTCTTTAAATAGGCGTCCATTTCCTGCTCAGTGGCGAATTGTTTTCTGACTAAACGGGCGTTGTAGCGGCGCAGGATGGCCTGCACAGTGGGGAGTTTGTCGGGATGGGACACGAACAGGGCCTGCTCTTTGGGCTGGGCTTCGGCGAGCTGCAGGAACGCGCCTTCCACCATGCCAATGATGGTGTCCCCAGCCAGCAGGGCTTGTTTCTCCGTGTCTTCCTGGGTGATGCGCTTGACCTTGTGGCGTTCGGCCTCCACGGCCATCTCCTTGCCGCGTTCCAGCTTCTCGGGTTCACAGGCACTGGCCAGGGCGCAGAAGCCCGCCAGCAGCATCCAAAATAGATTTCCTTTCGCCATGGTCTTAGTAAACTGTAAACGCAACGGGTTTGTTTTTCTTGCAAAGATGGGGCAACGCCCGCAATAATCAATAACCAGTCGCGGCTTCGCGTTTTTGGCCCCGTTTCTGAAAATGAGCCCGAAAACGGAAAAAGAAAAGCCCGCTACGTTGAAGTGGCGGGCTTTTGCATCGAGTTAAAAAAATCTATTTGTTCGGCAAAATTACCGGTTCGCCTAGACCTAGGTCTTTCAGGTTGGCCAGCTGGGTTTTGGCATCGCCTACCACCAAGTAGACCATTTTAGATGGGTCCAGGTAGTTGGTAATCATGGATCTGGCCTGGTCATAGCTCAAGGTCTGCACGGCCTGCTCGTTTTTCTTGAGATAGTCCAGGGGCAGGTTGTAGGTGTTAATGGTTTCCAGCAGGCTTACCAGACTTCCCAGGGTTTCATAGCCCAGAGCGGTTTCGCGCACCAGGGCGTTTTTGGTGGTGGCCAGGTCTTGCTCCGTGTAGCTGGTGCCGTAGTTTTTCAGGATTTCATCTAGGGTCTGCAAAGATTCCTTGGTCACGTTGGTGCGCACGCTGCTAGACGCGAAGAACGCGCCGGGGGCCGTTGGTTTGCGCGAAAACGCCGAGAAGGCGCCGTACGTGTAGCCTTTCTGCAGACGCAGCACGTTGAACAAAGTAGAAGCGGAGCCCGAACCCAGTTTGTAGTTAATGGCCTGTAAGGCGGCAAAATCTGACGCGTTGGCGGGCACAGCCAGGTAACCGGCGTAAATCACGCTCTGCTTGGCATCTGGCTGGTCAATGAAATAGAGACGGGCGGCAGGTTTGGCGGTGGCAGTCACCGGAGAAGGCAAGGCCACGTTTTTGGCGGTCCATTTCTGCTCCAGGTTGGCCAGGGCTTTGGTGACATCGGTTTGCTTGATGGCGCCGGCCACATGGAAACTAGCCACGCTGGGCGAGAAATTCTTCTGGTAGTAGTCTTTCAGGTCTTGCAGGGTAATACTTTCCACGGTTTCCTGGGTGCCGGAGGTAGGGAACGCAAACCGACTGTTTTCGCCGTAGAGCACTTTGTTGAAGGCCAGTGACGCCACCGAGTTCGGGTTGGCCTGGTTTTGTCTGATGCGGGTTAAAGCGGCCTGCTTGGCTTTGGCAAATTCGGCTTCATCCCAACGTGGCTCCAGTAAGATTTCCTCGGCTAGTTTCAAAACCTGGGGGAAGTTACGGGCCAAGGTATTGCCTGAAAGCGTAATATCTTCTGAGGAGGAATTGACGGTGATGAACGCGCCCAATTGGCCAATGGCTTCTTCCAGCTGCTGCGGCGTTTTGTTTTTGGTGCCTTCCATGAGCATGGCGTCTACCAGCGCGGCGGTGCCAATCTTCTTGGGGTCATCTAGCTGCATGCCGCCTTTAATCTGAATGCTGAACTGCACCAGGGGCAATTCATTCTGCTCAATGCCGTACACTTTCATGCCGTTTTTAAGCTGGCTGGTCCAGATGGCGGGCGCGTTGAACTTGAAGTTATTGCTCAGCGCGGGCATCTTGCTCCGGTCCATCTTAGACGGCGTTTTCACGAAGGCGGTAGACTCTTTGGCCGTGTTGGCGGCTTCAGCGCCGGGCACTACTTTCTCTTCCACCACATCGGCTTTCACAGCACCTTTCAGGGCTAATTCTTCCTGGCCTTTCGGCACGAAGCTGGTCACCACGTACGGTTTGCCTTTGATGTATTTGTTGTACACGTTTAGGATGTCCTGGGCGGTGACGGCCTGGGTCATGGCAATGTCTTTCTTGGCGAAGCCCGGGTCCCCGGCAAATTCATTGTACTGCGCCAGCTGGAACGCTTTGTTCAGCAGGCTGGAGATGCCGTTGTAAAGTGCGGTTTCCTGACCAATTTTCAACCTAGCCAGTTCTTTGGCGTCTACGCCGTCTTTCTCAAACTTGGCCATGGCGGCAAAAATGGCGGCCTGCACATCGTCCAAATCTTTTTTATCAAAGGCACGCACGCGTATTCTGAACGTACCAGCAATCTCGCTGGAGCTTTGGCCGGCAGAGGCGCCCGGTGCCAGTTTGCGTTCCTCTACAATAATCTTCTCAAACGGCGAGTTCTTTCCACTAGAAAGCAGGCTGCCCAACATGGTCAAGGCATACGAGTCTTTGTGGTACTGCTCCACGGTAGGGTAGACCATGGTCAGTTCAGGCAGGTTGGCGAAATTGTCCACGTGGAACAATGACTTGGTGGCCGCCAGTTTCACAGGCATAAGCGGCAAAGCCTTGGGCTCTGGTTTGGCTTTGAGTTCACCGAAGTATTTCTCAATCAGCTTCTTGGCCTCTGGGGTTTCAAAGTCGCCGGTCAAGACCAAGGTGGCGTTGCTGGCGCCGTACCACTGGTCGTAAAACTCTTTTACATCTGCCAGGGTGGCGTTCTGCAAATCTTCCAAAGACCCGATTACATCCCAACTGTACGGGTGACTGGCCGGGTAGAGGCTTTTCTTGATCACGTAGTCTGTGTGGCCGTAGGGCTGGTTGTCTACGCGCTGGCGTTTTTCGTTTTTGACTACCTGCTTTTCGTTCTCCAGTCCCCACTCACTTAGGGTGTTGATGAAGAAACCCATGCGGTCAGACTCCATCCAGAGCACGCGCTCCAGGGCATCTTTGGGCACTACCTCGTAATACACGGTGCCGTCTTCAAACGTACCGCCGTTGAACGAACCGCCAATCTCGTTGATGCCCTTAATGAAGTTGCCCTTGCCCACGTTCTCTGAGTTCTGGAAAAGCATGTGCTCAAAGAAGTGCGCAAAGCCGGTGCGGCCCGGTTTCTCGCGGTTAGAGCCCACGTGGTACATAATGGCCACCGCCACTTTGGGGTCAGATTTGTCTTGGTGCAGCACCACGTCCAGGCCGTTGGCCAGCTTGTATTTCTCGTAGGGCAGGTTGAACTGTGACGCCGCTGAGCTGGCCTTTGGCGCCGGTTTGGCCATCGATTTAGCGGCTGGTTTGGCTACTGGTTTCTTGCTGGCCTGTGCCCACAACGGGGCGGCCGGTGGCAAGGCCATGCTCCCTATAAGCATGGACAGACACGCAATTTTCAGTTTTCTATTCATAGGAAAGGGTCTTATGGTAAGGTTGTGGTTTGAAATGCTGGTTTTCCTTCTTTTATTAGTAGGAAGAAACTCTATAAAATTACAGGATTTTCTTTACCGCCGGTAGCATCGTCTTCGTTTACCACTTAGGCGTCTGGGAGATTTTACCCAGGCCCGCGTGCCGAAGATGGTTTTCCGTTTTTGGCTTCGTTTTTAAAAATACAGCAAAAACCACGGGTACCAAACGTGGCGTGCCGACTTTAACTTTCTCTTAACCTTACCATTTAAAAGCAGCAAAACCCCGCGGGGTGTCAAGATGTTCATGAAAAACAGAAAGCTTCTCGTTTTCCTTTTCAGCCTGGGTGCCTTATTGGCCCTGGTGGCTTTAGGACTCACATACTATGCCTCGGGCCGTATTGAATGGCTCCGGCTTCTCACCTTTTTAGCATCCAGCGTTTTGGCCTACCTTGTGTACAGACAGAAATGAAACACTTCGCCCTTACTTTGCTTTTCGCGCTGCTTTCTTCTTTTGGTTGGGCGCAGCAGACCCCGTTACCCGCCATCCCGAAGGGCCCGTACGGCTTGCCCATTGTGACCTCAGTGGAGTTGTACCGGCAGCAGGTGGCCGCCAACCCCAACCATGAACTGGTGGAACTAGCTATGTACATTCCGGGCCTGGTGCTGGACATTAAATATGCCACCGCAGATAATCTGGTAGGGGAGCCTGTCTATAAAACGGCCACCGCCTTCGCCCGCAAACCCGTGGCCGATGCCCTCAAAAAGATACAGGCAGATTTGCAACCGCTGGGCCTGGGCCTTAAGATTTTTGACGGCTACCGCCCGTACCAGGTCACGGTTCATTTCTATGAGAAAATCAAAGACACGGTGTATGTGGCCTCGCCGCGCAACGGCTCCAAGCACAACCGCGGCTGCGCCATGGACGTGACCTTGGTGCGCCTGAAAGACGGCAAAGAACTGGAGATGCCCACCGCCTATGACGCCACCATTCCGCAGTCACACGCGGAGTATGCCAATGTGCCACGCCGCGTGAAAAAGAACCGTGAACTGCTCAAGAAGATGATGCACAAGCACGGGTTTAAAGTTTATGCTGAAGAGTGGTGGCACTATGATTTCAATGATTGGCGCAATTACCCGTTGATGGACATTCCATTTGAGGTGCTGCAGACTGGGAAGTGATTTCCGTTTTTGGCCTCGTTTCTGGAAATGAGCCCGAAAACGGAAATTAGCTGCCCGTAAATGTTGCAAGAGCCAGGGAAAGAAACGTATTTGCCATTCAGGTTCTTAAACATTTTTAAAAACTATGAAAAGCTGGTTTCTCTCACCCTTTAGCAGATTGGCAGTTGCGCTGCTTTGCCTTTTCTCCTTCTCCGCGCAGGCCCAAACACCTTCGGCCTCGCCCAAACGCGAGTTCAGGGGCGTCTGGATTGCCACGGTGGGGAATATTGACTGGCCCAGCCAACAAGGGCTTTCACCAGTGACGCAGATGGAGGAGTTCAGGTATATTCTGGATGAACATCAGAAAAACGGCATCAATGCCTTGATTGTGCAGGTGCGGCCTACCACAGATGCGTTGTATAGGAGTTCCAAAGAATTGTGGTCACATTGGCTTTCTGGCAAGCAGGGGCAAGCGCCTAATCCGCCGTATGACCCGCTGGCCTTTCAGATTGAAGAGGCACACAAGCGCGGCATGGAATTCCACGCGTGGTTTAACCCGTACCGCGCCACCCATGACACTATCAGCGCCAACATCTCCAAAGACCACATCACCAAGACCAAGCCTGAGTGGTTTGTGACCTATGGCGGCAAGAAATACTTCAAGCCCGGCCTTCCTGAAGTACGGACCTACATTATTGACGTGATCATGGACGTGGTGCGCCGCTATGACCTTGACGCCGTGCATTTCGATGATTATTTCTACCCGTACCCAACGTCTGCCCCCTTCCCAGATGAAGACGATTTTAAGAAATACGGCGCTGGTTTCACTAACAAAGATGACTGGCGCAGGAACAATGTAGACGAGGTCATCAGGGTCTTGTCTGACAGCATCAAAGCCACCAAGCCGTACGTGAAATTCGGGATTAGCCCCTTTGCCATCTGGCGAAACGTGACCCAAGACCCGCGTGGCTCAGACACCAAAGGCGGCCTCACCAATTATGACCACCTGTACGCCGATGTGTACAAATGGCTGGAGAAAGGCTGGATTGACTACAACGTACCGCAACTGTATTTCCACATTGGCTATCCCGTGGCAGACTACGCCAAAATGCTGGACTGGTGGGCGAAGAACAGCTTCGGGAAGCACAATTACATTGGCCTGGGCACCTACCGCGTAGCTTCTGACGCCCGTTTCAAGGAATGGCATGACCCACTGGAAAGCGGCCGACAGATGCGCCTCAACCGCGCCAACCCCGGCGTACACGGCAGCGTGTTCTTCAGCTCTAAATCTGTCATGAGCAACCCGCTTGGCGTACAAGACACGCTTCGCGCCAACTACTACCGCCATCCCGCGTTAATCCCCGCCATGCCCTGGAAAGACGCCGTGGCGCCCTTGGTTCCCACTGACTTGAAAGTTAAAAACAACACAGATGGTATTTCCTTGACCTGGAACGCGCCTGCCAAAGCTTCAGACGGGGATTTAGCCAGGTATTATGTGGTGTACCGCGTGTTGCAAGGCCAGACCATCAATCCAGAGAACCCGGCGCATCTGCTAGCACTGCAGCACACAGGGACCACGTACACAGACAAAACCGCTAAGCCCGGCGAGCGCTACACCTACGCCGTGACCGCCGTAGACCGCCTGCACAATGAAAGCGGCCTGTCGGGGAAAGTGAATGCCAAACGGAAGTAGGTTAATGTGCTAATTTTTCAATGTGCTGATGTGCTAGTTGTAATGTGGAAATTTGGAGTTGTGAGAATGTGGAGATGATTTCTGTTTTCAGGCTCGTTTTCAGAAATGAAGCCGAAAACGGAACCGCTACTACTTTTGCTGCCGCAAGTTTTAAACTTGTGGCTATCCACGCTGGAAGTTTATAAACTTCCTTATACTTTAAATACATTCTTTACCCCACTATGGCGCGGAAGTTACTTCCGCGCCATAGTGGGCCTTATTTTTCTAATAGCAAAATACGCAAGTTGATAAACTTGCTCAATGGGTGGCTCCAAGTTGAAAACTTGAAGCAGGTTTAGTGGTAGGTTAGTCTTTCTCGCTCTTTCGGATTTATCAATCCGAAAGTACTCTGTTGGGGATTTATCAATCCCCGTACGCGCTTACCAACTGGCAGCAACAGGGATTAGGAAATCCCTGACAGAGTGGTTCAGGATTAGAAATCCCGAACAGCGATTCCCCCGAACAGCGATTTCTACAACAATAAGTTACCCAACAGTAAGATTTTACTTCGAATTGAAAACTCAAAGCAGAAAAAAGATATCCGTTTTCGGGCTCATTTCCAGAAACGAAGGCAAAAACGGGTGCTCTCTTTGGGGCACCCGTTTTTTATGAATAATTGCGTAATTTTGGGCCTTCTACCAAGTATAAACCATTTTCTAACAGACATGAGCATACGCATAGAGAAAGACACCATGGGGCCCGTAGAGGTGCCCGCCGATAAATACTGGGGCGCCCAGACCCAACGGTCCAAAGAGAACTTCACCATTGGCGGACAATTGATGCCGGTAGAGGTGATTGACGCCTTCGCCATTTTGAAGAAAGCCGCCGCTTACACCAACGCGGAGCTGGGCGTACTGGCGCAAGACAAAGCCGAAATCATTGGTCGGGTGTGTGACGAAATCTTGGCTGGTGACCTGGCTGACCAATTTCCGCTGGTGGTGTGGCAGACTGGTTCTGGCACGCAGAGCAACATGAACGTGAACGAAGTGGTGGCTAACCGCGCGCACGTTTTGCTGGGCGGCGACCTGATGGACGAGAAAAAGAAGATCCACCCGAACGATGATGTGAACAAGTCGCAGTCTTCCAATGACACGTTCCCCACGGCCATGCACATTGCGGCTTATAAAGCCGTGACGCAGAACACGCTGCCCATGGTGCAGAAGCTGAGAGATACGCTGCACGCCAAATCTCAGGAATTTATGCACGTGGTGAAGATTGGCCGCACGCACTTAATGGACGCCACGCCGCTTACGCTGGGTCAGGAATTGTCTGGCTATGTGTCGCAGTTAGATCATGGCATGCGCGCATTGAGAAACACCTTAGACCATTTGAGCGAGTTGGCATTGGGCGGCTCTGCGGTTGGTACTGGGTTGAACACGCCTAATGGCTACGCCGAATTGGTGGCGCAGAAAATCTCTGAATTCTCTGGCTTGCCGTTGAAAACCGCCGAAAACAAGTTTGAGTCTCTGGCCGCGCATGACGCCATGGTAGAAACGCACGGTGCCTTGAAGCAACTGGCCGTGAGCTTGATGAAGATTGCAAATGATATAAGACTGTTGGCCTCGGGTCCGCGTTCTGGTATCGGTGAAATCATCATACCGGAAAACGAACCTGGTTCCTCCATCATGCCCGGCAAAGTGAACCCCACGCAAGCAGAGGCCATGACCATGGTCTGCGCCCAGGTAATGGGAAATGACGTGGCTATCTCAGTAGGAGGGATGAACGGTCACTTCGAGTTGAATGTGTTCAAGCCGGTCATGATTTTCAACCTACTTATGAGCGCCCGTTTAATAGCCGATGCCTGTGACTCCTTCGACAAACATTGCGCTGTGGGCATTGAACCTAATTATGAGGTAATCAAACGCCAGCTGGAAAACTCTTTGATGCTGGTAACAGCTTTGAACCCGCACGTGGGCTATGACAACGCCGCCAAGATTGCCAAGAAAGCGCACAAAGAAGGAACTACTCTTCGGCAAGCGGCTCTTGATTTAGGTTTACTCACCGATGAACAATTCACTGAATGGGTGAAACCAGAAGACATGATTGGCAGCTTGAAAGGCTAAGCATATCCTGAACGTAGTATAGAAAACAGAAAACCCGCTGCACCTAATGCAGCGGGTTTTCTGTTTTAGGCCTCATTCCCAGAAATGAGCCCGAAAACGCAGGGCTTTCTTGTGTCTGTTCCTTTGGGAGTAGCCAATACCACTTGACTTTGCTTCCCTTTAAAATCTGCCTATAGCTTAGCGAATTCAGGCCGGTATCTCAAATGCTTGCTGGTTCTTCTGCTGGTCAGGTGGCTACAAAACAAAAGGCCGCTGATGTTTCCATCAGCGGCCTTTTTATAGAAACTAAATCAATTATTCCCAGCCTGGGTTCTGCGTTAACACAAAACCATTTGCTTTATATAAGTTGATTTGGTTAAGAGGCAATGGTGCCAAGTAATGTTTGTCGTTGTCAAAGATGCGCACACCAGTGGCATTGAAAGAAGGCACTACGTAGCCTTCTCTTAAGGTGGTGCTTGGTGCGTCATTATCGCCTACGGCTAAACGAACGGTACCAAGGGTGTACTCCGGGTTGTCTTTAGATACCCAGGCACCTCTGTTGATATCACCATTCACCTGCGTGTCAGCGTAAATAAGCTTTTTCCAACGTCTCAGGTCATCATATCTAAAGCCTTCAAAGATAAGCTCTACGCGGCGCTCTCTTCTGATTTCCCACAGAATTGGGCTAACTGAGCCATCTCTATCTGGGTCTTCTATAGGTGTTCCAGCTACGAGTGCCTGGTCACCAGAAACCTGAAGCGGTGCTACACCAATACCTGGTCTGTTTCTTAACACGTTCACTGATCTGTCAATGTCAGATTGCGAGAGAGCTGCTCCGCCCACAGTAGCCAATTCAGCGGCTGCTTCTGCGTAGTTGATCAAGACTTCGCCGTATCTAATGATAGGAGCATCTGTTACGTTTACCTGACCGTTACCTGCTGGAAGAGTTTTGGTGGTTTCTTCTAAGTATTTATGCGATACATAGCCAGAAGTGGAGTAATTGTATACGGCTTTGTTGTTATACCGCATGCCCAGTAAACGTATGGAGTCAACAAAAGTCTCTGTAATGCGTGGGTCTCTATTGGCCATTACATTCTTAATTCCTTTATCGCCCTGGTACTGCGTATTGCCTGCTTGCTTGATAGGCAGACCGTTCTTAGTGACATAAGAATTAATCATGTCTTTGGAGGCACCAGACTGAGCTTCTTTGTTGTTGTAGCTCATGGTAGCGTGCATCTGAATACCATCTACATACTGGCGGTACAGAATAACTTCTGGGTTGTTAGCCAAGTCAAAAGATGTGAATGTTTCTCTGTATCTACCTAAGCTATAACCACCCGTAGTCATTACCTGGTCAGCGGCCCATTTAGCAGCTTCTAAGTATTCTTTGGCTTTGGCTGGGTTGTTCATGTGGTATTTCTGCCACGTACCTTCAAACAAGAAAACCCGTGACATATAGGCCAACACTACTTGCTTGTTGATGGTGAGCCCTTTTGTACCGCCGGCAGTACCTTCTGCGGCAGGAGTTCTTACATTCTCAGCGGCAAATTTGAAGTCTTCCAAAACCTTATCCATAACAAACGTACGGGAATCTCGCGCCTTGTAAAGACTAGCAATGTCTGAATCACCAGGCACGTAATCATAGTAAGGGACATCACCAAATCTTCTTACCAGGTCATGGTATTCCAGACCACGAAAGAAGCGGCCTACACCACCCCAATGGGCTTTGGCATCCGTAGATAAAGCAGGGGCGTTAGCTACACGGTCAATTAAGATGTTGGATCTTCTCACCCAAGAGAAGTCCCAGCCACCACCAGAGGCTGGCGGGTTTAAAGTGAACAGAACTGGCGCGCTGGGCGCTCTGTCATCACTTAACACCTGGTTGTTACCAGACCAATGGGTTCCCTGGGCAGCGGCACTGGTACCATAGCCTGAGAAATAAGCGGTGTAGAACCCATAGGAGAAAGTTCTCACATTGGCTTCACTTGACCAGAAGGTATTGTCAGTCAAGGCATCTAAGGGTGGTTTCTCTAATAAATCATCATCACAGCTAACCGCAGTCATGGCTATGAATAGGAAAGCAAATAATCTATTTTTCATCTTGATTCAATTTAGAAATTAAAGGGTGATCTGTACACCAACTGAGAAAGACGTACGGTATGGGTACACACGGCCAACACCGGTGGCATCGCCTTGGTTTCCTGGAGTCACGTTTACTTCTGGGTCAATAGGAACACCGTTCAGGTTGTCAAACGTAAAGAGGTTCTCCCCGCTACCATACACTCTCAAGCGTTCAATCTTCACTTTCTGGGAAATGGCTTTAGGGATGGTATAGCCAATCTGCACGTTTTTCACACGCAGGTAAGACAGGTCTAACAAGTACTTGCTCTGTGGCTGGAAGTTGAAAACGCTGGCTTCGCCAATTTGGGTCAACCTAGGGTAGAATGCATTGGGGTTCTCAGGAGTCCAATAGTCTAACTGATGGGCGTACCATGCTTCGTGCGCTCTCCAGCCTGGGATGTACATTTGACCCGTAGCCCAATAGTCACGGCTTGCAACGCCTTGCAGATACATGCTCACATCAACGCCTTTCCAGTCTGCTCCTAAACGCAAGCTATACTGATATCTTGGCGTGGTGTTACCAATCACTTTCTGGTCACCTGGGTTCTCTACAGAGTTGTCTCCACGGTCAATTTTACCGTCACCATTCAAGTCTTTGTATTTGATGTCACCAGGCCCAAATCTCAAACCAGCATATTCTAAGAATGTCTGAACAGGTACGCCATCTTGGTACACGTAAGCGCCTCTTTCCATCAGCAGTTGACCGGTTGCAGGATCTCTCTTGAAATCGTCTTCGGTAAAGAATCTGTCTGTTTCATAGCCCCAGATTTCACCAAGTGTTCTGCCTTGGTAGTTGGCTGAAATAATTCTGCCGCTAGATCCATCTCTGTATTCATGGATTTTTTCCACTACATCTGAAAGGGCAACCATGGCGTTGATGTTAAGGCCATTGTTGAAGGAATGCTTGAAATCAATACCAAGTTCCCAACCATCTGCGCGTACTTCACCAAAGTTTACCTGCGGTGCACCAGTACCAAAAGTAACTGGCAAGGTAGCTCCAGGTCCTAACAAGTCAATTGTGCTTCTTCTGAACCAGTCAAAGGTGAAACCAAATCTGTCATTTAAGAATCTAGCATCTACCCCAAAGTCTAAGGTAGAAACGGTTTCCCAGGTAAGTTTATCACCTACCGCGCCAGGAGAACCAGCTGTTGGCATGTTTACACCACCTACAAGCCAACCAGAGTTTGATCTAGGCATGGTAGGGTAAATTAAACCTATTGGCAGGTTTTCACTTCCTACTGAACCATAAGAAGCTCTAAGTTTCAAGAAAGACAGCACTGGTCTGGCAAACTCCATGAATGCTTCCTCGGTAACTACATAACCGGCAGAAGCAGAGGAGAAGAAGCCCCATCTGGTGGTAGGAGATAATCTGGAGGAACCATCATAGCGGGCATTTATCTCCAATAGGTATTTGTTATTAAAGGCATAGTTGATACGACCAAACACACCCGCTGTAGCAAACCCACCGTGGGAACCACCTATAGTAGGCAATAACCCACTAGTTAAGTTAAGCTCACCGGCGTTAGGGTCCATTAAGCCTGTGTTTCTAGCCAGCAAAGACCAGTTTTCAAGTTCTTCAATATCACCACCGGCAATGAACTTCACTGAGTGCTGGTTAATGTCAAGGTTGTAAGTGGCAAACCCTTTTACAGTATGTCTGTTTGACCACCAAGTCTGGTAGCCCACTCTATCAAAAGAAGAGGTAGTATATACACGGTAAGGAATTTTGTTGCTTTGGTCAATACCACTCCAGTGGTCAAGTGCCGCAATATTACCACCTACTTCTTTGTAGTCATCATTTGTTCTACCATAAGTATAGTCCACATCTACAGTCAATCCTTTTACAGGTTTGAAGGTGGCACCTACGTTTACTCTGGTAAATCCTTTATTTGTCTCGTTCAGTTTAGCCTGAGCTGTTTCTGTAATAGAGTTTCTAAAAGGCTGGCCATTGATGGTACCGTAAGGAGCAATAGAAGGCCATCTGTACAGATAGAACCATGGGTCATACGTAGCAGAGGAGAACATGAAAGGGGCAGTCAACTTTGTATTTGAGTACAAGAACTTACCTCTAATGTCTAACCATTTGTTTACTTCTGTGCTAACGCCCATGTTAATGGTGTAGCGCTTGAAATCATCTGGGTTTACTTTATAGATACCGCCTTGGTCTAAATAACTAGCGCTAAGGTTGTAATTGGTTTTCTCGCTGCCGCCAGAAACTGAAAGGTTGTGCGTTTGCTGGGGAGCCCATTTCTCCATGAACAGTTCATTCACATCCCAAGGGCGGTAGAAATAAACGCCACCATCTCTGATCTCATAGTCACGGCCTTCCACCATCTCCATGCTGAACTGGCTACCGTCACCATATAGTCTGCGGTATTCATGCAATTTCTCAATGGCCGTTAAGTCAATGCGCACACCGGCGGCACTGATCAACGCAGCAGATGGGTCTACTCTTCTTCTGGCACCAAAGGCCATTTCAGCGGCCTCAGGAGCCGGGGCCAATTCTGGCACTTGGGTAGGCGTGCTCCAAGAGAAGTTATTGGAGTAGGTCACTCTGTTAGGCGCACCTCTTTTACCACCTTTGGTAGTAATCAAGATAACACCCCAAGCCGCTCTGGAACCATAGATTGAAGCCGAAGCCGCATCTTTCAGGACAGAGATGGTTTCAATATCATCTGGGTTTACTAATTGTAAATCTGGAACCTCAACGTTGTCTACCAAGATAAGCGGCTGTGCTCCTCCATTCCCAACAAGGGTACCAGAGTTTCCTCTTAATTTAATAACAGGCGCTGAACCAATCTGACCGCTGGGGGTAGTGATGGTAAGACCTGGCACGGTTCCCTGTAAGCCACGGGCAACGTCGGCAATGGGTCTTGACTCTAATACCTTAGTGTCAACGGTAGAAATGGCACCAGTTACATTACTCTTCATCTGAGTACCGTACCCTACCACCACCACTTCATCCATCACCTTGGCATCTGACCTGAGCACAATGTTAATGGAGCTGGCAGCACCCACCTTTACCTCTTGGGGCAACATGCCAATAAAAGAGAACACCAACGTTCCCTCAACCGGGGCATCAATAGAGAAGCGACCGTCTCCGTCTGTAGAAGAACCAATAGTGGTCCCCTTTACTACCACGCTTACGCCGGGCAGGGCAGAGCCGTCTTCAGCGGAGGTCACCCGCCCCGTAATGGTCTTGCTTTGGGCAAAACCTGCCTGAGCTATCAAGAAGCTCATGGCAAACAACATTAACCGTAATACTACTTTCATAGGTAAGAATTTAGAAACTGAATTTGTTGGTTTTTAGGTGGTGAGCAAGGTGAAACAATACAATAGAGCCGGGTGTCAATCTCATGCGCCAACCTTAGCAAGCAGGCAAATGAAATCTACACAAAAATTTCCGCAAGTTAAAGCAATTTAATGTCTTGTGACAATGAAAAAATATACATTTATCAAAAAAACCCTTGTTAAAAGTAAATATTTCAATTTTAAAACCTATCTGCCTTATAGTTTGCTATTTTAATAACCTTTGTTAAGACCCAAGGAAATAGTATTCTTCAAGGGTGGCTTGGCTGGCATTACAGACAGTTTTCTTATTTGTTGAAAATATAGAGAGAGTCCTCCTCCAAAGCAAGAAAACTTTTGAAATTTTTTTTTTAACTACGGAATCATAACAAATTTTTATAGTTTGCTAACGCAATAGGGCGTTTTCTTCAAGATTTTGAATTTAGGCCCAACAGGCATGTTTTCGCCCAATTATCATTTATCAAAGTTTTAGACCCTCACTTTTTCCATCTTTTAGTTTTCAACTGTGCAATCTCCTCCTGACTCAACTACCAATCCTAGTCCTCCTTTACCGGCACCTGCTGCCGCCTCCCGTCTGTTATCTTTGGATGTGTTCAGGGGTATCACGGTGCTGGCCATGATCTTGGTGAACAACCCGGGCAACTGGGGCAAAATCTATGCGCCGCTCAAACACGCGGCCTGGCATGGGTGCACGCCCACTGACCTGGTTTTTCCGTTTTTCCTTTTTATAGTAGGAGTTTCCATTGCCTATGCCTTGTCTGGCAAGAAACTGGACCCGGCTTCGCATTCTAAGACCTTGCTCCGGATTGTGCGCCGGGGCCTCACCTTGTTTGCCCTGGGTTTGTTTCTGGCCTTGTTCCCCACGTTTGACTTTGAGACCGTGCGCATACCGGGCGTGCTCCAGCGTATTGGGGTAGTGTTTATCATAGCGGCGGCCATCTTCCTGAAAACAACACGTAGAACACAAATCATTCTGGGCGCGGTGTTTCTGGTAGGCTATTGGCTGCTGCTCATGTTTGCCCCGGTGCCGGGCATAGGGCAGGCCAACCTGCAGCCTACTACCAATCTGGCGGCCTGGGTAGACAACGCCTTGCTGCCGGGTCACCTCTGGAAATACGCTAAAGTCTGGGACCCCGAAGGCATTTTGAGCACGTTGCCCGCGGTAGTGAGTGCCATGATAGGGGTGCTGGTAGGCCAATGGCTCAAGCGGAAAGACGAACCGGGAAACAAAATTGCCTGGCTCATGGTCTGGGGCGTACTCTTAACAATGGCCGGCTTGGTGTGGGACCTGCATTTCCCTATCAATAAAAGCCTTTGGACCAGCTCATATGTGTTGTACACCGGCGGGTTGGCCATGCTGGGCCTGGGGCTCTGCTATTGGCTGATTGACGTGAAAGGCTACCGCCGGTTCACCACGCCGTTTCTGGTGTATGGCGTAAATGCCATCACGGTGTTCTTTCTCTCGGGCCTTATCCCTAGAATCATGGGCATGATCAAGGTAAGCACGCCAGCTGGCGAAGTGGACAGCAAAACCTGGCTCTATGAATCGTTTTATACCACGTGGCTGTCGCCGTACAACGCATCACTGGCCTGGGCCCTCACCTGGATTCTCTTCTGGATGCTCATACTCTATATAATGTACCGCAAGAACATCATCATAAAAGTGTAACCGCTGAACCCAAAACAGCCAAGCCATCAGTATAAACCTAAAAGCCCATTCATATTTCCGTTTTCGGGCTCTTTTTCAGAAATGAGCCCGAAAACGGAAATCCTTCTTTATCTAAAGAGCAGCTTTTTCTCTGGTGATGGCGTTAAAGAGGTCAAACCGTTGACGTCTAGGCCTGGTGGGGTTCAGCTGTAAAATAAATAGTGCACAGCATTGCTACCCTGAGCAGCTTGAAAGCGAGAATTCAGCTTGTTTTGTTAAAGACAATCACTGACCTTCACCATACACCCAATTCTCTACATGCAACCCAGAAAACCCACGTTTCTCAGGCAAAGACTCAACAGCTTCGGGTATGCGGGGCAGGGTTTGGCGGCGGCGTTCCAGTCTGAGGTCAACTTTCGGTGGCACGTGTTGTCGGCGGGGCTGGCAGTGGCCTTGGGGTTTTATGTTGGGTTAAACCGATGGGAGTGGGTGGCCATTGCCGGCGCCATTGGTTTGGTCTGGATGGCCGAACTTTTCAACACGGCCCTGGAAGTGGTAGTGAATTTGGTTTCGCCGGAGAGACACCCGCTGGCGGGCAAAGCCAAAGACATTGCGGCGGCGGCGGTGCTCATGGCGGCGGTCACGGCGGCGACGGTGGGACTGCTGGTTTTCTGGCCGTATGCCGTGCATTTCATTGAAAACTGGGATAAACATTCTTTCTGACGCCTGCGTTTACTACTTTTGCCCGCTGTTTGACCAACCAGCGTTTTTACCAAGCACACAGACATGACCTCAACAGACGTATTGCAAAACCTCACAGAATATAACGCCTGGGCCAACGGCCGCATCTTGAAAAGCCTGGACCGCATTGCCGGTGACCTGCCAGATTACGCCACGCTTATGTTCAGCCACCTGCTCAACGCCCAGGCCATCTGGATTGCCCGCATCACCGGCACCAAAAGCCCCGTGACCGTTTTGCAGAAACACAGCCTGCCAGAACTGCACCAACTGCACGCCCAGACTTCGCCTAAACTGATTGAATTGTACGCCAACGCAGACCAGACCGAGCTGGACCGCACCATTGACTACACCAACACCCAAGGCAAGCAGTACTCCACCAAGGTGCGCGACATTCTTACCCACGCCATTAACCACGCCACCTACCACCGCGGGCAAGTTGCCAGAGAGTTGCGGCTGGCCGGCCATGAGCCTATCAACTCAGACTACGTGACCTTCGTGCGCATTCGGTACGGGCAAGACATGGAGCTGTAAAATTTGCGTTTTTGGCTTCGTTTCCAGAATTGAGCCCGAAAACGGAAAAGACAAGGGGGGCCCAACGCGGGCTCCCTTTCTCTTTTTATAGGTACTTGTAGACTTTAGTTTAGCGTCACCGCAGGAATCTCTGTGATGCGGTCATTGGTCACCACCACGTTGGTCACTTCTTTGTTCACGTAAGGGGCTGAGGTGGAAAACTGCACTT